>CALFSW010000510.1 GCA_937916505.1 uncultured Verrucomicrobiales bacterium | reverse complement strand
AGATCTCGAAGTTGCGCTTGGTGGTGTGATGGCGTTTGGAGCGGTAGATGACGGTTTTGGTGGTGGCATTCCAGGTGAACTTTTGGAGGGAGGGGTCTTCGCCAAGGCTACGACCCCCAGGGAAGGGATGGCGGAGCAAATATTGATTCGCTGCGCTCACCCCTCGCGGGGCCACCCTCCGGGTGCTCTCTCTCCGCTGCGCTTCGGTTCGGCGAGGCGCTTGCGACCGGCTTTGTCGTGGGCGGGGACAGGTTGTTCCCCGCCGTGGTGGATATTGAAGCCGGGGTGTTTCCAGGCAAGGAGGTTGGCGAGTTTGGAGGGGCTGATGAGTTTGGCGTCGCGGAGGGCGTGGAGGAAGCGGTGGCGGAAGAGTTCGATGGCGGGAGCGAGATCTTCGGCGGGCATGCAGTGGAAGCGGCCGTCGGGGGTGAAGAGTCCGTCGGCGGCGATGAGGTGGAGGTGGGGGTGGAAAATGAGTTTCGAATCAAAGAGACGACCGCCTTCGAAACCGTCGGTGCGCTCATCCCGCTGCCCCGGGCAATCACGGCGCGCGAGACTGGCCCATTCCGCTGCACGAACTCCAGAACACGGCGTTCATTGATCTTTAAAAGCAACTCAGAAGCTACCGGCGATTCAATCATTGACACCTTTCTAAATACCGCTTACAAATCATAGCTTAGAAAGTGGTTTATAGAGTATTTTCTATCCAAATTAACCTACCTTGGTAACGATAAATTATGAGAAGAAGTGAAAAACAAAAGGGCGCTCCTGTGAACCGGCGAGATGTTTTGAAGTCAGCGGGTTGCTTCTTGATGCTTCCTGCTTTGGAAAGCTTTGGTCAAGAGGCCGAGGGGGATGATGATGTGAAGGCGAATCGTTTGTTTTGTATGAACATCGGCAATGGCATGTGTTCCGACAACTTCCCGACGTCGACCGGCAAGGGGTATCAGAGCTCTTCTACTTTTCAGCCCTTGGAAAAATTGAAAGATGACTTCACTCTCTGTACGAATTTAAGGAACTACGGGAATCACGAAAGCACGATGTACGCTTTTGCGGAATATGCTGACCACGCAAATCCCCAGTTGATTAAAGATTCGGTTGACGAGGTCGCGGCGGCTCACCTTGGCAATGACACGCGCATAAGAAATCTGGTCGTTGAACAGAGGAATTCCTATGGCATCTCCTGGAAGGGTGGATTGCCGGTTTCCCCAATCGCAGACGTGCAGATTTTGTTCGAAACCATCTTCGGCAAAGTCGATAAGAAAAAACGGTCCGAATTGCTGACGCTCAAAAAGTCGATGCTGGATGCAAGTAGAGATGACGCCAAGAGCATGATGCGTAAAGTTTCTGAGGCAGACCGGGTCAAATTGGATGAGTACTTTTCCAGTTTGCGTGAATCTGAAAAGTCGATTCAACGATCGGAGCGCTGGTTGAGTCAAGAGCACGTAGAGGTGCCATTCCCTGGAAACGTGAAGTTCAAAACAGACGGCCTCAGTGAGTATTCGGAAAAGATCTTGGTGTGCCCGCACTTCAATCAACGTTCAACTTATTTGGATTTGCTCTTTCTGGCATACAAATTTGACGTCACGCGAGTGGCCAATGTGTATTCGGAATGGAATTGGCTTGGTCATCATACGGATTCCCATCAAGTTAAGACTGAAGAAGGTTTCTTGAAAAACATCGAGGCGGACCAGGGCTATATGATGCAGACGGCTCGTTTCCTGGAGAAGCTCAAGTCGACTCGGACAAAAGCGGGCGGAACCTTACTGGATCAGACGGTTTGTTTGGTCACCAGTTCTCTGAGTATTAACAAGGAAGAAGGCCCTCACGGCATGAAGAATAATCCCGTGATTGTCGCCGGCGGTGGATTTGAGCATGGTAAACATATTAAGTTTAATGGGACAGATAACCGGAACAACGTCTACCTCGCAGCCTTGCAGCATCTGGGGCTCGAAATCGATAGTTTCGCCACCAGCAGTGGAAGCGCCAAAATCTAAGGCGAGCAAAATGAGACTTTTATTTCTAGCGTTGGTGGCGTGGGCTTTGGTCTCCGTTGCGAATGGTGCTGAAAACACTACAGCGTTCGACCTCAATAAAACCTTCTTAACAAATTACTGTGTCAGTTGTCATGGTAATGAAAAAAGCAAGGGCGGTCATAATTTTGAAGCCTTTGGTGACAGCGATTGGAACGATCATGACTTGTTAGATGAGCTGTTATGGGTGGTGTCAGAAAATGAAATGCCCCCCGAAAAGGCCAAGAAGAAGCCGTCGACTGAGGAGATGGCGGTTTATGAAAAGCTCCTGGCCAAACAGTATCTGGCAATCCAATCAAAGTTGCCCGGCGTACTTACGCGTTTGAATCGCGCGGAATATGAGAACACGATCAACGATGCTTTTTTCACGACGTTGGAAATCAAAAATTACCTGCCTGTCGACAACACCAGAGATGGCTTTGACAATGAAGGCGATAAGCTTGTGATGTCACCCTTTGCGATGGATAGCTATTTCCGAGTGGCCTCTGAAATCGCTGAAAAAGTCGTGGGAGGCATGCCCAAGGCCTCTACAACCTATCATAGTTATGATAATGGTCTAGGGCGCAGATTAGGTAGCGATGGTGTTGCGTCCTATGAACAGACCAATGACGGTATGACGACCGAAGGGTATCGTTACAATGATGCATCCCGTGGGTTTGGATTAAAATATGGTGACACCGTGCCAGGCCATTACGATGTGAAGGTCAATGGACATTTTACGTTTATTGATCCAACGGTTGGCGGTGCTTTTCTTAAGGAACGTGATTTATATTTCAAGGTTGACCTGGGTAAGGAAAATGAACGCTTGAGAATCACAACCAATATAGACCCCAAGCTCAGTAAAAAAGCACTCAGCACCCAGGATTTTTTATTAAGCGACAAAGTGCGGATCTATTTGGAGCCAGGACAGAATGCTGTTCTTTATAGTTACAATTATTTTTATCCATTGCCCAAGGATCTCAGTAAACTCAAGCCGATACCCCCGCTGCCGGTAGACAAGGCGTTCTCCAGACTGCCAAAAGCGTTATTGCACTTCATTTCGGCTGACGTGACCGGCCCCTATTATGACAGTTGGCCTCCAAAAAACGAGTTTCACAACACCTACTATGAAGACCTGAAGGGCCACGACCCCCATAAGCAATATCAACAATTCATCAGAAAGCTGGCCATTAAACTCTTCCGCCGACCGGTGAGCGACGGGGAATTGGTGCGATTCTTCAATGTCGCCAAAAAGAGGTATGAAACGGATCAGAATGTCTTCAATGCCGTGCAGTCGGCTTTGACGATGATGCTCTGCTCACCCAGGTTTTTGTATAAGTACGAAGGTGATTCTCTCAATCTCGATGATTATGCGATTGCCTCCAGGTTGTCCTACTTTTTGTGGAATACGCTGCCCGACGACCGATTGATCAAGTTGGCTTCCGAAGGGAAGTTGAAGGATCCAGGCGTTCGTTCTACGGAAGCATTAAGGATGCTGGAAGACCCCAAATCCCAGCGTTTTGTTACTGATTTCACCGAGCAGTGGCTCGAGCTTCATAAAATAAACGTCGTTAATCCGCAAAGTGATCTCCTCAAATATACATTTAAAGGATTTACAAATATTAGACCTTTCATGGGGCGGGAAAGTATTGAGTTTTTTAAGGTGATTTTGAATGAGAATCTAAGCCTTCTCAATTTCATTGATTCTGATTTTTTGGTGATCAACAGGCCGTTGAATGAAATTTATAAATTGGATCTCCCTGAAGAAGAGAAATTGACAAAAGGATCTGACCAAAAAGAGCGTGACAGAAAGTTGCGGCGTGAAAGGGCCTTCCGAAAAGTCATGCTGGATAAAGAGTCCCGGCGTGGTGGCCTACTGACGCAGGCGGGTATTCTGATGATGAACACGAATGGCGAATTCACCAACCCGTTCTATCGGGGTGCCTGGGTGGCTAAAAGTATCTATGGGCTGGAATTGGAACTTCCTGCCAATCAGGAAGTAGAAGCCCTGAAAGCACCTACGGAAACATTCACCATCAAAGACAGTATCAATGAGCATCGTAACAATCCGAGCTGCGCCTCTTGTCACGTCAAGATGGATCCCTTTGGCCTGGCCTTGGAAAACTTTGATGTTTTCGGACGGTATCGCGAGAGTTACCAGAAATTTGTTGTCACCAAGACAACGATCGAAGTAACCGCCGAAGGAAAGACGAAGAAGACCGAGAATACGGCGCGAAAGTTTGAAGCCACGACGAAGGTGGACGCCTCTACCGTCCACCGGGACGGGCGGCCTATCGCGGGGATAGAAGGCTTAAAGAAGATGATGCTGGAGGACCAAGATAAAATTGCCAGGAACGTCCTCACAAATCTTTCCGAGTATGCGATGGGAAGAAAGATGAATTACGCTGATTCCGAGATGATTCATCGCCTTTTGGAGGCGTCAAAGAATAACGATTATCAGTTGCGTGATTTGATGGTAAGTATCATTGCCGACGAATCATTCATAAAACGATAATTTAAGGCCCGCATCATCCATCGCAAAGGAACCAGTCATGACTCACCCGCGTATTCCGAGATTGAAACCGTTTTCGGCTGCCCTGCTAACAGCAATCCTCCTAACCGCTGCTCAGACTTCGGTTCGCGGGTTCAGCAAGGCCGAGGATGAGGCAGTCGAATATGACCGGGCAGCCGTTCTCGCGAAACTCGATGAGGCTGCTGAAAAAACCGAAGATCCCGCAGTCAAACGTGCTCTAAAAAAGATGCGCGAATGCGCTGAGCGTGGCAATAAATTACTGACCCTCAGTGGCCTCCGAACGGTCCCGCCTGAGATTGGACAGCTCACAAATCTGACCGGGTTGACCCTCCATGACAACCAATTCACCACGTTCCCGCCCGAGATTTGTCAGCTCACGAAACTGACGTATCTGGGACTCAAGCGTAACCAATTCACCACGTTCCCGCCCGGGATTGCGAAGCTCACGAAGCTGAAGCATCTGGACCTCGGAGAAAATCAACTCACCACGATCCCGCCCGAGATTGGGCAACTCCCAACGCTAACGCAGTTGAGCGTCAATGGGAACGATCTCTCGACGCTCCCGCCCGAGATTGGACAACTCACGAACCTGACGCATTTGAGGCTCTGGGACAACCAACTCTCGACGCTCCCCCCCGAGATCGGACAGCTCACGAAACTGACGGATTTGAGTCTTTGGGACAACCAACTTCGGACGCTCCCGCCCGAGATTGGACAGCTCACGAACCTGACCGGGTTGTCCCTCCATGACAACCAATTCACCACGCTTCCTCCCGAGATTGGGAAACTCACGAAGCTGACGCATCTGGGGCTCGGAGAAAACCAATTCACCACGCTCCCGCTTGAGATTGGACAGCTCACGAACCTGACGTGGTTGTATCTCGAAGGTAACCAACTCACCACGCTCCCACCCGAGATTGGACAGCTCACGAACCTGACGGGGTTGACGCTCCATGGCAAACAATTCACCACGCTCCCATCCGAGATTGGGAAACTCACGAAGCTGGTTTATCTGGGGCTCGGAGGAAACCAATTCACCACGCTCCCGCCTGAGATTGGACAACTCGCGAACCTGACGTGGTTGTATCTCGAAGGCAACCAACTCAGCACGCTTCCGCCCGAGATTGGGAAACTCACGAAGCTGACCGAGTTGCGAATCGAAAAAAACCCCCTGACCGACACAGACCTGGAACACTTGAAGTCGCTAAATAGCTTAAAACGACTGAACGTTCGTGATACCATGGTTACTATTGCAGGCGTCGAAGCCTTTAGAAAAGCGCTACCGAATTGTGAGATCGAGGTGCCAAGGAAATAACCGTGATATGTATTTTGCGCAATTCACGGTGAGCATTGTCCGGGCCATTGGCGGGGGCTTGATCAAGAAGGCGTTTCAGATCGAAGATGTCAAAACCACCAGCGGCAAACTGGAGGGTTTCCAGCTGAGTGCAGATGGCCACAGGTACTTTTCTGCGGAGGCGACGATTCAGGGCGATAAAGTCGTTGTTTCAAGCGATGCCGTGAAGAGTCCCAAACACGTTCGTTACGCCTCTCTTTTTTCGCCCATTTCGCTTATTTCGCGGTTAATTCTGAACTCTCTTTACTCATTTCCTCCCTCGCTTGATC
>CALFSW010000509.1 GCA_937916505.1 uncultured Verrucomicrobiales bacterium | reverse complement strand
TCGTTAAACTTCCAGTTCTTTTCCTGTTCGTCAATTCGAGCGACAAAGCGATCCCGCTGTTCATCCTTACTGAGATTGAGGAAGAATTTAAGAACCCGTGTTCCGTTCCGGGCAAGGTGGGCCTCATGATCGCGAATCGAAGCATAACGTCCCTTCCAAATCTCCTCGAGATTCTCCTCGGGCAAACGCTGATACCTGGTCACAATCTCGGGATGCACCTTCACCACGAGCACTTCCTCATAGTAGGACCGGTTGAAGATGGAAATATGGCCGCGACGAGGAAGGTGATCCTGGCTCCGCCATAGGAACTCGTGATCAATCTCCTCTTCGCTGGGCCTTTTAAAAGCATGAACGGAGACCCCATGAGGATTGATCCCTGACATGACGTTGCGAATTGTCCCGTCCTTCCCGGCCGCATCCATCGCCTGGAAGATGCACAGAAGGCTGTAACGGTCATGCGCATACATCATTTCCTGCAGGTCATTGAGAGATTCACGTGAAGCACGCATCTGCTTCTTGTAATCCGATTTACCATCATACAACGCTTCCATCGAATTGGGTCGGTCCGACAAGGAAACCCGCTCCGAACCATCGATGCGGAAATCCTGGGGAGAGATCGTTTGACTCATGACAAAACCCTAGAGCAAGATCGCCGATCGTGAAGAATCTTTCGAAAAAGACTGCCGCACCATTCAAAAACTGGATATTTGACGGAAAAGATTCTCTCTGACAGTTTCCCGCCCCATGCTCGATACACACCACCATCTCTGGGCGTATAATCTTGAAGAATACGGTTGGATTCCTGAAGGAACTCCTCTTGCCCGGAATCAACTGCTCCCCGAGCTCGAGGCCGCAACCTCCACCGCCGGGGTGACGGGCACTGTAGCGGTGCAAGCCCGACAAATCATCGACGAATCCCATGATCTCCTCAAAATGGCCGATCAGGGGGAATTGATTCGTGGTGTGGTGGGATGGGTTCCCCTAATCTCATCCGAAGTCCAAAAGGATTTGGAAGCTCTGGCTCCCCACCTAAAATTCGTCGGAGTCCGTCACGTCCTGCAAGACGAGCCCGACGACTACTTTATGCGCGATGATTTTCACCGGGGACTTTCTCTCCTTCCTGGCCACAACCTCCTCTACGACCTCCTGCTTTTTCAGCGCCAAATTCCGGTCACGATCAAGTTAGTCGATCGACAGCCCGAATTGGGGATGGTCATCGATCATATTGCCAAGCCGGAGGCCCGAAGCGGCAGGATCGAATCCGAATGGCGCACCGGAATGAAGGAACTCGCAAAAAGAGACAATATTCTTGGGGTCAAGTTCTCGGGCCTCGCAACTGAATTCCCGGACAATGACCCCATCGAGCCGGAAACGATCAAGGCCTACTTTGAGGAGACTTTGGAAATTTTCGGAGCAAAACGTGTCATGTTTGGAACCGATTGGCCCGTTGCCCTTTTAAGACTCGATTCCTACAAGGAATGGGCGGACTATGTCCAAGATCTTGTCTCCCCACTTTCAGGGGCTGAACAGGCTCAAATTCTAAAGGAAAATGGCGAATCTGTTTACCGATTGAAAAGTTAGGCTGGCCAACGGCTGATTTTCCCTTTTTGATCCCTCTCCTTCCCCTTAGAGAAAGGTACTGTTCCATCTCTTTTTTGACATTTTCGTAACAATCCCAAGCTTTGAGCCTCAATCGCACAGAATACAAGTATCTGATCTCGCTCGACGAGATGGAGCAGATTCAAAAAGATCTCGATGATCGACTTGTAGTGGACAGTCTGGCTTCGGAAGATGGCTGTTATCCCATTGTCACTGCGTATTTTGAAACTCCGGACCGCGAGTGCTTTTGGGAAAAGGAGCGCAGTCTTGCAAGCCGCCGTAAAATCCGCGTCCGCATCTACGGTTGCGAAGGAGGAAAAATCCCCCCAACAGGATTTATCGAGATCAAGCACAAGCACTTTGGCTTTGGTGCAAAACGGCGCCTCTTCCTTCCCGTCGAAGAAGCCGTTGAATTCGCCAACGGAAACTACGAAATCTTAAAGACGGTCAAACGTGATTGGTCTCGCGCTCAACGCATGATCATCAAAGAGCTCCTCGATCTGATCGAACGCCGCAAGTTTGGACCGGCCATCCAGCTGCGATATGACCGCAAAGCGCTCATGACCCCCGACGGCCAACTGCGCATTACCTTCGACACCCGACTCATGTGTCGCTCGGAGCTCCTTTCCCTCGAAGCGGATGATCAACGATTCGAGCACTACATCATTCCTCCCGACAAATCTATTTTTGAGGTCAAATCCATTGGACCTGTTCCCTTCTGGTTCCGCGAATACTGCGGAGAAAAAGGCCTCATGCGGAGAAGCTTTAGTAAATTTTGTGCCGCAATGAAGGTGATCGATCCTGTTTTGAGGACCCAGATGGGGCTCAGTGAAGACCCGGCCGCCTAATTTCATTTCAACCACCACATCGAAACCTATCAATCTATGGATCCCGTTATCGCAAATGCCGTCGACAGCCTATTCAACGCCCTTGAATCTGTTCGAGAAACCCCTCCCAAACCGTTGGAAGTTATCACCGCCATGGCTTTGAGCTTCGTGCTCAACATGTTCATCGGCTTGCTCTATAAGAACACTTACAAGGGAACCCGTTACTCTCAGGACTTTGTCCACACTTGTGTGATCATCGGAACGGTCACCACCATTCTGATCATGGTGGTGAATGGCAACAGTGCCGTGGCTTTTGGCATGTTCGCCGCCTTCTCAATGATTCGCTTTCGTCGTAATCTGGGTCAATCACGGGATTTGGGATTCGTTTTCTTTGCCATGGCAACCGGAATGTGTGTCGGGGCACGTCAATACGAGATCGTTCTCGTCACCACCATCATGGTGGGTCTCGCAATTTGGTTCATTTCACGTCAGGACGCCTTCGCGCCAAAGCGTGCCTCCCACCAGTTGCGCATCCGCGTGAACAACGACGTCGATTTTTCGAAAGCTTTCAACGACATCTTCGACAAGTTCACCGACGCAACCGAGATGATCAGTGTCGAATCCGTGCAAGCAGGCATGATGAGCGAACTCCGCTATGGCATCGTTCTTAAGGAAGGGTCCCAGGTCTCCGACTTTATGGAAGAGATCCAGATTGCCTGCGGAAACAATCGCGCAATTCTGACTTCAACGGTGCGCGATCTCGAATTTTAGAAAGGTCCCCACCCTCACTCTTTCATCCCGATGGACACGATCCATCGGGATTTTTTTACCTCGGCAGCAATTGCACAAAAGACGAATGTGAAAGAAATATTAATAACACATCCAGAATATTAAGTTCACCTAAATAGTCACCCTCCTTCTTGAAGAGATTGAAGATTACATTTCTTTACTGCTCAAGGCTTGAAAACAGGCCAACCTCCCCCAAGACTCCGCGCCCATGTGGAAGGGCCGATTTTCAAAAGCAACCGCCGATCTTGTTCAGCAATACGGAGAGTCCATTTCTTATGATTGGCGCCTCTATCCTCACGACATCGCAGGATCCATCGCTCATGCCCGGGCCCAGGTGAAAGCCCGGATCCTGACCGAAGATGAATTCTTCCGCATCGAGGCTGGTCTCCGCGAAATTGAAAAGGAGATCGCAACCGGAGACTTTGAGTTCTCCATCGAGCGTGAGGACATTCACATGAACATTGAGGCCGCTCTCACCGAAAAAATCGGAGCCGCCGGAGCTAAACTTCACACCGCCCGGTCTCGCAACGACCAAGTTGCGACCGACACCCGCCTATACTGCCGGAGCGCGATTGATGACCTCCTTGACCTCCTCTCGGGCCTCCAGGGTGCTCTCCTTAATCGCGCCGAGCGCTACGCCGGCACCGTCCTCCCCGGCTACACCCACCTCCAACGCGGTCAACCCGTCACCGTTGGCCATCATCTCCTCGCTTATGTCGAAATGATGGCACGGGACAAGGACCGTCTCGTTGACGCGCGCAAACGCGTCAACATTTCCCCTCTCGGTTCCGGAGCTCTCGCCGGCTCCACCATCAATCTCGACCGCGAGGCCATCGCCCGTGAATTGGGATTCGACTCGGTCACCACAAACTCGATGGATGCCATCTCGGACCGGGACTACATCGCCGAGCTTCTTTTCGACTTCGCCCTCATCGGGGCACATCTTTCCCGACTCTCGGAAGACCTCATCCTCTGGTGCTCCAGCGAATTCGGCTTCGCCACTCTCTCCGATGCCCACACCACCGGCTCGTCGCTCATGCCGCAGAAAAAGAATCCCGACGTTTGCGAACTCACCCGGGGAAAGACCGGGCGTCTCTATGGCAATCTTACCGCCATCCTCACCGCGATCAAAGGTCTGCCGCTCACCTACAATCGCGACCTGCAGGAAGACAAGGAACCCCTCTTCGACTCCATCGACACCCTCACCCTCGCCCTCAAGGTCAACAGCGAGATGATCTCCGACATGAAGATCAACGAAGACACCTGCCAGGCCGCCGCTTCCGATCCCCTCCTCCTCGCCACTGATCTCGCTGACTGGCTCGTCAAACAAGGCGTCCCTTTCCGCTCCGCTCACGAACTCGTCGGCAAAGCCGTCGCTGCGGCGGTCACTTCCGGCACTCCGCTTGATCAACTCGACCTCACCCTCGTCGATCCGGCCTTCACCGCTGAAGCCTCCGCCGTCTTCGACCTAAAGACCGCCCTCGCCGCCCGCACCAACCCTGGCGCCCCTTCGGTCGAAAACGTGAAAGCCCAAATCAAACGCTGGCAAAAATCCTAGTCTGACATCGCCTTCAAGGCCTGCCCCGTCGCAGATTTTTTGACCTTCAACACTTCCGCCGGAGTTCCGGTCGCCACCACGTAGCCGCCTTTATCCCCGCCCGTCGGCCCCAGGTCGATGAGATGGTCGCACACCGCAATCACATCCAGATTGTGCTCCACCACCACGAGGGAATGCCCGGCATCGCGCAGCCGAAACAGAACCTCCAACAAGACCTGCACATCCTGATAATGCAGCCCGGTTGTTGGTTCATCGAGAAGGTATAAAGTGTGTCCCGGAGTCGATTTCGAAAGTTCGCACGCCAGCTTCACCCGCTGGGCTTCGCCACCGGAAAGCGTGTTCGCGGCTTGTCCCAGCTTCACGTATCCCAACCCCACATCGTAAAGGGCATTCATGATCGCACTGAGCTTGGGAACCGCTCCGAAAAACTCCCGCCCTTCCTCGATCGTCATCTCAAGGACGTCGGCAATGCTCTTCCCCCGATACCTTATATCCAGGGTTTCCCGGTTATAGCGATGACCCCGGCACGCCTCACATTCGATCCACACATCCGGCAAGAAGTGCATATCGATCTTCAAGGCTCCCCCGCCCTGACACTTTTCACAGCGTCCGCCTTTCACATTAAAGCTAAACCGCCCTGCCTTGTATCCCCGCTGCCTCGAAAGCGGCAGCTGTGAAAATAGACTACGGATCAAATCAAAGGCTCCCGTATAAGTCGCCGGATTCGACCGCGGACTCTTGCCCAGTGGACTTTGATCAACCACCACTACTTTTTCCAGATACTCGAGGCCCTCAATCCTCTCGTGTCTTCCCGGTTCCTCCTTCGCTCGATGAAACTTCCGCGCCAAGGCTCTTCGCAAAATCCGATCCACCAAGGTGGACTTCCCACTCCCGCTCGGACCTGTCACTCCGACCAATTGCCCCAGCGGAATCACAATATCTTCCCCCTTAAGATTATGCTCACGTGGCCCCACAATCTTCAGTTCAAAGACCGCTTTTCTCTTCCTCGCATTCACCCCCTCACCCGAACGACCCAACCACTTTCCTGTCGCAGTTTCCAGTTTTGTGATTTCATCAGGAGTCCCCTGCGCCACCAGCTCCCCGCCATGGGCCCCTGCCGCCGGACCAATTTCAACCACCAGATCCGCCGCCCGGACCATCGCTTCATCATGCTCCACGACGACCACGGTATTTCCAGCATCTCTCAGTCGTAACAGGGCCCCAATCAGCCTTTCATTATCAAGCGGATGCAGCCCGATGCTCGGTTCATCTAAAACGTAAATCACCCCCGCCAATCCCGCACCCAGTTGCGTGGCCAACCTAACCCGCTGGAACTCCCCGCCCGAAAGCGTCCCGCTCGCCCGATCCAGACTCAGATACCCCAGACCCACTTCATTCAAAAATGACAACCTCTTTCCCAACTCCGCAACCACCCCCTTCATCGCAACCTTCTTTTCCCCGGAAAGATCAATCCCCCCCAACCACTCACGAGCCCCCTCAATCGAACTCCCACAGAAATCATCGATCCCTCTCTCCCCTCCTTCTCCGGTCAAAGTCACCGCCAAATACTCCGGTTTCAATCTCTTCCCTTCACAGGCCTTGCATCGACGCGATGTCATAAAGCGCCCCATACTCCGCTTCACACTCTCACTCTCCGTCTCCAGATAATGCCGCTCCACCTGGCGGCACACCCCTTCAAACTCCTTCTGCCAAGGCACCACCCGTCCGTCCTTTTCCCACTTTACGTCAATCTTCGTACTTCCTGTCCCGAAAAACAGCGCCTTCCGAAATTCCTTCGACAACTCATCAAACCGTTGATCCGGATTCACTCCGAAGTGCTTCGCCAAGGCCTCAATATGCAGCTGGTTCCACCCCTTCTTTTTCCTGGAACCCTTGGTCCAAACAGCCACCGCCCCTTCTCCGATTGACTTGCTCCGATCCGGCACCACCAAAAAGGGATCGCAAAAAACCTCGGTCCCCAGTCCATGACACGCCTCGCAGGCCCCCAGATGTGAGTTGAATGAAAAGTGCCTCGGCGTCAACGCCGCCAGCTCGAACCCGGTCCCGGGATTCCGAAAACTGGTCGCAAACGAAACCTCCTCCCATTTCTTCGCCCCCTTCTCTTGCGCCAGGGCCCGCACCTCCATCCCGCAAATCCTCAACGCAATTTCCACACTATCCGCCAACCGGGACTCCAGCCCCTCCTTCACCACCAAACGATCCACCACAATCTCAATCTCCCCATTCTCCGGCCAATGCTCCGCAGCCTCCTCCAGCTCGTAGATTTCTCCTCCGATCCTGATCCGCACAAACCCCTGCCTCTGCAAATCCGCGATCATTCCGGTCGCATCTCCTTCCGCCATCAACGGAGCCAGCAAAATCAAGCGGGTCCCCGTCGATCTCGCACACAAACTCATGACAATATCCCCCGTCGTCATCCGCTTCAGCAGCTCTCCCGTCACCGGATCATGCGGTATCCCCGCCGCCGCATACAAAATCCTCAGATAATCATGAATCTCCGTCACCGTCGCAATCGTCGATCGCGGATTCCCCGAGCCCGACCGTTGCTCGATCGCGATCGCCGGACTCAGCCCCTCAATCGCATCCACCTCCGGTTTCTCCAGTTGGTCCAAAAACTGCCGTGCATAAACCGAAAGGGACTCGACATACCGCCGCTGCCCTTCGGCATAAAGGGTGTGAAATGCCAGACTCGACTTCCCACTGCCACTCACCCCCGTCACCACAATCATCTTTCCCCGGGGCAGATCGACATCGATCCCCTTGAGATTGTGCTGCCGCGCTCCCCGAATCCTGATCACAGTCCAATTACAACCACCCGGGGGACAGATGGCAGTAACGAAATCTTAAAAGTCCCCCGTAGCTCCAACAATCCGCCTCGACATCGGGGAATCGCTCCCTATCCTCGCGCGCCCGCGTGAAAACTGCGGTTTCAACCCATTAATTCATGGCCCAAGGTGCATTTCAGACCCTCCCCGGTTTTCGCGATTTCCGTCCCGAAGACTGCGCGGTGCGCAACTACCTCTTCCGGAACTTCCGCGAAGTGGCCCGGCGCTATGGCTTCGTGGAATATGAAACCCCCATCGTGGAAGGCACCGAGCTTTACCTAAAGAAAACGGGTGGAGAACTGGGAACCCAGCTCTTCCGCTTCGAGGACCAGGGCGGACGCGATGTCACCCTCCGCCCCGAAGTCACCGCCTCTCTTGGCCGCGTCCTCATCAACAGCCAACGCGCTTACCAAAAGCCCATGCGCTGGTTCGAAATCGGCCAATGCTTCCGTTACGAAGCGCCTCAGGCCGGACGCACCCGCGAGTTCTACCAATTCAACGTCGACCTCATCGGAGAGGCCGACCCTGCTGCCGATGCCGAGCTCATCGCTCTCACCATCGAGCTCATGCGTGAGCTCGGATTCAAGCAAGGCGATTTCGTCATCCGCCTCTCCGACCGCCGCTACTGGCAGGAATTTGCGGCCGCCAAAGACCTCACCGAAGAGCAAGCGGAAGAACTCCTCACCATCGTCGATAAACTCGAACGGGACAAAGAAGGAAAGTGCGGACCCAAGCTTGAAAAGCTTGGCCTCTCTCTCGCAGAGGTCGAAACCGCCATCAAGAGCCCGTCCGAACTGAGCGATGACCTCAATGCCGTCCTCGCCAACCTCGAGGCACGAGGCATGTGTGATGATGTCGAGGTTGATCTCTCCATCGTCCGCGGCCTCGCCTACTACACCGGCGTGGTCTTTGAAGTCTTCGACGCCAAAAAGAAAAAACGTGCCGTTGCCGGAGGTGGTCGCTACGACACACTCGTCTTCGCTCTCTCCGATGGAAAAATCGACCTCCCTGCGGTGGGATTCGCGATTGGCGATGTTGTCATCCGCAACCTGATCGAGGAGACTCCCCATGCCCTCGAAAAGATGAAGGCCGCCCTCGACGCCGAAAGTGCCTGCGACGTCTTTTTGATCCTCGCCGACCCGGAACAGCAAGCAAATGCCCTTGGTCTCGCAACCCAACTTCGCTCCGCCGGGATCGCGGTTTCGTATTCCCTGACCGCCGCAAAATTTAACAAACAATTCAAGGCCGCCGAACAAGCCAGGGCACCCCTCGCTCTCGTCATCGGAAACGAATTCCCCGGGGTCTCCCTCAAAACCCTCGCCACCCGCGAGGAGGTCAAATTGACCGCCGATGACACTATCGCCGAAACCATCTCCCAACATCTGAAGAAATGAGAACACACCACTGCAACGAAATCCGCCCCGGACACATCGGAGAAACCGTCACCCTCATCGGGTGGGTGAATAGCGTCCGCGACCAAGGAGGCGTGATCTTTATCGACCTTCGCGATCGCGAAGGAATCACCCAGTGCGTCTTCCGTGCCGAAGTCTCCCCGGAGGCCGCCGAAGCCTCTCATAAGCTCCGCTCCGAAGACGTCGTTCAAGTCACGGGAAAAGTGGAAGAGCGGCTCAAAACCGACGACATCGACACCAAAAACGAAAACCTCGAAACCGGGGAAGTCGAAGTCGTCGCGTCAAAACTCACCATCGTCAATAAAGCCGAGGTCCTGCCCTTCCAGCTCGACAAGGAGCTTTCCAACGAAGACCTCCGCCTGAAGCACCGTTACCTTGACCTTCGCCGCCCGCGTCTTACGAATAACCTCCGCCAGCGCCACCTCATCACGAAAGCCGCCCGTGACTACCTTTCGGACGATGGCTTCATCGAAGTAGAGACGCCCATCCTTTCCAAGGCCACTCCGGAAGGTGCTCGTGACTTCCTCGTGCCAAGCCGCATCAACCCCGGAAAATTCTATGCTCTTCCCCAGGCACCCCAGCAATACAAGCAGATGCTCATGGTCGCTGGTGTCGAAAAATATTTCCAGGTCGCCCGCTGCTTCCGCGACGAAGACCTGCGCGCCGATCGTCAGCCGGAGTTTTCACAAATCGATATCGAGGCTTCCTTTGTCGATCAAGACGACATCATCGGCCTCGTCGAAGGCATGCTTTCTTCGATGTTCGAAGAAGCACGTGGCGTCAAAGTCCCGATTCCGTTCGAGCGCCTCACTTGGCACGACGCCATGAACAAATTCGGTTCCGACAAGCCCGAGCGTCGTATCGGGATGGAGATGGTTGACCTCACCGAAGACCTCAAGGACTGCGAATTCCGTGTCTTCTCCGGCACCGTCGCCAACGGCGGCGTGGTGAAAGCGATTAACGCCAAAGGCTTTGCGGGCATCTCCGTCGGCCAAATCGACAAGCTCACCAAGCTTGCCCAGGAGGCCGGAGCCAAAGGCCTCGCTTACATCCAGGCCCGCGACACCGATCGCTCAACCTGGCGCTCACCTTTCGTCAAGCGCATGACCGATGCCGAAATCGAAGCCCTTCGCACCAAGCTCAACATCGAACCCGGCGACCTTGTTCTTTTCGCCGCCGACCAGTGGGAGCCCGCTTGTGATGTCCTCGGCCGCATCCGCCTGGAAGTGGCCTCTTTGCAAAAACTACTCGAAGGAAATGACGACCTCGATTTCCTCTGGGTCACCGAATTCCCCCTCCTTGCCTTTGACGATGAGGAAGGCCGCTATGTTGCCGTCCACCACCCCTTCACCCGTCCTCTCAAAGAAGACGAAGACAAACTGCGCAGTGGAGACCTCGATGGGCTCCGCGCACAGGCTTATGACGTCGTCCTGAACGGTCACGAACTTGGCGGAGGGTCAATTCGGATCCACGAAGCCGAGCTCCAAAGCTCCATGTTCAAGGCTCTCGGCATTAGCGACGAAGAAGCGAACACCGAGTTTGCCCACATTCTCGAAGCCTTCAAATTCGGCGCTCCTCCTCACGGCGGGATCGCCCTCGGCCTCGACCGGGTCGTCATGTTGGCTTGCAAGGAAGACTCCATCCGCGAAGTCATCGCCTTCCCGAAAAACAACAAGGGAGCCGAAATCATGACCTCCAGCCCGGGCACCGCAACCGCGACCGCCCTGCGCGACCTTCGGATCAAATCGACCTACGTCGAAAAGCCAAAGGCCGAGTAAAGTTTGACCCCATTCAAGCAATCCCGCACAGTCCCGCCATGAAAATGTTGGCAGGACTTGGCGGGGTTTTTTTTGCCGCCTCCCCGGCTCTACTTCAGGCCGAGGTTGATACCGCAATCCCTCTCGGAATCGAAGCGGTGACCGGGATCCGGACTGACTACGTTCACCGGGGGTTCGAATTGGCCAAAAGCTCACTCGATTTTCAGTTGGAAGCTGAGATTACTTTGTCCGATAACACCTCGGTGCACCTTGGCCTTTCCCATTTGGCCGAAAGTAACGGCGATTTTTCCGAGACGACCGGCTACCTGGAACTCAGTCACTCTTTTTCGAAAAAGCTGACGGTTGGATCATCACTCACTTATCGGGATCGCGATGACAGCATTCTCGAGAGCGGGCTGGACCTCGGCTTTTCCAGTGCCTACACGATCAACGATGACTGGCGTTGGCGAAATGCACTCAATTTCGACTTCGGTGAAAACGGCATCTACCTTGAAAGCGAACTCGAATGGAGCCGCATCATTTCCGACAAATCCTTTGTCACCGTTAAGGGAGGGCTCAGCTACGTTTCCGACTACTTTGATCGAGACGGCTTGAATGACTTCTACACCCGCGTCGCCTTTACCTACGCCTTATCGGACCAAGTTTCCTTCACCCCCTTCATTGGAACCAGCTTCCAACTGCACGACGAAAATCCCAGTGACATCGCCTACGGAGGATTTTGGTTTGAGGTTATTTTTTAGAAGCCGGCTTCCTGGGGCCTTTTCCGGGCCCTCTTTCAAAAGGTGATCTGAGCTCCTTTGAGGAAAGTTCATCATCTTTGTTGGCATCAAACTTTTGAAACGCCTTACGACGTTCTTCTTTGGAAAGATTCTGCAGTGACGGCGACTTTCGAAACTCCTCCCACGAAAGCGCTCCGCTTTTGTCCAAGTCCAGATCATTAAGTCTCAATCGAGGATATTTCTCGCCTCGAGGCCCCATTCTCCCCGCTCCGTGGCGGCCGTCTTTACGATCGATAAATCCATCAGAGTTATGATCGAATCGCTTGAACATTTTATCCCGACGCTCAACCGGGATTTTTTCAAATGGAGGATGTTTGGAAAATTCCTCCTTGCTGATACGGCCATCCTTGTTGAGATCGGCTTTTGACATGGAATGATCGCGATCGGGAGAAGCCAATTCCTTTGGCGTGATAAATCCATCCTGATCCTTGTCCAATCGAGCGAAAAGCTTTCCGCGGGCTTCCGGCGCCAATCTTGACGTCCGTTCGCCCGAGTCGAACTCCACCTTCGACACCTTCCCATCATGATCGAGATCGAAGGCCTTGAGAAATTCACCAGGCTTTGGAGGGCCATGTCGTTTTTCTTTCCCACGTTTTCCGGAAGGGACAGGTTGAGCACAGGCTGATGACAAAAGTGCCCATAAAGAAAAAATAGTCAGGAAATGCTTCATCAGAACTTATGTCGTTGGCCGATTTAACCATTAAACCAAGCCAAGGTTGCATAAAAATCACCGGTTTTCCGTAGACTGCTCTTTCGAAAGACTTAAACTTCGCCCCCGATGGCTATTCTCTCATCATTGCGTCTCGAACGCCCGACTCTCTCATTTGAATTTTTCCCACCCAAGAATGACAAGGGGTCCGAAGAACTTTTAGATACGGTTCATGAACTGGGGAAGCTTGACCCTGCCTTTGTCAGCGTCACCTATGGGGCGGGAGGCACAACCCAGGAAAGGACCCGGGAGGTGGTCCAACGCATCATCTCTGAAACGTGTGTCCCTACAATCCCGCATTTGACATGTATCGGACACACCGAGGGCGAAATGACCGAGATCCTGGATGGCTACGCGGAGGACAATGTTGGCACCATCCTTGCCCTTCGGGGGGATCCCCCACGAGACCAACCAAACTATGACCGGAGCCAAGATCGCTTCCGCTACGCCAGCGACCTCGTCAATTTCATCAAAAAACACGCCCATCCCTTCGAAATCGGAGTCGCGGGATTCCCCGAAGGACATCCCGCCACCCAGAATCGGCTCATCGAAATGGATCACTTCAAGGCAAAGGTCGATGCAGGCGCCGACTACATTTGCACCCAGCTCTTCTTCGACAATCATGACTTTTTTGATTACCGGGAGCGTTGCCTCATCACAGGTATTGATCTTCCAATCGTTGCCGGGATCATGCCGATTACCACGCTGTCGGGAATGAAGCGAATGGCCGACCTCGCCGCCGGAAGCCGCTTCCCTGCCACTCTCCTTAAAACTCTTGCCGAAGCCGGCACGCAAGCGGAGGCAATTCGACAGGCCGGCATCGAATATGCCACCGCCCAATGTCAGGAACTGATCGATGGAGGTGTCTCCGGCCTCCACCTCTACACACTGAACAAAAGTAGTGCTACCAGACAAATCGCTTCAGAACTCACATTCTAGCGGAGGGCTAATTCCCCCTCAACTCCTCGAGATTACGGCTCCGACCCTGGTCAAGTATCCTGTCATTGGCCACCTGACTAATTTCGGTAAAGATCGTATCTAATTCCATCGAGATCCAACGCCAGCCATTGGAATCGACAGGGTAAAGAATCGAGAGATTTTTGTTATCCCGGAATGCCGATTTCGGGACGGCGAGCTTCAGCTGCCCGTTGATTCGGTGGATTTTCATCTCCTCCTTCAATCGAAGTCCCTCCAGCGCTTTCGCACTCAGCTGTTTTCTATCAGCTTCGGAAAGATCTTTGGTGAGGGTATTCTCAAGATCAATATCATCAACCCGGCGCCCTCCTCCCGCAGCCTCCGTGAGACTAAAGCGGTCATCCTCCATTTTTTGTGCAGCAGATGTATCGGTAAGCGCGTCAGAAAATTTGTCGGTCAGAATAATTCCCAATCTGTCTGCGGCCTCTTGCTGGGTGGGCAACTTGGTTGAAAAGCCCCCCTCCAGTCTTGCCGTATCCTTTGCAAGAAGCTTGATATCCCGGACCTCCACGCCCCCTCCTTCCGAAGAAAAACCAAACGACCCTTCCGTGAAATTAATCCGGCGATAACTACGCTCGTTATCAATGATCGAAATCGCCTTCAAAAGGGGCCACCGTTCACGAATTGTGATGAGATCCTCCTCTTGCAACGAAGCCTCTCCCGAGATCTTAATACGACGATTCGTAGATCCACGGATCGCGAGGTTTCCGGAAATCCTCCCTTCGAGATAATCCCGGGTATCCACGCCATCAACCTTGATCAGCTTTTCAAGAGGCAGGTTGCTGAAGTCCCCCTTCAGATCGAACTCCGGCATTTCGATCGGGCCGCTCACCTTGCCGGACAGATTCAAACGGCCTGCCTCAAGGAGGAGTGAAAGCGATTCCACCTCGATCCCGTTTTCATCCACAAACAAGCTGGCTTCTTCTATGGTGAAGTCAGCCAACCAATTTTGCCGGAATCGCCCTCCCTGAAAGGTAACCTTCCACCTGCCATTTTCCAGAATCGCCCTAAAATCGGTATTCTCGATCCGGCCAAAAGTCAGCTTGGAGTATCCCCAATCGCAGCTTAAATCTTCAATTCGGATCAGGGTGAGCCCTTTCCCACCCAAACTCTCAAGAACACGGGAGAAGGCTGCCGACATTTCTTCTTCCGTGCCTCCTGCCTTTAAGCTCACATTCGCACTTTCGATTTTCAGTGTATCCGGAGTCCAATCTTCCGTCACCCCGGCCAGAAAGGAAAATGGAGCGCTGAGTCCGTCAAATTTTGCATTGGAAAAGAAGCTGCTCTCCCCCCCCGTTATCTCCAAATCCCGATAGCCGCCGCTCCCCTGCTGTCTCGAAAATCCCTTCATCTCGATTTCCCCGGCTCCGACGGACTCAGCCACCAGCTCCGTAATTTTTTCCTGATATCCTTCGCTCGAAAAATGCCGCTTCAAAAGCAAATATCCCAATCCCGCGACCACAGCCAATACGATGAGAAGTCTCACCATCAGACTCCCAATGTTCTTAAACAACGACCGGGATCCAATCGTCTTGGCATACCGCATTTGGAACAAGATGCCCTGATTCCCAATCCAATCGGAAATTCGGTTTTGATAATGACTCAGGCGTTGTTGATCGACTGGATGTTGCACAGACGGGATGCTAGTCTCACTCCGCGATATATGCCATCCCAAATAATCATCTCCGGGAACAGTATTTCCCTCGCACGAGCCAACCGTTCCCGATATGCCTCCCACCGTGGAATCCGCCGATTACAAGGTCAGCCTGGAAATTTTCGAAGGCCCCCTCGACTTGCTCTTGTATCTCATCAAAAAAGACGAGGTGGATATTTACGACATTTCGCTCGAGAGGGTCACCACCCAGTATCTCGATTACATCGAAACTTTTAAGCTCCTCAATATTGACCTCGCCTCCGAGTTCATTTCCATGGCTGCTAATTTGATGTATATCAAGAGTCGCACCCTTCTCCCGAAGCGAGAACAACCTCCCGAGGAGGACGCCGAAGAAGATGACCCCCGCTGGGAGCTGATCCGGCAACTCATCGAATACAAAAAGTTCAAAGACGCGGCTGGATTCCTTCATCGCCGTGAAGTCGAACAAGAACAAATCTTCGCGAACGTTCCGCTCAAGGAAAACAAGCCTGTTGACGAGGAGCCTGTTCCGCTTGCCGAGGCCTCCATCTTTGATCTCATCCGGGCTTTTCAAAATGTCCTCAAGCGCTTCGACGAGGCCAGAGACTTCGGGGATATCGTTGACGACCGCTTCACCGTCAGTGACAAGATCGAATATCTCATGAATGAGATCGCCCCCGGGCAATCGATGTCCCTGCAGAATCTCTTTGAGAAGGCAACCTCAAAGGTCGAAGTCATCGTCATTTTTCTTGCCCTGCTTGAACTTATGAAGATGAATCAGTTCAAAGCCCGTCAAACCGGTCTCCTCGGTGAGATCAATATTGAACGGACTTCGGCCGACTGATGTCCCACCCGCTGATGGCCGACTCCCGTCATATCGCCTTTTTCGGTGGGACTTTTGACCCCATTCACGAAGGGCATCTGGATGTTGCAGGAAAGGCCGTCGAGGCCCTCAGCCTCAATCATGTTCTCTTTATCCCCTGTCGAAGATCCCCGCACAAAACCGAAGCTCCCGGTGCCAGTGATGACGACCGTCTCCATATGCTCAAACTTGCCACCTCGGATTCTCCATGGGCCATGGTGGAGGACTACGAATTAAAAAAGCCTCCCCCATCTTATACTTCGGAAACCGTGGCCCATTTTCGGGACAAATTTCCCGCCAATTCCCGTCGTTTTCTCCTGATCGGTTACGATCAGTGGGAATCACTTCCCCGCTGGAAAGACATTGAAAAACTGGCGAAGGAGGTTGAATTCATCGTCGTAGGCAGGGGGAAACAACCGGAATCCCGCGAGGGCTATGAAGCCCACTTTATCGAAGGGAACCATCCCGCCTCCGCCTCAAAAATTCGTGAAGATTTGGCGAAGGGGCATCCGCCCAATTGGCTCCCATCATCCGTAAAATCCTATATTTCCGAAAAAGATCTCTATTCCCGGATTCGCTGACTTGCCTACAGAGTCACAATTCACTAACGTCCACACATCAAGACCTCTTTTCCCATGAGAAACCTCTTCGCACCCCTCTTCGCTTTAACCCTTCTGGCTCCCGGCCAGAGTGTCCCTGAACCTGCCAAAGAAGCCCCGGTGCCAACCGGAGGCGAAACCGCCCCATCGGGGGATGCTCCCGCCCCATCTGATGACGTCACACGGAAAGCTGAGAAACCGCAATTTGCCATCGATCTCGACAACCTTTCCAAGGAGAAGAGCCAAAAATACTTTGAGCACTACTTCCGTGCCGACACCCTTTTCAAACAGAAGAGAATCTTTGAATGTCTTGACGAGATTCATGACCTTCACGAAATCTACGACAAAAACCCCGCCAGCCTCAATCTCGAGGGCGCTTGCTACGTCGAGTTCCGTAGCTTCGAGAAGGCGCGGCTCGCCTTCGCCAAAGCCCTCACCGCCAACCCGGGAAACTTCAACGTCCGCTTCAATCTCGCCGAGATCGAATTTGTCACTGAAAACTGGGCAGAGTCCCTGAAACAGCTCGGCGAGCTTGCCAAAGAAGCTGAAAAGGACAAAAACCTCGGGACCATGCTTCCTTTGATCAAGTTCAAAAAACTTCTTTGCATGCTGAAAACCGATGACGTTGAAGGAGCCAAAGCGATTCTGGCTAAAACCGACTTCCTCGATGACTCCCCGCTCTTTTACTATGGAAATGCTGCCATGGACTACTTTGCGGACCGGGGTGCCGAAGCCGAGGTCTGGCTGTCCCGCGCTGGCCGGATCTTCCGTAATCAAAACACGATCGCGCCCTGGCAGGACACCTTGATTGAGTTCGGCTATATCAAGAGCTTCTACGGCGGCGACCTTGAGGTCGAAGTCAATTCACCGACCGGCGGCAACGGCCAATAACCCCTAGACGGGAAAATTTCCCACCTGCTCCAGTTTGATCCCGTAGATCTTGGCGATCGCCGGAGCATCAGACTCCTTGTAGACGTCCCGGTAGTAAATTTCCTTGATGCCGTAGGCACAGAGCGTCTGCATGCACGGGGTGCACGGCATCGTAGTGGTTGCCACCAGCTTGGCTTCGCCACGCTTGAACAAGCTGCATAGGTTGACCTCCGCATGGAGCATAAATTTCTGCCTTCCACCCCGGTCATCCCAAAATCCCTTGGGAGCCTCGAAACCTGGCGCCAATCCATTGTAGGCCGTCGCAATCACCCTGTTGTCCCAATCCAATGCGGCAGCCCCCACTTTCCGAAAAGGATCCTCGGATCGAAGGCTCGCGACCCCGGCCAAAGCCATCGCATATTCTGGAATAGACAATCGGGACTCGCTCACTCGTTCTATGATGAATCCCCTATTCTTCCATGTCCAGCCAGCGAAAAAAAATCAACCTCAAACGAATCACCCGGCGTTCAGCCATCGGGATCCTTGGAACCGGAATTCCCTCCGGGATATGGGCTGCTGGCATCGAGCCCAATCTCCTCTCGGTCACGCGAAAGGAACTCACTCTTCCCCGTTGGCCAAAAGCCCTCGATGGTTTCCGCATCGCTCAACTCACCGACATTCACTACCGGCCCGGTTCCGATGACAAATTGATCGCCAAACTTCTCAAGGCCCTGGCCAGGGAAAACCCCGATCTCATTGCGGTCACCGGAGACTTCGTCGTAAAAAATCCCTCCTCCCTCCCCGAACTCTGTCGCAAACTCAAAGGAATCTCCGCCCCACACGGAGTCATTGCCAGCCCGGGAAACCACGACCGCTGGCATTGCAGCACCCTCCAGCTCCGCAACGAAATCGAAGGAGCTGGAATGACCTACCTTCAAAATGCCGGAACCAACCTGCACGTGAAGGGAGAAAATATTTTCATCAACGGGCTCGACTCGATCTGGGGCGGACGCCCCGATCCCGGGAAAGCCTGGAAAGGACACCGAAAAAATGACCCGGTCATCTCACTTGTTCACGAGCCCGATCCCTTCGACGAACTTCATCTTTCCCAGAAGCTCGACCTCCAACTCTCGGGACACACGCACGGCGGGCAATGCCGCGTTCCGGTCATCGACTACTCACCCGTCAAAGTGAAGTTCGGTCGAAAATTCATCTACGGCCACTTCAAAAAAGGAGACTCCCAGCTCTTTGTCGGACGGGGCCTCGGGACAGTGGGATTCAGGGTGCGCTTCGCATGCGCACCCGAACTCGTCATTTTGACTCTTCGCGCATCTTGACCAACAAAGCCGATAGCTTGACGGGATCGTTCACGGGGAGCTGGCAGGTTTGGCCCACGCAATAGTAAGCCGTCGCCTTCCCATCAATTGACGTCAATCCTGCCGTAAACTCACTGACCGGACCATCGGTTCCCAAAACGAGACGATGAGGATCAAAGTCCCTTGCCGCTGCCGTCAACATCGCGCTCACCCCCTTCTCCCCGGCGATCACCAGTCGCCCTGGCTTCTCAAGGTGGAATTTTAAACTCATCAACATTTCGCCCATCCCCGCTGGCGACTCCCTAATAAGGCCAAGATAGGATCGGAGCGTCGTCTCAGACACTTTCTTGAAGTCTGCCCGGCCGGTGATCTCAGACAGAATCGCAAATTCACGAGCTGCCACCGAACTTTCCGTCGGAATCGCGCTGTCAAATTGCCCTTTCAGTCGAAGCACCAAATCAGCCCGCTTCTCTCCTTGAAAAAAACCACCGTTTTTTTCATCATAGAAAAGTTTTCTGGCACCCTCCGCCAACTTCACCGCCAACTTCAAATGCTCTTTCTCGAGCGTGGCTTCGTAAAGTTTTCGAGTTCCGGCAAGAAACAGAAGGTAGCTCTCGGCCTGCACGGTTTCATCACGCTCGCCCGCACGCCAACGATGATAGAGCCGCCCGGCCTTTTCATCCCAAAGCTTCGCTTTGACAAATCCGTGAGCCTTGCTGGCCGCCTTGAGATATTTAGGCTGGTTCATCACCCGACCGGCCCGCGCCATTGCCCCAATCATCAAGCCATTCCACGAGGCCAAAATCTTATCATCAGTCGCCGGAGGCACCCGCTTGCTCCGCACACTTGCCAACTTCTTCAGGATCCCACCCACCGCCTTCTCTTCTTCGGTAGAGAGACTCTCACGCGGTTTTTGAAAATGGAGGATGTTTTGATTTTTCAGAGGATCGGGATCGCTGTGATCGATAAAGTTCCCGCCATCCGTCACTCCTAAAATTTCACGAACCACCTTCATCTCATCCGCAGTCAGCACTTCTCCCAACTCGCTCACGGTCCAGCAGAAGCACTTTCCCTCCTTGCCCTCGCTTTGAGCATCCTGGGCGCAGTAAAACCCACCATCCGGATGGGTCAAATCACGTAAAACATAGTCGGCAATTCCGGCTGCAACCTTTCGAAACGAATCATCACCCGAGAGCTTCCACGCATCGAGATAGAGCTCAAGCAACTGTGCCTGATCATAAAGCATCTTCTCAAAGTGCGGAACCAACCATTCCCGATCGACCGCATAGCGATGAAATCCGCCCATCACCTGATCATGGATGCCTCCATTCATCATCTTTCGACAAGTCGTCAAGATCGCTTCCCTTGCCTTTTTGTCTTCGGACTGCAAAAGAAGACGAAAAACACTGACCTGTGGAAACTTCATTTCCATCCCCAGTCCTCCCCAAGCCGGATCGACCTGCGCCAAAGCCCTCTGGACCCCTTGATCCACCAAACCACGACTTAACTCCCCCGAATTCGCTTCCTCTTCATGCAGACCCCCGAAGTATTCCTCCATTCGTTTGTGCATTTCCGTCGATTGAGCCATCACCTGCTCCCGATTCTCGCTCCACACACCCTGAATTTGCTTCAGCACGGTCGGAAACCCCGGCTGCCCATTTCGATCTTCCGGAGGGAAGTAAGTCCCGCCAGTCAATGGCTTTAGTTCCGGAGTGAGAAACATATTGAGAGGCCACCCCCCATTCTGCTGCGACATGGCCTGAAAAGCCGTCATGTAGACCTGATCGACATCCGGCCTCTCCTCCCGATCCAATTTGATCGAGACAAAATGCTCGTTCAAGAAGGCCGCCACCTCTTTGTTCTCAAAAGACTCACGCTCCATCACGTGACACCAATGGCAGGTGGAATACCCCACACTTAGAAGAATGAGTTTGTTCTCCTTCTTGGCCTTTTCAAAGGCCTCCTTACCCCAGGGATACCAATCAACCGGGTTGAAGGCATGCTGCAGAAGATAGGGAGACTTCTCTTTTGCCAGGCGGTTGGGTTTCCCCTCCATCTTCCCCCCGCCATCCGCCCAAGCTCCCCCGCAAACCATCCCTGCACTCAAAATTGACCAAATCACCTTCGAAATCATGCACAAAAGACTACCTCAGCAGCAAAAAAACGAAATTTTTATTCTCACGTTTCACGAAATTCAGCCCAAAAAACATCCTAACCCACTCAAAATCAGCTTTTTTTATTTTCCTGAGAAAAAATTACTTTTTCTTTGAACGAATTCCAAAGTCGGGAGTCTACCCACAATGAAAACCGCAACTTAGTCGCAGTTTTCATGTAAGGGTGAACAGCAGTTGTCAGCTTCAAACACCGTTTTAGTTTTTGAGGTTGATTGACTCAGCCACAGGGGATCTTCGGATCCCCTGTGGTGTTTTCACGTACCGCCATTTTAATCCTGCAAAGATGTGCGGAATTCCCGCCATCAGACTTGCCCCCTGGCCTCATTCCTCCTTAACTCTCTGCCTCTTGGACAAAAGCCTTCTTTTGTCACATTCATTCTTCAGCCATGATTGAAAATATCCGTAAGTATACTGGTCTAATGATCGTCGTTCTCGTCCTCCTATTCATAGGACTTGTCTTCCTCGGCGATGGTGTTCGCAACTCCTTCGGCAGCAAGCCCGTGATGGAAGTCGCCGGCGAGTCAATTTCCAAAAAAGAGTATGATCGGCACATGGCCGTCCTCGACCTTCCCCGGGCTCTTCCCAATGCCCACTTCCTCTCTCGCGAGACCCGAATTCTCTCCAGCCATTATTTGGGAGATTCGGTGATTGATTTCCCCAATCTGATGCCGGGTTCAATTGTCGCCCAAATGTCTCAATTTCTTCAGGCCGGCAGTTCTCCCGACAAATTCATCACAAATCGCCTGAACACTCAAAAGGCCGGACTTGAATACGGAGTCACTCCCAGCAACGACGAAGTCGAAAGCTTCGTCGAAAACGTTCTCTTTGCCGACCCCGAAGGCAACTACGATCAGGAAGCCTACTCGGACTTCATCAAGAACAAGGCCAGCGCCTTTGGTGGCACCCGTGGCTTCAACGACTACATCCGCGATCTTCTCACCGCCCAAAACCTCTCCAAGATTGTTGGCGGAGGTATTTCCCCGGAAATGGAAACCGTCCGCGCCCTCTATAATACCGAAAAGCAGGTCATCACCGCCCAGCAGGTCATTCTTGAAGCGGCCACCTACGAGGGAAAAATCACTCCCACCGAAGAACAACTCAAAGAACACCACGAAGCCAACAAGGAGAGCTATAACTCGGACGAGCTCCGCAGCATTTCCTATGTTTTCGTTGAGCCCGATTGGAAAACGACCCTTGAGAAGGTCAATCAGCAAAAAAAGGCCACCAAAGATGCTGCCGAAGCGGTAAAAAAGAAGCAGGAGGAAGCTCGTAAGAAAGCCGAAGAAGAAGCCAAAAAGGCCAATGAGGCCAATGAGGCCAATGAGGCCAACAAGCCGGAAACCGTTGAAACTCCCAAGCCAGCCGAAACTTCGGATGCGGTCTCTCCCAAGCCAGCCGAAACCACTCCGCCTTCCGAAGAAGGTTCCCAGGGTGATCCCGGCCAACCCGGTGACCCTGCACCAGCTCCCGTTCCCGTTCCCACCCCGGAAACACCAGCCCCATCACCGGTGGCTCCCAAGCCAGTGACAGCTGAGCCGGAAACAGCCGAACCCCCTCTCATCGTGACACCAAACATTGGAACCGGCGCAGGCCCCGTTACAGTCACCCCGGGAAAACCGAATACGACGGCAATCCAGCCTGTTCCCGCTCCACCAAAAACTGCAAAAGAACAACTCAACGGAGCCGAGATGAAGCAGGCTGTTGAAGCAGAAATCCCAAGAGTGAATGAATTCTTCCAGGAATTGGCTGACAATCTCGGCCGGGACTTCGAAAAGCTAGCGGCGAAACACGGACTCAATGTTGTGAAAACCGGATCATTTTCCAAAACCGATCCTCCCAAGGAACTCGGCGTGATCATCCAAAACAGCAACATCGGAAAACTTTCGGATTCCATCTTCCTGCTCCCTTCTGTCGGAGATCCTGATGAGAAGCTGAGCGATCCTCACCAGACTTCCGATGGTTGGTTCATCGGACGCCTTGACGACGTGGAGGAGGCCATTCCTCTCAGCTTTGAAAAAGCACGAACCAAGGTCTCGATTGATGTCAAAAAGAAGCTCGCCCGCGAGCAAATGATTGCAGATGCCAAGGCTCTTCACGAAAAGCTCACCGCTGCCATCAAGGCCGGCAAGACCTTCGAAGAAGCAGCGAAAGAAGAAAAACAAGAGGTCGTCAAACTCGATGCCTTGAAAGAAACCGGATCATTCCGGGGCCAACGCTTCCCAAACCCGCCTGCATTTGACGCTGCCAAATTCACCAATCCTGGTGAAGTCGCCACTCTCGAATTCACTCCTTCCGAAGAAGGTGCGACCAGTGCCCTCATCATTTTTGTTGATAAACGCGAGGTCATTAAAGATGACGCCTATCTCACAGGTCTCGAGGACAGTTTCAAAGGGCTCTCCGACGTCACCCGTCTCATCGCCTTTGAAAACTGGCTCAACGATCGCTACGCTGAGAGCGAAGTCGTTCCTCCAAAGATCGCTGAACAATAAATCTCCAATGGCCGACACTCAATCCCGCGACGAGGCCTTTGACGAGGGCAACAGCCACCTTGCTCTCGGGGAACTGGAAAAAGCTGAAATAGCCTATCGCAAGGCCGTTGCCTTCGACGACGATTTCTTCGACGGATGGCAGGCCCTCGGCATGACTCTCCTCAAGCTCGAACAAGTCAAGGAAGCCATCGGCTGCGGCATCAAAGCCACTCTTCTGGAACCCGACGACCTTCTCGCATGGACCGGGCTCTCCCAAATGTATGTCCGCGACGGTCAAATCGCCGAAGCCGAGCACGCCAAGGGAAATGCCCGCATCCTCTCCATGGGAGGAAAAGTCACCAACCTTGGTAAGTCTTAATCATTCACCGTTTTTCCCAATGTTTTTTGTCACCACCGCAATCGACTACCCAAATGGCAAACCCCACATCGGGCACGCCTACGAAAAAGTCCTCGCCGACGTCCTGACCCGCTACCAGCGATTCAAGGGCGAAGAGGCGTATTTCCTCACCGGCGTCGATCAGCATGGCCAGAAGATGGTGAAAACGGCCGAAGCGGAAGGCGTTAATGTTGCCACCCTCACCAAGCGCAACACCAAGGGCTTCATCAGGCTCTGGGATAAACTCGGCGTCCACTATGATGGCTGGGCCGAGACCACGGACGAACGCCACAAGATCTGCGTTCAAAGCATCCTCACCGGACTCGAAAAAAAGGGCCAGCTCTATAAGAAAACCTTCGCCGCTCACTATTCCGTCCGCCAGGAACAATTCCTCACCGACCGCGATCGTAACGAAGCGGGTGAGTTCGGCCCCGAATGGGGAGAAGTCGAAGAGCGGGAAGAAGAGAACTGGTATTTCAAACTTTCCGAACACGCCGGGTGGCTCAAGAGCACCGTCGAATCCGATGACCTCAAAATCATCCCTGAATTCCGCAAGGCCGAGGTCCTCAATGCCATCGAGCGCGCCGGTGAGACCGACCTCTGCATCTCCCGTCCCAAAGAACGCATGTCCTGGGGCATTCCCCTCCCTTTCGATCCGGACTTCGTCACTTACGTCTGGTTCGATGCCTTGATCAACTACATCTCTTTCGCCGGATATCGTAAGCCCGAGGACTCTGAACTCCCGGAGTTCGACTCCTTGTGGCCCGCTGATCTCCAGATCATCGGCAAGGACATCCTCGTCCCCGCCCACGCCATTTACTGGCCCTGCATGCTTCACGCGATGGGGTTCGAGGGTTCCGACATGCCCACTCTCCTCGTCCACGGCTTCTGGAACATCCGCGGCGATAAAATGTCAAAATCCCTTGGCAACATTGTCGACCCCGACGAACTCGCCGACAAATTTGGTCCCGAGACCCTCCGCTACTACCTCTGCCGCGACATTCGCTCGGGGAAAGACAGCGATTTCGATATCGAACGCCTCGTCATGCTCTTCAACACCGAGCTCGCCAATGACCTCGGCAACCTCCTCAACCGGTCGATCAACATGACCAAGGGCTTTTGCAACTCCACCATCAGTGCCACCGACACCGATGATGCGGAGGATATTGCCCTGCGTGCCTCGCTCGCCAAATCCACCGCCGCCTATCGTGCCGCCATGGACAATTGCGAGGTATCGGAGGCCCTCCAGGCCATCAACGACCATGTCACCCATTGCAATGGCTACCTCGAACGCCATAAGCCGTGGGAAATGAAGAAAGACGAAAGCAAACTCCCCCGTGTCGGCGAAGTCCTCTCCCACACTGCCGAGTCCTGTGCTCATCTTGCCCTCCTCCTTCGTCCGGTGCTCCCCAACGCTGCCGACAAAATTCTCGGCCAGCTAAAAAAGGAATCACTCGCCGAACTTTCCCTCAACGATCTCAAATGGGGTCTCCTCGAAGCAGGCCACCAAACCGGGAAACCAAAACCCGTCTTCCCGCGTATCCAGATCGAAGAGAAGGAAGCTTAGGTTCTTTTTTTCTCCCAGCTCGCTCCTGTCGTCTTTAGAAAAGCCCTGTGCTCTTCGACAAACGCATCGCCGAACTCCGTGAGCAACTCACACGGCATAACCAACTGTATTACCAGGACGCGAAGCCCGAGATCCCGGACTCCGAATACGACCGCCTTTTTCGGGAACTCGAGGACCTCGAAAAAGCCCACCCCGAGCTTCACGATCCCAATTCACCCACCCTTCGTGTCGGTGGCGCACCGCTCGATGCCTTCGCGCAACGCCCGCATCTTCTTCCGATGCTTTCCATCGACGACCTTTTCGCGGAAGAAGAAGTGGCCGAGTTCTTCAAGCGCCTCCAAAAAGGACTCGGACTCGAGACCATCCCACTCACCGTGGAACCAAAGATCGACGGCGTGGCCTGTTCCCTCGTCTATCGCGACGGCGCCCTCGACTACGCCCTCACCCGGGGAGACGGCACCCGGGGCGACGATATTTCCCAAAACGTCCGCACCATTCGAAACCTCCCTCTCACTCTCGAAAACGCCCCCCCGCTTCTCGAAGTCCGCGGTGAGATTTTCATGCCCTCGGAGGGCTTTGCCAAACTCAACGAAAAACGCGACGAAGACGGTCTCGACACTTTCGCCAACCCTCGTAACGCCACTGCGGGAACTTTAAAATCCCTCGACCCCAAGGTCGTCGCCGCCCGCCCCCTCGCCTTCCTCGCCCACGGACTTGGTGCTCACGAAGACACCAACTTGCAGACCGAGGACGACTTTCGCCAACTCCTCTCCCAATTCCAAATCCCGCGCAACGCCCCCATCTGGCATGTCGAAACCCTCGACAAAGTCCTCGCCGCGATTCGCGAACTCGATGTCAAACGTCACGACCTCGGCCATGGCACCGATGGGGCCGTCATCAAGGTCCTGGACTTCGGCCAACGCGAAACCCTCGGCTTCACTTCCCGCGCCCCCCGCTGGGTCGCGGCCTTCAAATACCCGCCCGAGCAAAAGGAAACCCTCCTCAAACAAATCACCATCCAGGTCGGCCGTACCGGCGTCCTCACCCCGGTCGCCGAGCTCGAACCTGTCTTCGTCTCGGGAACCACCGTCTCCCGCGCCACCCTCCACAATCAGGAGGAAATCGAACGCAAGGACGTCCGCATTGGCGATACCATCCTTGTCGAAAAAGCCGGAGAGATCATCCCTTCGGTCGTTCAAGTCGTTCTCTCAAAACGCCCGACCGACGCCCGCCCCTATCACTTGCCCACTGTCCTCAACCACCAGTGCCCGTCCTGTCACGGCCCCATTGAAAAAGCCGAGGGCTTCGTTGCCTGGCGCTGCGTGAACTTTGAATGCCCCGCTCAAGCCGTCAACAGCATCACTCACTTCGCCAGTCGCAAGGCTCTCGATCTCGATGGTCTGGGCGAATCCGTCGCCATCAAACTCGTCGAATCAAAACTCTCCTCATCCCCCCTCGACCTCTTCACCCTCACCCTCGAGGACCTCGCAAATCTCCTCCTCGACCCCGCCAAGTCATCCGACGGCCTCACCACCTCAAAAGAGCGTCGTTTTGGCGAAAAGCGCGCCACCACCCTGATCAATTCCCTCAACAACGCCCGAACCGAAATGCCCCTCAACCGCTGGCTTTTCGCCATGGGCATTTCCCAGATCGGCGAATCCTCCGCACGAGAACTTTCCCGCCTCCACGAAAAGCTCACCGACCTTCCCGGTTCCCCCATCGTCTCCGATCTCGCCGACCTCCCGGATTTCGAGGAATTGCAAAAATCCAAACGAAAGAAGGAAAACCACCCGCGCCTTCAGCAATATAAGATCGACGACAATCTCGGACCTGTCGCCGCCCAAAATCTTCGTTCCTTCTTCCAGTCCGAAGCCGGCCAAACAGTGCTCACAAAGCTCGCGGAACTTGGTATCGATCCAAAATCCGATAACTTTGGCCCCGACCCCGATGCCGCAACGGAAGGCCTTCCGCTCGTCGGAAAAACCTTTGTCATCACCGGCGCCCTTTCCGCGCCGCGCTCCGAGTTCAAAAAACTCATCGAGGCCAACGGCGGAAAGGTCAGTGGCTCCGTCTCCTCCAAAACCGGCTTCCTTCTCTCCGGCGAAGGTGGCGGTTCCAAACAAACGAAAGCCGAATCCCTCGGGGTCCCCGTCATTGATGAAGAAACGCTTCAAGCGATGCTCACTTCCTGAAACCGAAGGACGCCTGTCATACAATCGGACCGATTAATCAAATTCCAGGATTCCGTCCCCGCTTTCCAAAGGTTACTTTGCCCCATGCACAGATGCTCTATCCTTGGAGTCCTTTCGATCCTACCAACGTTGCAAGCCGCTCCGGTCATCAACGAAATCCACTACAACAACGAAGACAACACTGTCCTCAACGAGTTTGTTGAAATTCACAATCCCGACCCGGTCACTGCCGACCTCAGTGGATGGGAGCTTGAGGGAGCCGTTGCATTCACCCTCCCTGCAGGCACCACCATCGAATCAGGTGGATATCTGGTCATTGCCGAAGACCCGGCGACGCTCACCAGCGAATTCTCTGTTCCCGCCCTCGGCCCATACGCGGGCGGACTCAACAGCGAGGGCGAACTTCTACAACTTCTCGATGCCTCCGGAGCTGAGATCGACCGCGTCAATTATGGGGTGGGATTTCCCTGGCCGTCGCGGGCCAAAGGAGAAGGAAGTTCAATGGAACTCATCAACCCAAATCTCGACAACGATCTGGGCAGCTCCTGGCGAAGCTCGGGAATCGGTTTCAACGGAGCCAAACAAGTTTTTGCGCTCGAAGGCTCTGAGTGGAACTATCGAAAAGGAACCAGCGAAGCGTCTTCTCCCATCCACGCCTGGACCGAATCCAACTTTATCGAAGACGCATCGTGGGAAAACGGAACCGCTCCCATCGGTCGAAACGAAGCACTCGTCGAAACCGAACTCGCCGATGCTCAAAGCAACTATGCCTCGGTCTTCCTTCGTAAGAAGTTCACCGTCGCAGGATCTCCTCCCTCTTCGGCTCTCCTTAAACTTCTCTATGACGATGGCGTCATCGTTTGGCTAAACGGAACGGAAATCTTCCGCAGCCCGTCCGTCGACCCGGGCATTATCGATTATCAGGGGAATGATCCCGCCAACGCCGGAGGAGACGCCTTGTCGGTCGGAAATCACGAGCAAAACGGGTATGAGGAATTCACCATAGGCGGAACCTCAGGAATCCTGCAAACCGGCGAGAACCTCATTGCCATTCAACTCTTCAACGCCACGATCGGAAGTAGCGACCTTCTCATCGACGCCGCCCTGGAAACGCCCGAACCCTTCAACGCCCCTTCGCCGCCCACCCCGGGAAAAGCAAATAATTCCTCAACCAACTCCCCGCCACCAAATATCCGGCAGGTGAATCACAACCCGGTTGAGCCGACTTCTTCGGCTCCCGTGACAATCAGCGCCAAAATCACAGACGCGGACGGAGTCGATAACGTCACCCTCAGTTATCAGGTCGTCGCCCCCGGATCCTATATTCGTCGTTCCGATGCCGCTTACGAAACCGGCTGGATTGATCTTGAAATGACCGCTGCGAACGGAGGCTCAATCTATACTGCGGACATTCCAGCCCAGGATCATCGCCACCTTGTTCGCTACCGCATCGCCACCAACGACACTGTTGGAGCAGGCGTAAAGGTTCCCTTCGATGATGACGAACAGCCCAACTTCGCCTACTTCGTCTACAATGGCGTCCCGGCCTGGACCGGAGCAAGCAACCCCGGCAGCTCCCCGGTCGCAACCTTCTCCCCGGAGGTGCTCGAAGACATTCCCACCTATCACCTCATCGCCAATGCCACCGACGTCACCAACAGTCAGTACTCGAGCGGCTCTGATGGCGTCCACATGCAAGGCGCGTTAGTCTACGATGGGAAAGTCTACGACCACGTCGAGTTCGAAAACCGCGGCGAAGCTTCCACCTACCAGAGCGGAAAGAACAAATGGAGATTCCACTTCAATCCTGCGCGCGATTTTGAAGCCCGTGACAACTGGGGAAACAAGTATGCGAGCACCTGGGATACTTTAAATTTCGACGCCTGCGCCTCCCCGTGGGCACCCGTCCACCGCGGCATGGCCGGGGTCGAAGAGGCCACCTCCTACCGCCTCTTTGAACTTGCAGGCATTCCCAGCCCGCGCACGCACTACGTCCATTTCCGGGTGATCGACGCCACCCCCGAATCAAGCAGCAACCAGTATAACTCCGATCTCTGGGGGCTTTACCTCGCCGTCGAACACCCCGACGGAGCCTTCCTCGACAATCGCAACCTCCCTGATGGCAACGTCTACAAAATCGAAGGCAGCGGCGGAGATAAAAAGCACCAGGCGAGAAGCCAGTCAGCAGACAACTCTGACTGGAATACCTTCAGAGCTTCGTCCGGCAGCACACAAAGCGAGGCCTACTGGAGAGCAAACATGAACCTCTTTTCCTACTACACCTTCCGCGCAGGCAACCGCATCACTGGTAACGTCGATGTCCGCGAAGGTTTCAACCATTACTTCTTTCACGACCCAACAGCTGGCTGGACGGTCATGCCCTGGGACCTCGACATGATGTTCATCGCCGAGACCCATTGGAGCGGAACGATCCAACAGAAATCCTGCCTCAACATCGCGACGCTTGCGATTGAATATCGGAACCGTGCCCGCGAAATGTTCGACCTGCTCTGCACCGATAGCGCGATAGAAGGGGGGCAGATGGCCCAGCTGATCGATGAATACGCCCAGATTGTCAATCCCACCGGCCAGGCACTGACCTGGTCGGACGTGGATGAATACATGTGGAACTACAACACGCGGACAAGGGGAAATCCCAACAGCCATTCCGGACAGGGCAACCACAAGGGCAACTGGTTCTACTCGCCATTCGTCGACTCGCGAAGAGGTGGCACCTACACCCGAACCCTCGGCTCCTCCGACCACGAGGGCTCGATGGAATACCTCATCAACTACGTCACCGACACTTTCCAGGGCGGCAACTGGACTCCGGGCAATGGCAAGCAAGATGGCTACGGATACGAATTCCTCAAACGCGATGCCAACGACACCGCAATTCCCAACACCCCAACCATCACGTATACCGGGGACGCGGGGTTTCCCACCAGCGGTCTCAGCTTCGAAAGCTCAACGTTCTCCGACCCACAAGGCAACAGCACTTTCGCGGCCATGCAATGGCGCATCGGTGAAATCGACGCCAGCCCTGGCCAAGCAAATGTTTACGAGATTGAAGAAAATTGGACCAGCGGTGAGATTTCCCCCTTCGCCGCCAGCACAGCACCGCCAGCCTCTGCAGTGAAACCTGATCGAACTTACCGCGCGCGCGTCCGTCACAAAGACAATAGCGGTCGCTGGAGCCACTGGTCTGCAGCGCTCGAATTTCAGACCACCCCGCCTGATATCGACCAGCTTCAACAGAACCTGATGATCAGCGAGATCATGTATAATCCCGATGGAGACGATACGACCGAATTCCTCGAACTCTTCAATCAAGGCTCTGTCGCGCTAGACTTAACCAACGTGCGCTTCACAAAAGGAATCGACTTCGATTTCACCTCCGGCACCACTCTCGCTGCCGGGTCCTACATTCTCGTGGTTAAAAATCAAGCGGCCTTCGAAGCCAAATACGGAGGCGGACTTCCTATCGCCGACGGCCAGTATGATGACGACAGTCTGAGCAATGGAGGAGAGATTCTGAAACTCGCTCTTGGAACCCTCGCCATTCATGAATTCGATTTCGATGATGATCTTCCCTGGCCGACGGCATCTGACGGAAACGGTTTTTCCGTCGTCCTTTCGCACACCACAGACAATGCGGAGATTAATCCACTCGACCCCCGCGGCCTTGGTATTGCCACAAATTGGCGTTCCAGCAACGCCGCAGGCGGATCACCAGGCATGGGCGACCCAACCGAATCACTCGCTGGGTTACCAAATGACGACGTTGACTCGGATGGGATTAATGCTCTTCTCGAACACTTTTTCGGGACCTCTGATTCTCTTCCAAATACGAATCCCATGAGCGTGAGCGTGTCCGGAGGTCAGGCCACTTTGACATTCCCGATCAATCCTCTCGCCGACGACGTCAGCCACCTCGTCGAATATAGCCATGACCTTCAAGCTTGGACTCTCCTCAAAAACATCTCGGCAAGATCGCCCACTTCGATGAGCTACACCACCCAACTGGATGCTCCGTTGGAAAAGCTCTTCTTCCGAATTCGCACCAGGTTGGAAACCGCAATCCCCAGATAGATTTCACTCTCCGAGAAGGTCTGGCCGATTCGCCCGGGTCTTGCGCAGTGCCTGTTCGGCTTTCCATTCCTCGATCTTGGCATGATGTCCTGAAAGCAGCACATCCGGGACCTTGAGTCCACGGAACTCGATCGGCTTGGTATAAGCCGGGGCCTCCAAAAGATTCGGATCGGAGAACGATTCATCAACCGCCGAGCGGGCATCGCCAAGAGCTCCGGGTAACAATCGCACAATGGCATCAGTCACAACTGCGGCCGCAATCGCGCCATTGGTCAGAACATAATCACCGATCGAAAGCTCGAGATCGACCAGTTCGTCGATCACCCGCTGATCCACCCCTTCATAATGCCCGCAAAGAAATATGATGTGGCTCTCTTCCGAGAGCTGACTGGCCATCGCTTGCTTGAAGACCTTCCCCTGGGGCGTCAGTAAAATAACCTTTGATTCGGGAGTTTGAAGTTCCCCGATTGCCGCAAAAATCGGCTCGGGTTTCAGCAACATTCCTTGTCCTCCTCCGCAGAGATAATCGTCGGTCTTACGATGTTTCCCGGTTGCCCAATTCCGTAAATCATGGGCCGCAACTTCAACAAGGCCCGCAATTTGAGCGCGCTTCATCATGCTTTCACCGAGAGGAGCCAAGGCAATCCCCGGAAAAAGAGTCAGGATATCAATTCGCACGCCTATTGAACGTCAACAGTAAGATCAGCCCCAACCTTTTCCAGAGCTTCGATCAACTCTGCGGGATTGAGATTATCGGGCAAACGCACCTTGCCCCGTGTGCAGAAGAGCAAGTGCCCGGCCATCGGTGCGGACTCCAATGAAGTTTCCAGTTCCTCAACGTTCACTCCGAGCCCGGCCAGGGTTGAAGCGATCCGCTTTACGATTCCCGGTTCATCATGACCGGTGATATCGATGACCAGGGTCTCTCCTCCCCCCCCGGCTGGAGAAACATCATGAGCGACCGTGACGGTCAGGCCCCGCTCGCCCAGGGATGTGAGATCTTTTTCAAGGGCTTCCCGATTTGCAGTCGGACATTCCACGCGAAGAATTCCGGCAAACTGCCCCGCCAACCTTGCCATCCGGCTTTCCTGCCAGCTTCCGCCATGACCGGCGACCGCATCGGCGACAGCACCCACCAATCCCGTCCGGTCGGGGCCAAGAATGGTGAGAACGAGTGAGGTATTCATTTTACAATCACAGGAGTTCCCTCTTTGGCATTTTCAAAAAATTTAACGGCCATTTCCTTGGGCATTCGCACGCATCCATGGGAGGCGGCATAGCCGGGCAAGTGACCAATGTGCATTCCAATGCCTCCATTGAAGCGCATAAAGTATGGCATGGGGGCATTCTCGAAAACCTGCCCCGGCCCCGCCCGATGCTTCCGCGTATCGGCATCTTTGTTCACAATTTGTCCGGTCGCCTGATCACGGATGACACCATAAAGCGACGACTTATGGTCCTTGTTTTTCTGCGTCACCTTAAAGGTTCCGGCGGGAGTCGAATGAGTCGATTTACCTGTTGAGATTGGCGTCATTCCTACGATCTGATCTCCTTTATAAAAGTAGGCCTTCTGCTCATCACGCACGATTTTGATGGACGCAGGACCTTCCACGGCATCACCGTCCCAATATCCGCGCTCATGGGCAAGAGGTTCGTTCTTACCGGCAGGGGTGGCTGATCGAAACGCAGTGAGATATCCGCTGCTGCCTCTGCCGCCTGAAAACGTCGGGGTGCAGGAGGTCAGGAGACACCCCAGGGGAAGAAAAAGAAATAAGGCCTTCATGGATTGATTTGGTTTTTAATAGTATCGCCGATTCTTCCGCCGGGTCAAGAGACGTCCTCGCGATGTAAAACGGCAGCAAAGGCCCCGTCTGTTTGATCTTTAAAGGGCAATAGTTGCTCCCACTTACCCAATCTGAATCCGGGAGTCTTTTCAGCGAACCGGGTGACAAGCTCGATATTCTCCTCGGGATCGATCGAACAAGTCGAATAGACCAGCCTTCCCCCGGGCTTTACGCATCGTGCTGCTTCCCGGAGGATTTCATTTTGAAGCACCACCAACTTTTCAATATCAACTTTTTGCAATCGCCAACGCGCATCGACCCGCCGACGAAGCACCCCGGTATTGGAACACGGAACGTCGAGAAGGATTGCATCAAAATAATTCTCCCAGACGGATGGGGCGGGCTGCGTCCAATCATGTTGCGACACCTCTGCAATTTCCACCCCGCATCGTTCCAGATTCTCCCGAAGTCGGGAAAGCCTCTTCTCATTTGAATCAGTGCAGATCAATCTCCCCTGATTTTCCATGAGTCCGGCAAGGTGAATCGCCTTGCCGCCCGGGGCAGCGCAAGCGTCCAGGATCACCTCCCCCGGCTTTGGCGCAAGCAACCCGGGTGCGTGGGCGGTTGACGGGTCAGTGATATAGTAATGGCCGCTATCGGCAGCCTCCTGGGCATTCGATGGCTCGGGCGCCCCCTCGGGAGGCGGGTTCAAAAGATTGGCACGATAGAATGTTTCCGCCGGTTGATTGTTCCAGTCCATCAGCACGACGGCCTGATCCTTGCCGAAAAGATTTTTCCACCGCTTCCAAAGCCAGTGGGGATGGGAAAACTGGGTTGCGAGTTCAATATCAGGAAGTTCACGTAAAAGCCTCATCCGACAGTGCGCGGCTTTTCTCAGCACCGCGTTGATCAATCCCTGAACCGGCTTTCGCGCACATTCCACCGTTTCATAAATGGCGGCATGATCCGGGATTCGCAGAATCAAAAGCTGAAAAAATCCGACCCTCAGAACATCACGCGTTTCCGGATCCAACTTCCCTCTTCGAAAGAGACCTATCCAATGATCGAGCAGACTCCGGTTTCGCAGCACTCCCATTAAAATGGCTTTAAACAAAGCCCTATCCTGTGAAGAAAGATGATTCCTCTCCGCGTGTCGCTCGATCAGTGAATCGGCATAGGCATGGCCCTTGGCCCAGGCCCGCAATGCTGAAACAGCCGCCCGACGAACATTTTTTCCTGCTTTTGCCATCAGAACGTAATTTAGGATAAAGCCGCTGCAATTTGTCCCCACTCTTCCGCCAGAGTCACCCCCGGCGGCGGTATTTCTTTTTTGGCCCGGTGATACCAATAGGAAGCATTTCCCAAATCACCTTCCTCGCGATGCAAGTAGGCATGAATCCAAGCCCCGTGGGGATCAGGAACATCCTGGCAAAGATCATGCGAATCATCCCAACGTCCGGCCTTGGCCAACCATAGCGCCTGTTGTGCAAACGAGAGATCTGCGGGCGGTTCTGGATCCGTTTCGGCAGATTGTGCGAGTTCAGCGGCTGTCATGTGGCCGCTGTCTTGCCAAAAAAGCCAGAGAAAGGAAGTCGTAACTCTATCGGAGCACCAAGAAGGTCAACCGGAAATACCTTTTTCCATCCAGAGATTTGACAAGAAGTCCCTCTTCGCTGGCTTCCAGTTCCCCCTCAACCCAATCCCGCAAATCAGTCGAAAACTCCATGCCGATGACCGCATCAGGTCGCCGGGGAAGAACTCCCAATGGCAAAAGGAAATCCAGCCCTTGTCTCGTGACCGACAGGTTCTTATGCGAATTCCTATCCGTCGGGTCGGTCCCCAAAAGATACTCCGCCACTTCACTCAACCCGTCCCCGTCGCTGTCTCCGGTTAAATCGACCTCCACGGAAAAATAACCCGCCAACCATTCACTCATTCCTGTTCGATCCCTGATCACGATTGTCTCGCCGGGGTCGGCACCCGCAGCAAATCCGGCTTCATCATTTGGAATGGTTAAAACGAGGGCTTCCTCACCTTCGCTGAGGTCATCACTCCGAACACTCAATGACACCTCGACCTGGCTCCGCCCTGCCGGCAAAAGGACTTCGAGATTCCCTTGGAAATCCTCACTTGAAGCGGAGCCTGTCGCACTCAAAACGACGGTCACGGAAGACACCAGGGGCAGCTCGCTTGAGACTAGAACTACCGCTGTCTCCGCAGGGAAATTCTCATCAAGCCCCCCGCCCGCCAGAGACAATTCAAGGGCAGGGCGATGAACCTCGCACTCTTCACTCACCATGGTGACGTTGACATTATCCAACCACCACCCTTCGCTGAACGACGACCGGTCATGAGCCAATCGCCAACGGAATTGAAGAGTCTCGCCGGCCCATTCCGCTGGAAGCCCAACCGTAGTCGTCCGGAATGCCGACAGCCTCGCAGACCAAGCCATCCGACCGGCAATGGGAGAGTCAAATCTCGAATTGATAAGGCCATCGTAGCCTCCCGAAACCGTGGCCATGGGATCCTCAATCAAGTCCGTCCACGACCCGCCATCCCTCGAAATCTCCAGCACCGCACCGTCATAGCCAACCTCTGTTCGATAAAAGTGATCGAAGCTCAGGGTCCCTCCGCTCCGAGCCAGAACAAACGATGGCGAAATGAGCGAGGCAGAGGAAACGCTCCCAACTCCACCAGTGAAAGCGGACCGAATCGAGGAAACCGAACGCGAGGAAACAGCATCCCAGGCAAGTCCTCCGCCGATTTCTTCCGAAGTCCAGGCGGAAGGAAGGTCACTCGAACCGTCAAATCCCTCATCCAACGGCATCAGCACCTGACGGTCCCCTAAACTGAATTCTTGCTCGAAAGCCAACAAACTTCCTGACTCATCAGCAATCTCGATCAAAAAATTAGCGACGTCTCCGCACCCCCCGACTGCCCCAAAAACCAGTTCCAGTGAACCCATTGAATTGGCTTGAATTCCGTCGGGCAGGCTCTTCGAAAAAACGGTCACATTGCTGGTTCCTTTGATATTTAAAACCAAATCCCCAGTCGGCAACGTCCCAACATTCTCGATCGGAATCGAAACCCGAACCGTCTCGTTCGGATCCAAACGACGGTTTTTAATGGAACCGGACTCGGCGACCACAACCGCATCACCAGCCACTAGTCGCGGACCAGGAACACGGTCATGCAACCTCACGGTCAGGTCATAGATCTGGGTAGCGTTCGAAGTCTCCCCATTGACTCTCAGATAATAGACCCCGTCATCGGGAAATTCAAAAAGATCGATCCTTTCCTCATCACCTTCACCTCCGGCGGTCGCTGACGCCAAAACATTCACCCCGGTTTGATCAAGAACCTCAAGTGAGAGATCGTGGATCGTTTCCGAATTAAAAGTCGTGCCCGATGAGCACCCGCTGCTCGTCTCGGCTCCCTCCAGATAGCTTCCTTCTCCTGGCACAACACTCGCAGTGAGTCTCAGACCACCCTCAACCTCAAATCGATAATAATCAATGTCAGCATTGTCATCGATACTCAGTCGGGTGAAGGACTGGGTTTCAAGCAATGGAAGCTCCAATGTGGTCGCCTCTGCCGCAGAATCATTGTCGTTGAATCCTCCATGCCATTCGAGTCGGTCTCCGTATAGCCGTTGCAGCGATTGGTGTTCATCAAATCGAGGCCCGCGAAAACTCGTCGTCAAAATAGGTTCAAGAAGCTTTGTCCGGTTGATCGGACAGACATGAGCCAAGCCCAAGCCATGCCCCAGTTCGTGGGCAATCGTATTGAAAAGTCGAATCGAGGAACTGAAAGTGAGATCAAAAGTTCCGTCGCTCGAATCAAAAACCATATCACCGTGATCGGGAGAGAACGTGATCGCCAAAGTCCCGCTATCCCCATCCAGAGCCCTGGCCGCAATGCGAATATCCCCGCGCACGCCCACCGCCCCAAGCATAAACGAGCTTAGCCCCGAACCATCGTCGTCCGCTTCATATTGCAAAGTCACTCCGCAGGTTTCGGCCATCGCTTGAAAGGCCTCCTCGAAAATCTCGAACCACGGTTGATCTTGAGCCGGGCCACCAGTGCTTCCTCCGTAAATCCCTGCCATCCATGAACGAAAATTGGACGAGGTATTTTCCTGTCCCTCGATCCCCGGGGTCGAGGTCCCATCCGGAACAATGCTCCATGTCACCGTGACGGGTTCACCCTGGCCGCCCCTTCCAAATCCACCCACCGCTGTTCGTTTCCAACGGCCGGAACTTAAAAACTGATTGGCAAAAAGAGCGTAGCCGGCTCCGGCGAGACCAGTCAATTTTTCAGCCTCATGATAAGCCGCCGCCTTCCCCGCAGAAACATCCGGCGCCCAGCATAGCCAGGGCTGATCCATTGCTCCCGGAGAGGTCAGTCTGTCAATGTAAGACCGGAGGTGCGCCAACTCCTCTCCGCTCAGATCGGAAAGGAGGGCGGGATCGATCTTTGACAGGATCAAATCCACCATTGCCGATTTTTTTTCCCCGGGCGGGTGTATTTTCTCCCCCTGGATCTCACCTTTAAGACCGGAAATCCGGCCTGACGCCTTGATGATACTGGTGCCTTCAATCCCCGCTCTCTGAACCGCGCCAACCGCCCTGTCGTCTCCTTTGTCAAAAACTCCACGTGCCGCATCATCTCCCCCCGTCAATGACGTCTCTTTCTCAGAAGCCACTTCAAAAGAAAGCCGCAGCACAATCAGAGGAAGGATAAGAACAATCAATCGTGTCATGTGGAAAAAGCGACCCTGATCACTTCCCCGAAAGCTAGCATGGACAAAGGAAGCCGTCAGTTGCAAATCCCAAGGTTGTCAGAAAGGACAGTCCATGTTCATTCTCCTTCCGAACAATGTCCGAAGAACCCATCAATCCCATCGGCCAACCCCGCGAGATCAAACATCCGCGCATTCGCAAGGCCCTCAAACCCTTCCTTGCGGGCATGGCCACCGTCATTCCAGTGTTGGCCACCGGGTGGATCCTGGTTCTCGTTTTCCGACTTCTGCACAAAATCGGCCTCGCCATTATCAACGGGGTGCTGAATGCCCTCAACGTCTTCAGAGGTGCCAGCGAAGACGCTGATCTTGAAAAAGGAGAGAAGGAAGCCTGGACTCTTGATGGCTTTCCCGGCGACGACTTCCTCTGGCTTCTCATCCCTCTCGGACTCCTCTTCCTCGTCGGTCTTGCGGTCACCAATCGGCCCGGAAAGAAGGTCACCAGCTGGATCGATGACACCATGATCCGGATTCCCTTGCTTGGAGTCATCTACGCGACGGTCAAACAGTTCGTCGATGCCGTGCGTAACCTGGGTGGACCACAGAAGTTCAAGGGAGTTGCCTACGTGGAATATCCCAGCCCGGGCTGTCGGCTCATTGGCCTGATCACCGGGAATTTCACGGACCCCCAGACAGGCAAGAAGACCACCTCGATCTTTATTCCCACCTCGCCAAATCCCATGACCGGATTCGTCGTTCTCATGGATGACGAAAAGGTCATGAAAAGCGATATGACTCTCGAAGAAGCCGGGAAAATGATCCTCTCGGCCGGCTTGGTTGCCCCTGCCTCCTACTCCGACCAAGACGGTACTACCGGGGCTTCCTAGCACGCAGACCCTGCAGGCGCTTTCCTTCCGCTTCCCATTGGATTTGAAAATCTGTCCTGGGATAGAAGAAATCATCATCCGCCCAAGCATGCTTCTCCAACCCCTTGAAGGCATCAAGATGCTCCTCACTCCAGTCAAAATATTCGTCGTGGTCGGTCTTAAAAAGAAGCTCTCCTCCCGGCTTTAGAACTCTCACGACCGCTTTCAAAAATGGTTCCTGAAAAAGTCGACGACGGTGATGCTTCACCTTGGGCCACGGGTCCGGGCAGAGCAGGTGCAAGCGATCCACACAACTCTCCGGAAGAAGCCACTCCAGCGTGTAAAGACTCTCCAGTCTCAAAACCCGGACATTCTTAAGACCTCCTTTCTCGGCACCGCGGCACACTTTGCGAACCCGCCCCAAAAGTCTCTCAATCGCCAGGAAATTCCTCTCCGGATGATGTTCCGCCATCTCCAGGGTGAACTTCCCGTCACCACACCCCAGATCGATCTCCAACGGGGCCTCGTTTCCAAAAAACCGACGAGGGTCAATTTCGGCAAAGTAATCCTCCGGAACCAATTCATTGGGCTCGGCGGGACGCACCGTCTTTGTGTTGGGAACCATCAAGCGTGAAACTACCGAAGCTTTTGATAAATACCACTGTAACCGAGAAAAGGCACCTCGGGATCGGTCGTGCGGGCATCGAAGCGACGAATAATCGTCGATGGATTGATCAAGGGATTGTTGGCAAAACGAGTCGAATCGAGATGCAAGGTGATCTCCTCAACATTGAGCGGTCCGGTAAGAACGTTGAGGGTCAAAACACCCATATACGGACCTTCGCTGGAGTCATAGGTGGCCAAAAACGTCCCCACTCCTTTTGATGGTACAAAGACAGGTTCTTCTCCTTCCATCGTCCGTTCCACAACCATGTCGATGGTGTAGCTTCCGCTCGTCCCATCCACCGAATCAAAAAAGAGAGACATGGAACCTTCATCCACGCCCGAATTCACTTTAAAACTCAATTGGGCATCTTTCAATTCAACCTCGGCAGAAGGCCAATTGGGAATCTTCGTTGCGAAACCCTTCAGGAAATACTTTGGCGCAAAATTAATCAAATCCGTCAAATCCGTCCTCATTGGCTCCGTTAAGAAAGGAGATTGCACGTCGATCGTCCCTCCTGTGAGGGTGCGTAAATCGGAACCCTGATAGAGAATCGTCTGGGTCTGGGGCCTCAAGGGCGTCACCAGCGAAAAACCCTCGTTGGTTCTCTGAATATCCAAAGACAACGCTTCAATGACCCCGGGAAGAAAATTCTGGTGATACCCCTCAAAAAACGCCGCCGCGGCCACTCCCTGCCTTCGAAAAGTAATGTCGTGAATCACCATATCTTGAAGAGGCTCCTGATCACTTGTCGTCGTCGTATTCGCAATACTTTGCACAACGAGACGCCCGGCATTTTGAATCACCGTGCCGAAGGCCGTATAGCGACCGTTCCAGGTCCTTTCGGCTGCAGAGGTTATGAAAAAACGACTCCCGTTCTGATTGGGCCCCACCGTGTCCATCGCTAAAATCCATCCCGTATTGAAGGCCGTCCCATAGGGATTTGTCGTATTCCCGGGAACTCGTAAAACCTCGTCTTGAAAATGATACCCCGGATGTTCCAGGGGATCCCGGGTCATGCTTCCGGCAAAAAACCGTTTCCCCGTCTCCACCCGGTTGATTTCAAGCTCACGATACATCGGGGCCTCCTTGATCTTTTGATCCCGGGCATCGAGCCACTGTCGTGGATACCGTAGGGTAATCCGATAACGGGTCGGCTGGGAACTCACCAGAGCCAACCGAATCCGATCTTGTCCGGTGATATCGGCGTAGTAATTTGCCAATTGGAAAATCTCAACGCCACCAATGTAAGTCTCGCTCTGAAAAATACCGTAGAACGCCCGCATCGTTTCAGTGGCAGGAATGTAGTAAACTTGCAGGATAAGGCGCTCTGCGTCGGACCCCGGGGTCGAGTAATATCCATGTCGAAAATGGTTGGCCGTTTCCAGAGCGGGCACGCCATCTCTGGTCTCCAAAACATCATCACCTTTGCCCGCCAGGTGGATAAAGTTTGCCACTGCGAGCGGAGCGTTCACGTAGTCGAGTAGGACATTGAAATCCCCCTCCGAGGTTCGGAAGTCAGCAACGATTTGGGCCAAACTACTGCTGACGAGGCCAACAGCCGCGATAATGCTTTTGATCAAAATTTTCATGAAATTTACGCTCTATTCTTCTCCAGCATTAACGACCAGACGGAAAAATAGTTCCGAATCATCCACGATCAACTGATTGCTTTGAACGGTCACCACCTTGATCTCCCCGTCGTCGGAAAGATTGGTCACATTCGCGGCCTCAAAGCCATCATCAGTCGCCCAAATTGTATCCCAATCAATCAGATCGGTTGAGCTTTGCACTGAATAGGTGAGATCAGATACAAACTCCCGATGCCTGAAGGTGAAGATCCCATGTCCGGAAAGATCAATTCCACCCGTAGGAGATAAAGAGGCGTCATCCAAGGGATCCGTCGGATCGCCACCGTAGGCATACTCTTCAAAGTTCGTGAGACTTCCCGGGTCACTCATCTCGTTGGGCCCTGAAGCTGACTCACGATTCGCCCATCCCGAATAAGAACTCAGAACCGTGACCGGCACCGTTGTTGAGACACTCGCGCCATCGAGGTCGGTCGCCGTGATCGTCAACTGTGTCATTCCGGCAAGCCCTGTCGGGGTAATCATCAATGGAGCCCCTAACTCCGGGCCCACTGTTGCCGAGACGATCTCATCTCCTTCGGAAGCAAACGAATATCCCAGCGTGGGAATCTCGAAGACATCGTTCATCGATGCGAGCTGGTCAAAAGCCGGGCTCGTGCCATCAATTTCAGTAAGAGGCCAGTCACTCAGAGTTGTTAAGGAGTCATCGATCTCTACCCTGAAATTTCCACGCGGGAGTGCTGACATTCGGTTCGCCGCACCAATCTCGGAACACCTTCCAAACACCGTAAAGCCTCCGTTCTGACCATCGAGAATGGTCCGATTATCATTCAAACTGATAAAGAATTGATTGGTCGCGCTATCAGGATCGCCACCCAGCTTGGCCATTGAAATCGTTCCGCAAAGATTCGGACGTGATGGATCGAATTCGTTGACGATCGTCGGGAGTTGCGTCACGCGGGTATATTTTCCGGGCTCGGCCCCGGGCTTAAAGCCTCCTCCTTGCAGCACAAAGTTTTCCCCGTTGCCTAACTTTGCCATGCGGTGAAAAAAGGCGCCGTCCCAGGCATCACTCTCGGCGTAGGCAAAGAAATTACCCACGGTCACCGGAAACCCTTCATAGAATCCAATCCTGATCTCTCCGGAAGCTGTCGAGACAGCAGCCGCTCGGATAAAATCAGAATCCTCAAAAACGCCTGTGAGATCGACTTCGACCGACGGCCCGGCAATGAGCGTCAGAGGATCAATCGATCCCGTCAAAACCGGCTTTTCGTTGATGACATTAATGTGCAGGAAACCGGAGCGCAGGTGAATCCCAATCACCGCCTCGTAATTCACACGGACACTTCCCTCCAATGGGGTCTCCGCCGAAAAAACTCCGGTAACAGTATCGAAATCCAGCCAAGAAGGATACGTCCCCACCGCACGAAGAGAATCGAACTCGAAATCAGCCGCGACCGTTGAAGTGAAACTCTCGCCTGGTGTTCCCGTCGCAGCAGAGGTCAACAGATTCAGATCGAGGGTCGTCACACTCACTTCAGGCGTCCAATCGGAAAACTCAAGCTCGCCCGCACCTCCTCCTTCAAGAGGCTTCGCCGAACGAAGTTTAAAGAACACCGCGGAACCCGGAGTAAATCCCGTAAAGGTAAAGCTGGTTGTGTCTGTTCCCGGTCCGTTCCTGACGAAAGGAGCTCCGTCCCCAAACCTAATTTCAAACTGAAAAAGGGTTTCATCCGTCGCATTGTCAACCCACTCAAACGAAGCCGCGTCGTTGGCATCAGATCGAGCAAAGATGAAGTCAGTGGGAGCGGCGGGAGGAGCCGCCCTCAACTGAAGAGAACAAAGGAACGCGCAACAAAGCGAATAGCTGAAGGTAGAAGACATAATCGATATCTGTTCGTGAAAACTGCCCAAAGCCGGACTGAAACTCAAGGGAAAGGCTCACCCACTCAATTTGAAATTCCCTTTTCGTCTGAACGACCTAGGCTTCCGCCGGTGAAACCCACAGGTGAATTCGTCCTATTTGACCTCGATCAGACCATAATTCCTTGGGACACCCAGCTTGTCTTTAGGTCCTACGTGCTTCGCAAGGAACCCTCCCGGCGTTTCCTCACCTTGATCTTCCTCGCCTTTCTTCCTCTCAATAAAGTCCTTGGAGCCGGAGGGATGAAACGCGTCTTCCATTCCTACCTCTGGGGAATGTCATCCTCAAAACTGCAAGAACACGTCGATGGTTTCCTTGCCGATTGGCTCCCTAAGCTCTCCTATCCGGAAATCCTCGCGGAAATCGCCCACTACAAACAACGTGGCTGCCACCTCGTTCTTTCCTCGGCCAGCCCCGAGCTCTGGGTCAAAGGCATCGGCGATGCGCTCGGATTTCACGAAAGTCTCGGCACGCGATTCGACTGGGGCACGCGGGTTGAACTCTTTCCCGAAATGATCGGGGAAAACCACAAGAGCGACGAAAAAGTCCGTCGCTTGAAGGAACTCGAAATCACTTCCGGCCTTGCCGGTTTCAGCGATTCCCGCGCCGACCTCCCTCTCCTTGAGCTCTGTCAGGAGAAGACTCTCGTCAATCCCCTCTCCGGAATTCGTAAGATCGGAGAGGAGAAAAGCTGGCGCATTCTGGAACCCGAACGCCCCTGGCGAAACCGCTTCTACTTCGGCCTCGGGTGTAGCCGCCAACTCTTTGGATTCTGGAAACCATGATCCACTGCCTCCATGGAGCAGTTGGCAGCAATCGCGATTGGGATCTCTTCAAGAGCACTCTGAGCCATGAAGTGAACGCCCTCGATCTCTGGCACCTTTTCGACAGCGAAACCCCCTCTCTCGCCCAAGCCGGCCAAGTCATCGCCAACCGGGCTGAAGCCAACGACCTCATTTTAGGATACTCAATGGGGGGACGCCTTGCCCTTCACGCTCTCCTTGCCGCCCCAAAAAAGTGGCGGGCCGCCATCATCGTCAGTGCCCACCCCGGACTCACCGGGGGCTGCCCCGATCGCATCGGGCAGGATTTAAAGTGGGCTGAGTTAGCCAGCCGGGATTGGAACTCTTTTCTCAAAAAATGGAACCAGCAAGGAATCCTGCCCTCTATTGGAAGAGGCCTCCACCAGGCCACTTCCAACGACCAAAAAGCCGTCGTAAAAAGCTTTCGTCACTGGTCCCTCGGCACCCAGGAAGACCTCCGCGACAAGCTCGCGACCATCACCTGTCCCGTTCTTTGGATCACCGGTGAAAAAGACCACAAATTCACGCAACTCGGGCGGGAAGCCACTTCGTTTCTTCGCGGCTCCCGTCACGCGGTCATTGCCGGCAGCGGACACCGTGTCCCCTGGGAAAACCCTCAAGACTTCACCGGAATCGTGAGGGAATTTCTTGCGACTGCCTGAATGCTACTCCCGCACCTTCCCCACCGTTCCTCCGTTCACAAATTCCGCCTTCGCCAGGCTCTGCACGACATCCCCTTTCCCGCGACTCACCTTGTCCGCCCACCGGACGATCCTCCTTACCAGCGGTTGAGGCCGCCAACGAATATGAGCAATCGACGGTTCACACCACGCAAAGGTTGGATCGGGATCCGAACACACCATGGAAACATCAAGCGGCACCTTCAAACCACGTCCTGCCAGGAATTGCTGGGCAGCCGTAAACACGTGAGCTTCTTGAACGATCAAAGCAGTCGGAGGTGTCACTTGAAAGAGTGAATCCAAACACTCAAAAAAGCTCTCCTTGCTGTCATTCCAATCAGGCAAATGATACTCGCCAATCTGGACTCCTTCCTCCACCAAAGCATCCAGAAATGTTTGTTCGGAATCACCCGGTTCCGGCTTTCTCCGCTGACTCCGGGCCAAAAGAACAATACGCCGGTGGCCCAATTCCACCAATGTCCGGACGACTTTTCGATAAGCGGGCGGCTTGTTGGGTCTGGCACCCGCCACATGAGAATCGGAAGCACTCCCGAAAAGTGCAAAGGTCGGAAAATCCTGTTCGGCAAACCAATTCAAGACATCCACGGACCCGGCGAGCACAATCCAGGCATCCGCTCCCGCAGCTTCGGTAAACTCCGCAACCCGCTTGGCATTCATTCCGAGATCCGTCAGGGTTCTGTTCGCAAAAAACGGAGCATGGCCGGCCTCCATCAGCATATGCAGAATCTCAACAATGTAATCGACTCGTTTATCAACCAATTCATAAAGCAAAATACCCAAACGAAGAGGCGGCGGAGTGAGGCCCTCCGGCAACACCCCGATCGCGCGTCTCCTCCCCGCTCCCTGAGGCACCAGAATCCCTTCCGTGTCCAGTTGCTTCAATGCCGCATCCACCGTTTTCCGATTCACCCCCATTTCAGCGGCCAAACTTGGTACTCCCGGCATTGTCACAATCCAGCGCCCGCGCAAAAGTTCTTTGCGTAAATGCCCGGCAACCTGTTCCGAGGGAGAGAGAATTCTTAATCCTTCCACGCCTCAACCTACCCCCACACGGGCAGGCGTCCAGCTCCTAATGTCATCGACCTCTTTTCT
>CALFSW010000508.1 GCA_937916505.1 uncultured Verrucomicrobiales bacterium | reverse complement strand
AGGGCTTTGAAGCCGCCTTTGGACCGGATCGGATGGGGGAGAAAGGGGGTTGCATCCCGGCACGGCCGTGGATGGGATCCCGGTCGAGGTCAAGGTGATGTCGCCCGGCGCGACCGCGGCGGCGTTCACCGTGATCTCGTCGGTGGCGACGCTCTGGCCATCGGCGACAGGGAGGCCGGAATCGACACTATTATCCTCAATTGCCTCCCCCCTACGGGTTTTCGAGCACGCGGTAGAATCTCCGCTTCGTCCCGGGCGGGTTATCGGTGCGATCGACGTAAGTCGTCGTCTCGCCCTCTGCGGCCGCGACGGCGTCGTCGATTTCTAACCACGCAGTCATATCCACCGAGGTCTGAATCGTGTAAAACCTCCCGGGTCGTGACGTCCACGTAAAGGACACAAATTCCGTATCAGGATCATGGCTCACGCTGGTGATCTGGAAAACAAATCCGCCCAGAGAAGCGTCCGGTCCCGCGAGGTAGTTATTCAGAACATCAGCTGGCAAGAGCACCCCGTCGTGGATGCGGACCCGGTTTATCAGGCCCCTGAAGTTGCCGCCGAAACTGCCAGTACCAACGCCGGTCACCGTTGGGTCGTGCGGAGCGTTCTGTGCATTCTGTCCGCCGATGATGAATGGAAATCCGTCATGCGTGTCGATCGAGCCTGTCGCTTCGCTATGCACGAACGCGCCATCTGCGTAGAGGCTCGTGGTAGCGCCGTCGTAGGTGTAAACAAGGTGGTGAAATGTGTCGTCGCCAACCGGAGGCCTTCCAGAGCCGTCGACTCCCCATGGGACATCGGGACCACCGCCCCATTGGCCAACTGCGCCAAAGGCAGCCTGATCCGTCCATCCTAACGACATGTTGGTTCCGTCTCCGCCGCCTCGGCGTCCCCATCCGACCATCATCTCTTCACCAGTGCCGCCCGATGGATTGTGCCCCCAGACCTCGATCGAGCGTGTGGCTCCTGGAGCCGTCAAACTATCGGGCGTCGTCGGTCCTTGGTAGACGTTTTGGAATGCCTGTTCCCTGTTCAGGTGAATTCCGGAAATCCCGTCGACGACTTCGATCACGGGCTCGGGCTGGCCGACCTCGTTGACGAGGGTGAAGTCGCCTGTCACCGACCCCGTGTTTGGCAGCACTTGCGGGCTCGAACCCTCCAATTCTCCGTGGGTGGTGACGTCGATCAATAGCTCGCCGGCATCGACGAGCGCGCCCACTGCCGGAAAGTCATCCGGGTCGTTGGGGTCAGTGCCCGCGTCGATTTCGATTGCATCGTCCCAGTTGTCGCCGTCGCTGTCTGCGTCGAACGGGTTGGTCGGCTCCGGCTGACCATCGACCATGCGGTTAATTTCGTCACCATCGCTCAGCCCGTCGCCGTCGCCGTCGGCGACCAGCGGATCAGTGCCAGTGTCGCTCGGCCCGTTGGTGGTGCCAGTGTGAGTCTCGACGTCGTCGTTGAGACCGTCGCCGTCGGTGTCGGCGTTGCGAGGGTCGGTCGGTGCAGGCTGTCCGCCGACCATGCGGTTGACCTCGTCACCATCAATCACGTTGTCATCGTCCGTGTCGTCATCGCAGGGATCCGTCCCGCCTGTCAACTCGTCGATATTGCTCAGACCATCCATGTCAGGATCCGCATCTGCGTCGGCAACGTTCTTGTCCAGACAGACGTGCAAATCCTCGATCGCATCGATGATCCCGTCTTCGTCAGTATCGACTACAGGTCCTGCTCCCGGTCCCGTGTTGAAGTTATTGACCACGTCGGCGAGGCTCAACACGCCATCGTGAATCCGAACGCGGGACAACAGCCCGCTGAAGTTTCCACCGGATGCGCCGCCGAAGCCATCCACAGTCACATCGTTCGGAGCGGTTTGATGATTCTGACCGCCGAGGACGAAGGGGAAACCGTCGTGGGTATCGATCGATCCGATGGCCTCGCTATGCACGAACTCCCCGTCGGAATAGAGGCTCGTGGTGTCGCCATCATAGGTGTAGACCATGTGGTGCCAATCCCCCGCTGTTGGTGTTCCAGCCCCGTCAATTCCCCATGGGACGTCCGGCCCTCCCCCCCAGTGGCCGACCGCGCCAAAGGCCGGCTGGTTGGTAAATCCGAACGACATGTTGGTTCCGTCCCCGCCCCCACGGCGCCCCCATCCGACCATCATCTCTTCGCCCCCGATCTCCGGGTTGTTCGCCCAGACTTCGATCGAGCGGGATGCGCCATCCGCAGTCAATCCCGCCGGCGTCAGCGGCCCCTTGTAAACGTTCTGCGCCGCCGCCTCAAGATTGAGGTGGATCCCCTTAAAAGTGATCGCGTTCGTGTCGGTGATTTCAACGATCTGGGGCTGCGGCTGCCCGGGCTGGTTGACGAGTTCGAAGCTGCCGACCACCGTTCCGAGGTTCGGCAGCGACATGGGCGTGGAACCGACGATGAAGTTCTCCACATTCACATCGACGAGGATATTTCCAGCGTCGATCAGATCCGCTCGCGCCGACTGGATCCCCAATCCGAGAGCACACAGCCAGGTGTGTCTCAGGATGGAACGCGTGCCGCGGGACGTCTTAGGGTGTCGTTGCCGGAATTTCATTGGCTTCTTTTTCATTGGATTCTATTGGTTCATTATTTTCCGCAGCCGCGTGACCTGTGCCACCGGGGACGACTACACGGGATGATGGATTCGGTGCCATGGCGCTCGATGTTTACCTATGTCTTTAGCATGTTCGAGTTAACCAGCTAATCCGAAGAAATACTTGTATTCTTACGCATAGTTTGTGTAAAATCCCGACATGGATTCGTCCGAGCTTAAGCGCACATGGCTGGATCAACTACGACCTGGCTCGGTACAAGGGCTCTTCGAGTATCTCCCGGACACCTTGTATTTTGCAAAAGATGCACAGCTGCGGCTGATGGCTGGCAATCGCGCTTTCGTCGAGCGATGCGGATTCGCCCAAGAGGAAGACATCATCGGCCTGTCTGATTACGAGATTTTCCCGCCGGAATTGGCGGAGAAATACCACGCCGATGACGAGCGAGTGCTCACGAGCCTGGAGCCGCTGATCGGGATTGTCGAACTGTTCCCCAACCGGGTTGGCGACCCCGTCTGGTTTATCACAGATAAGATCCCATTCTTTGATCAGCAGGGCAAGGGCGCGGGCCTGTGTGGGATTGTCCGCAGCTTCGAGGGCGCACACGCCTCACTGCAACCTTACCTTGAGTTGCTGCCTTTGATCGAATTCTTGAAAGAGAATTACGCGCAAAAAATCTCGATGCTCGAGCTTGCGAAACTGGTGGGGATGTCGGTGCGCAAGCTGCAGCGACGCT
>CALFSW010000507.1 GCA_937916505.1 uncultured Verrucomicrobiales bacterium | reverse complement strand
TGGAGCGGGTGAAGAGATTCGAACTCTCGACATCGACCTTGGCAAGGTCGCGCTCTACCACTGAGCTACACCCGCATTGCTAATCCCGGAAGGGCTTCGCGTGCGCGCACTCTTTGCCATCGTCCAAGACCTCCGACAAGAGTTTTTTAACACGAATTTTCAGCAGCCCTTTTGTAGGAAGTTACGGAATCCTTAAAAAGCACCGATTGTCCCTCTCCACACTCCAATGTGTATTGATTTTAAATTTTTACCTTGAGATCGGGACATCACCACTCCGACCAACGAAAATTTTAAGGTTTTGCCTCTTCAATTAGCGAAATCCTCCCCGGAGCACCCTCCAGACCAACATCGGTGGGATTTTTTCTTCCTGACCCGCCAAGTGGAAACAATTCTTTGCACTCCTCCGTCTCTCGGAGAGATTGCCATGCGTTGTATTCAGTGCGGAAATCATCAGGACAAGGTTGTCGACTCCCGTTCATCAAAGGACGGGACTTCGATCCGTCGGCGTCGCGAATGCCTGAATTGCGGCTCCCGCTTCACGACCTATGAACAGGTCGAACGGACCGAACTTCGCGTCATCAAACGAGATGGCACACGGGAGGCCATTAATCGCGAAAAACTCTTCCGCGGTCTGGTCAAGGCCTGCGAAAAGCGAAAAGTCTCCATGGACGTCATCGGCCGCGCGGTTGATGACATCCTCAGCGAGCTTCACAAGGATCACCACAACGAAGTCCCCTCGGCCAGTATCGGAGCGAAAGTCATGGAAAAACTCCACGCCATCGATCCGGTGGCATACGTCCGCTACGTCTCGGTCTACCGCCAATTCGACGATGTGGGTGAGTTCATCCGCGAAATTCAAGCGCTCGAAAAACGTTCGAGGAACGATGCCATGCAAAGAAAGCTCTTCAAGTAACTCCGTATGATCTGCCTCGCTGAAAACCTCCCCCCTCTTCAAATCGGCCACCAACAGGTGGCTGGTTACGGGACTGGGTGGATTGATGAGTCACTCATCCGGGCGGCCGAAGCCTGCAATCACCGAGATTTTCCGTTTATCGACGATATCCGGAACGGAATTCTCCATTATCTCGAAAACCGATGCCCGCTCCGTGTTTTCCCACTGGAGGAACTCTTTGAGCGTATGCGAATCATGCTCCGAAGGATCGGCTTCGAATCCATTGCCGAGCAGTTGAAGCCCCTTGCCCCACCCGTCACCGTGTCACTCATCGGACCGGCTCGCAGCGCGGGGAACGGTTACGAACTCATCTTCTTTCGTCTCCTTTCCGAAGAAATTCAACTTCTCAGGGCATCCGGTGCCGAATCAATCCGCTTTTGTGATCTCCGGGAATGCGTGGAGATTCTCAGCTGCGGCAAGGAAAAGAGCCCAACCTGTCAACAACTCATCGCCGAAATCATCGCTTTCCTCGACCGCTTCGACAAACACCCCATCGCCCGGGAACGCAAACTTCACCTCACCCTTGAACAATGAGCACTGAAACCACCCTCTTTGAAAAAATCATCGCCCGCGAAATCCCTGCCGACATCGTCTATGAAGATGACCTGTCTCTCTGCTTTCGTGATGTCTCCCCCCAGGCTCCGATCCACCTTCTTCTCATCCCCAAAAAACCCATCACCCGCATCGCTCTTGCGGAGTCGGGAGACCAGGCCCTCCTCGGGCACCTCATGCTCAAGGCGGGAGAGATCGCGAGACAGGAAGGCTATGCCGAAGATGGCTTCCGCATCATCATCAACAACGGACGACATGGAGGCGAAGCCGTCCCCCACCTCCATCTCCACCTCCTCGCCGGCCGCCAGCTCCAATGGCCTCCCGGTTAGATTCGGCTGAAAGATGCCAGCAAGCGTGGGCGGCCCCTCATTTCTTTTCTTGCGGGCCGACCAGCTCGGCTATCTTATTGGGAAGACTCCAATGATTCGTAAATTGTCAGCTTCAACGTTTCTCACGTTGATGTCAGTCATTCTCATCTTCCAGCATCCGGCGCTGGGAATTTGCGAATGCTCCCGGGAATTATACCTATCGGAATGCGGATGCTCCGTAGCCGCTAAAAGTCTGTGCTCCTCCTGTCAGGCCGCTGAACCAAAGGAGCATCCCGGATCTTCCCCGTGCCAAAACTGTATCAAAAAGATCACCTGTGATCCTGGCGAAATCCTCTGGCATCCCCTCGCGGAGCTTGATCCCTGGCAGGGCACGGAAATCACCTCTTTTGACTGTCCCCGCGTCATTGATCGATCTGCGGGATCCGGCCAAGGCTTCGAGCCTTCCCCAACCCGCCCTCCCCCGGACCACCTCCCGCTCTTTCGACGGTTTGAGGTCATCCGGCTGTGATCCCGCCCGGCCTCTTTTTCTGGGCTTGAGCCCTTTTCCCTTGGCGTGCCGGCGATGGCACCCACGACTCTTTTCAACACAAACTTTTTCAACAATTCATCATGAAATTCAAAACGACGACCGCCCTATTTTCCGCCCTTCTTCTCCATCAGGCCTTTGGATGAGACGGCTGAAAACTCACGACTCCGCCAGTTGGCGGATTCATTGACAACAACTCATCCCGCTTCAGCCTCTCGGCAGACTATACTCTCAGAATCAGTGACGACCTCTACCGGGGATCCCATCAGGTCTCGAACCCTTCCAAGGTCAAAACGATTTTCCATCGCTACAGTCTCACCGGAGCGTATCGAATTTCGGATCAATTCGTCCTGCAGGCAACGGCTCCCTTCCTTGATGGAACTTTTGAGGAAAATGGAACCGACATGAGCACGATCTCGGGACTTTCCGATATCTCACTCCTCGGCACCTGGCGTCCATCGCAGGTTCCAGGCCTCCATCTGAACCTTGGTTTCATTGCTCCAACTGGAGACGAAAGAAAACAACCCCTTGTTGGAGTTGCGGCCCCCTCGGTCTTTCAGCTTGGAACCGGGGCCTGGCAGGTTCTTTTGGGCGCGGGTTATTCAAAACAAGCAGGAGATTGGAACCTCTCCACCCGGCTCGATGTCAGCCTCCCGCTTGAGACCAGCAGCCAAGGCTTCAGGCCCGCCGAAACCTACTTTCTGGGTGTCACCGCAGGCAGGGCCATCACCGACTCCGTGGCCTTCAACTTCACCGTTCAGGGAAGCTACACCAACAAGGATGAATACCGGGGAATGGACCTGGCTAACACCGGAGCGACCATGATCTCAGTGCGCCCCTCGTTGGTTTGGCAGATCAACGAACGCCTGACGATTTCCGGCTCGGTTGATATCCCGGTCTACCGGGACCTCAATGCAACCGGAATCGCCGGCGGCCCCATCTGGAGGATTGGCTTTAGCACCAACTTTTAACAGCGCTTACCCCTGGGGGTGGAGTTCACGAAACTGGATGGCCTCCACTCCCAGCGCGGCCGCTGTTCCAAGGATCATTTCCTCGGTCGCGGTCCTTGGGACCTGGCCCGCCGGCTTGGTGAGGCCCCGGATGATGCGGCCATAACTGGAGACCCCTCCAATATGCCCGAGAAGCTTCATGGAAATATGGGCGGCATCGAGTGACGGAAACACCAGGACATCGGCCGACTCTTTTCGCGCCATTTTTGGAGCCTTGATCCTGGCCGCCTCACGGTCAACTGCCACATCCGCCTGAATTTCCCCGTCGATTTCGCAGGCATCAATCGATACTTTTTCACGAGCAGAGGCCGCTGCCGCACTCATCTTCAGCGCTGACGGAGTCGGGGAACTCCCCAAATTGGAGTGACTCAAAAGAGCCACCCGAACCCGGCGCCCCAAATGGTGGTGGGCCAGCATCCCGGTTTCCGCCGCAATGCTCGCAAGATCCTCGACGCTTGGATCTGGAATGAGACCCGTATCCGCGAGAAACAGCACCCCGTCGCTGCCAAAATTCGGCAAACTGTCGGAAGTCAAAACCGTCACCGCAAAAACCCTCGGGACATTCGCGTCCGGCTTGATCAGATGAAGGAGCGGGCGAAATACGCCGGCGGGGTCGGAAATATTCCCACCCAAACAAGCATCTGCCTGACCATATTGGACCATCATGGCCGCGAAGTAATGAGGCTTTGAAATCACCTCCTCAACGTCCATTCCGCGAAGGCCGCGATATCTCTCAATTCGATCCAAGCGGTTGCAAAAAAGCTGAAAATCGGACGATTTGACAGGATTAATGACCCGCACAAAATTCATCGAAAGACCAAGATCCTTCGCCATCGCAAAGATTTTATCCCGATCACCCAGCAGGATGGGCACGCCCAGCCCGAGTTCGACAAATTTGGCCGCAACCCTAAGAATGCGCTCGTCCTCTCCCTCCGGAAAAACGATCCGTTTTGGATGACGCTTGAGTTGGTCAAAGAGCGGTTGCGTGAAAGAATTGGGCTCGGAAAAATGAGACATAACAGGTGGGGCTTTGCGCCGGTCCGGGAATCTAGTAAGAGAATCTTGTAGCGACAACGCCAAAGCCAAAATGCTTGCAGATTATCACACCCATACGCCGCTTTGTCTTCATGCCGGGGGCGAACCTGAAGATTACCTCGACCAAGCCATCGGCGCAGGGCTCGCAGAGTATGGAATTTCCGATCATGCCCCCCAGTCCCCCGAACCCTTCGACGATTGGCGGATGCTGGAAGAACAGCTTCCGGAATACCACGAGTGGATTGCCCGGGCCAGGCACCATGCCGCGGGACGGGTCGAAGTCCGGTCGGGACTCGAGTGTGACTGGCTCCCCGATTGCCACAAATGGATCGAGCACCTCGCCAATTCCTGCGAGTGGGATTATCTCATCGGCTCGATTCACTACCTCGGAGACAAATGGGACTTCGACAACCCCAGGTGGCTCGGCCGATGGGCTGAAACGGATGTCGATGAAATTTGGACCACATATTGGAGGGAATACACCGCAATGGCCCGCTCGGGGCTCTTTGACTTCCTTGGCCACCCCGACCTGATCAAAAAATTTGCCTACACTCCGGAAGGAGACCTGAAGCGCTTCTACGATCCTGTTATCAATGCCATCGCGGATAGCGGCGTTGCCATTGAGCTCAACACCGCCGGATTCCACAAGCCCTGTGCCGAACAATACCCCTCCGCCGAATTTCTCAAACTCGCCGCCGAAGCCAACATCCCCATCACCCTTTCCTCGGATGCCCATGCTCCGGGCGAGGTTGCCCGTGATTTTGACAAGGGTCTCAGCCTGATCAAAGCAGCCGGCTTCACCCGCCTCAGCCGCTTCAAGAAAAGGATTCGCACCGAGGTTGCACTTCCGGGCTCCTGATCCAGGAACAACGACGCCGAAAACGCTTTCCCTTGTTTTCCCTCATCAGCTTTTCTCGCCCCATCCTGCTCTCGCCGGGAGACACCCCGCTCTCTTAATCGAGGATCCGCTCTTCTTTGGCACTGACTCGGAGCAACCTTTTAAGTTCCGCGTTAAGAAACTCATCCTCCACCGCACCAGCATGAAACGCTGGGCCGCCGACCAAAGGATCTCATCTATCTCGAGCTTCCGGACACCCCAACCCGAACCGATCACCTCCTTGACGAACACGTTGGCAAAGAAATTGAAACTTTGATCTGTGTCGACCCTGTCGACTATCTCCTCGAACGCCGTCTCCGTCGCTTCGCCAAAAACCGCAACCTCCGTCTGGAGCTTCTTCCCTCCCCATGTTTCTCACGCCGCTTGACTGGGCGGAAGAAGTCATGGACGGAATGAAGAAGCCTTTCATGAAAACATTCTATGAAGCCAGCGGAAGCGCATGAATCTTCTCCTCGAACCCGATGGCTCCCCTCTCGGAGGGAAGTGGTCATACGATGCCGAGAACCGAAAAAAACTCCCTAAAAAACAAGCGATCCCCGGACCTTACTCTCCAGCGCTTCACGACGAAGTCATCTCCGCCCGCAAATGGGTCACGCAACGGTTTCCCTCCTCGCCGGGCCCGCGGGAGAACTTCACCTATCCCACAAACCGCCGGGAAGCACTGGAAGCGATGGCTCTCTTTTTCAATGAGCGCTTCGAACTCTTCGGCGACTATGAAGATGCTATTTCCGCCAGAACCCGGGTGATTTTTCACCCCGTCACTCAGCATCGGCCTGATCACTCCGGAGGAAGTGCTCGAAGCCGCTCTCGAAGCCTCATGATTCTCGGCAACTTCATGCTTCTCTGCCGCATTCATCCCGATGCCATCTATCGTTGGTTCATGGAACTTTACATCGACGCCTACGACTGGGTCATGGTTCCAAATGTCTACGCCATGTCCCAGTTTGCCGATGGAGGAGTTTTCTCCCCGAACCCCTACCTCTCGGGTTCCAACTACATCCGTAAAATGTCCGATTTCCCCAAAGGTCATTGGTGTGACCCCTGGGACGGACTCTACTGGATGTTCATCGAAGATCACCACGATTTTTTCGCCTCACCCTATCGACTCTCCTTGATGGTCCACCTTCTTAAAAAGATGCCTCACGAACGAC
>CALFSW010000506.1 GCA_937916505.1 uncultured Verrucomicrobiales bacterium | reverse complement strand
CGGTATCGATGAGACTCATAGTTCAATAATGCGTTAATTATTAGAGCGATTCCCCGGAAGTCTTCCCATCCAAGGAGATGCGACAGCTCGGCGTTTCCTTTTGAAAAAGAGACCGCGCTCGTATGCTGAAACTTTAAGAACCGAGTTGTCACCTTGCTCTCTCGGGAGAATATCCACTTTCACTTGGGTGGGAAAGATATGGTTCCCTTTGGTAGCCGGACCTCTATTGAAACGGAAACTTGTCCCGGAGTCCAATCGCACTCGTTTCAACGCGAATAGCTCCTCCCTGGGGAGCCCACGGAGAAATGATTCAGTCTTCCGGGTGATCCTCTCATAGGGCACGCCGGTCGTCTCCACGCAGTTCGGCAGGAAAAGCGCACAACCCGCCATGCCAAAGATGGATGGAATTCGTATCATTGTGAATCACAGTGGCATCGAACCAGAGCAAGCGCCTCTTCAGGCACCCACTCCTCCCACTCCCCCCCATCGGCAGCTGACTTCAGAATTTCACGGCCCGTCCGCTCGAGGAGCTTTTCATCACCACAGCCAATATCGGTAATCATCCCGTTCTGATGAAAGTGCTTGTAAAGATGAAACAGGTGATCAGGAGCATTGAAATTATCAGCTGTCACCAACGCCCCTCCGGTTCGGTTTCGCCACGGATAGACCAAAAGCGAAAGTTTGTTCTTAAAGAGACGTCCGAAGGATTCCAGAATCCCTCCCTGCAGATTTTCCGACCACTTTTCTTTGAAGAGTTCGTTCAGCAATCCGATTGAGAGAATCATTCCGACCGGCTCCCGCGTATAGTGCCTCAAAGTCGCAGCAACCCTGTGGAACTCGGGACAGTTCGAGACCATCACCACTTTCCCAAGTGCCTGCAGTGTGTCGGCACGATCCAAAAAGGACAAGAGATCCACCTCGCCGTCCCGCAATAAATTGCTGAGCGACACCTCACAAACCTCTCGACAGGGACGGGCATCTTCCGACCCTCCGGGTGGCGGGAAAATCTTCCCCGCTTGACTCAACATATCGAGATGCAGATTCGTCACCGGCAGGAAACTCCCTCGCAAAACCAGAAGTGGCGTTTTGTAAAACGCCTCGGTCGCCTGCACCACTTCACCGTCCGGCATAAAAACCGTTGCCGGAGTCATCTCCTGACGAACCAGCTCCAGCGCACAGATACGATTATCAACCATCTCGAAAGGCTCCCCGAGAAATTTCAGCATATCAATCTCCACTCGCCCCGGAGCGATGAACTCGGCAAGAGATTTGATAAAATCACTCAAATCCCCGACATGATGATAGGCGGCATCGATCAAGTTTACTCCCAGAATTCCAAGAGCCTCCATCTGATCGACGTTCTCATCGTCCAATAATCGGACATGAAGGACAATCGTCCCGGATGGTCGATTGGACTGAATCTGGTAACGGATCGCAAGCCACCCATGACACTCTTCAGTATCATTGTAGCCTCTTGCCCGCACCGTGTTGGCAAACGCGAAAAAACGAGACTCCTCTCCCCTGCTTTCATTGAGTCGCTCCTCCAGCAACTCATATTCATAGTTAACCATGTCCACCACTCGCTCCTGGGAAACGTAGCGTTTGGTTTTACCATACAAAGCATCGCTAATGGTCATGTCGTAGGCCGAAATTGATTTCGCCACCGTCCCCGCTGTTGCCGACACCCGGAAGAACCAGTTTGCAACCTCCTGACCTGCTCCAATTTCGGCGAACGTGCCGTAAATCGATCGGTCCAAATTTAATTTGAGAGCCTTATCCTCGGGAGAATTCAAATTCTCGTTCATCACTTCTTTTTTGCAGATTCCGGCAGGATCCAGCCATCGGAAATGATTTCGACAATCTCCACCTGATCCTGGGCCCGGGCGTTGGGAGGGTAAACCACTTTGACAATACAAGGACCTCTCCCGCCTTTCCGGCGAATTTCAGAAAAATGTTTGTCGATTTCGGAATTCTTCTTCGCATAACCGAGAAAGGCATATTCCGAATCTCTGAGCTCCATGCGGTATGACCTCCACTCCTTGTCATCTGCAAAGGTGTAATTGTAATAATTCGCAGGACTCACTATCACCCGCATCAAAACCGGGTCGGTCGGCTTTTTGCGTCTCATCTCCTCTGGATTCATTGCGCAATATCCGACCCAGCTTTCCCAATCAACGTGGTATTTTGCATCCTCTCCCTCGCCGTTCCTCTCGACTGCAATTGGATAGGTTAGGAAGTCCGCGGTCTGAACCAACGTCGTCAAAATAGTTTCGCGATAGGAAACCTCGGTCTTGTTCAGAAATTCAAACCCTTCGGACTCAATTTCATTTCCCTCATAGAATTTTTTCATGAGGGGCAAAACCCGCTCTGAATCACAACTCCATTTTGCACGCTCTTCGACGGTTTGCGTTTTCAAAAACCCCTTCACAACGACCTCAACCTTTTGCATGTCAAATCGCTTGTATTGATCAACCGCATCCACGGTGCTATCCTTGCCGGTTTCATCGACGTAGATATCCGCTTTATTCTTCTCCAGAATGTCATCCAACATCGCCTGAGCTTCAGGGTCTCCGACAATACTACTCCCTCCTTTAACCGGATCCGGTTTCACATTCTTGACGTAGTGAATCCCGAGAGCCAAAAGCACGACCGACCCCATCACCAGACTCCACACGACTTTCAAGGGAGGCCCCTTTTTCACTAAAGTGGCGCCCTCTTCTTCCCAATCGATCTGGTCGCCAAGCCCTCCGGTGTACTGGCGTCTCCGTTTCCTTCGATCATCTTCCTGCTTCGTGATTTCCTCAGGAGTCATTGGCTTTGCAACCGACACTTTCTCCAACAGGACCTCGGCTGGCCCGGCGACTGATTCTCTGGGCTTCGCCGCAGCAGACGGCCCATTTTCTGAAAGATGATTGAGTGAGTGACAGGTCGGGCAATGACCGGTTTCACCAAGCTGGCTCTTGCGCACTCGAAATAATCCGAAACACGAAGGACACTGGAAAGGAACCCATCGATTGGGTGAAGCGGAGGTACTCATAGGACTTTACTCGGTTGATTCTTCGGACTCTGTTGGAGGAGGCAGCACAAATCGAGAGGGACGGGGAAGACTCAACAAGGCTTCCCGTTCGCCACGAACGTAGTCCTCTACAATTAAAACATCATCATAGGAAAGCCAGGCCTCCGCATCCTGATCTTTGATTCCAAGCGTCGGAGTTTCGCTGTTATAAGGGTCGAATCCCAACAAGAGCGGAGCCTTTGCCTTGATTGGAATCGCATTGATCGCTTCCTGAGGCTGCGCCCGCTCGAAAATATTATCAATATCAATGCTTCCGCCATGCACTGAACAGATTCCCAACTCTCCTCCTTTTCGGAGATACTCCTGATAACTCGTCGATCGGAAACTGAGTTGGCCTGTCACCGGGTCCTCCACGGATTCATTACAGTATCGTGTCGGACGCATTCCGGAAACCCGGCAGACCGAGACCTTTTCAACCGATTCAGGAGGGTTGATCTCTATCCCGGAGAATGAGGGTTGGGAGGAATTCATCACCGATTCCCAAACCGGGTAAGCAATATTTTTAGCAAAGGCTTTGCCGTGGATTGCCTTTCGCCCCCCGTCATAAAACCCCACCCAGACCGCGCTGGTGACACGACTGTTATACCCCACCATCCAAGCATCCGAAAACCCATAGGGCGTTCCTGACTTGCCGCCACCAAGGAGTAAATCTTGATTAAGCCCCTTGGCTGTCTCTGCTAAATTTCCGGTCTTCAAAACATCATTGAGAATACTGTGAACCTGAAATGCCGCCGCATCCGAGCAGACCTCCTTAGCTACCGGAACAGGCCGATTACCTCCAGTCGGAAAAACGACTCTCCCTTCGATATCACGGATCTCACGAATGTAGTGTCTCGCTGCAATCCGGGTCCCCCCTCGCGGAAAGGTTGAATAGGCCGAAACCACATCACTCATGCTCACCTTGTCGAAACCAACCAGCATCCGATTGAGCAGCTTGTCTGAAGGAAGATCGAAGCCAAAATTTCCAGCTGTCTGGAGGACGTTGGACAAACCGACGTCCTGGCCCAGCTCTACGGTTGCTGCGATTTTTGATACTCCGAGTGCCCGACGGGAAGTGATTGATTTTTCGTATCCCGGATTAACGATTTCCATCCCCCACTCTCCAACCACTCCCTCCAAACCTCCCACCTGGAGTTTTCGCAGATCCATCTGCTCATCCATGACCAACGTGGCAGGATGCCGACCGTTCTCGAATGCTGTCGCATACACGAAAGGGAAAAAAGCAGTCCCAAGAGGGCGACTCCCGCTCTCAATAAAATCATACTGGGAATGAGCAAAGTCCCTTCCTCCAACGTGGGCGATCACCTCTCCGGTCTCATGATCAACCATGAGAGCCGCGCCTTGCAGATACCGGGGGGGGCCGGACGACTTCTGATAATCCGAATACCTGGCATGCTTGTAGCCCGGAACATTTTCCACCTTGGACAGCTGCCTCTTAAGTGATTCCTCAGCTGCTTTCTGAACCTTGGCATCAATTGTCGTCCGAATCGAGTATCCACCCCGGGAGAGAGCTTCCTCACCAACCAGGTCACGGGCTTGAGCCGCCACCAATTCATAGAGAAACGACTTACCGCGCTGAATTGGCTTTGGATTGAGAACCACAGGCTCGGCCATCATGCTATCCCGCTCCGCTTCGGTAATCATTTTCTCGGCTGCCATTCGTGTCAGGACAAGATCACGGTTCGATTTGTTTTCGCTCAGGCTGCCGAGCGGAGAAATTCTTTTGGGATTCTTCAAACACGCTACGATCGAAGCCGATTCCGGAATTGTCAGGTCTTTTGGTTCCTTCCCAAAATATCCCAGCGCCGCAGATCTCACCCCGTAGAAGCCCGATCCAAATGGCACCAGGTTCAGATACATTTCCAGTATTTCCTCCTTCACCGCCTTCTTCAATCCATCCGTGTCGCCGGCATACCCGGACCTCAGTTTTTCTGTGAAATGCTCTTCGATCCTTATCGCAACGAACGCCTCAACAATCTTCCTCTCATAACCCGACCATTCGAGCCTGTTTGCCTCCCCCAGTAGATCAAATGATTTACGGGCAAGCTGCATCGTAATCGTTCCCGCCCCCTGGGTGATACTCCCGCTTCGCGCGTTCAGATAAGCCGCGCGGGCCACCCCCACCCAGTCCACCCCGTCATGTTTGTAAAAACGTTGATCCTCCTGGGCCAGGACCGCATTCACAAACACCGGTGGCACCTCTGAAAGAGGAATGGAGAAGCGATTCTCCACAAACATCGTTCCAATCTCATTGCCGGTGCGATCATGAATAAAACTCATCTCCTCTTTCTCCCCCACCCGGCTAAGATCATACTCGGCCGCAATTCCACGATAGGGATCGAGCTTCTTATTCCCGTGGTATGCCCCAACTCCGGCAGCAATCAGGCAAATTAGGCAAAAAATCCAAAAGCCCTTTCGCTTGAAAAACCACCGCCTTACCCTCTTGTTCTTTCGTCCATACATAATGTCCCGAGAACCCGCTGATTTAACAGGCCTCCAACAGGCTTTTCCTTACCCTCGATCCGCCTCGGGGGCAACTACCGACTTGGCCAGTCTCCTGATCTCGGACCTCAAAAAAGGCGGTCCGATTCCCTTCGCAGACTACATGGCCACGTGCCTCTATCATCCGGATCTTGGCTATTATGCCCGTCCGGAGCCCAAAACAGTCTCAAAAAAGGGCGATTTCATGACCAGCGTCTCCGTTGGATCTGTCTTCGGCTCTCTTCTCGCTCGGCGCCTTCATCGCTTCTGGCTCGCCAATGGCTCCCCCTCCCCCTTTACCCTTCTGGAATTGGGAGCGCACGATGGCTCGCTTGCTTGTGACATCCTTGATCACATCGAAACCCTTGATCCCGCGTTCGCTTCCACCCTTTCCTATCTCATCAGCGAGCCCCTCATTTCACGGCAAAGCATCCTACAGGAACGCCTCCAGGACCGGGCCACCGTCATCAGCAATCCATCTGTAATCAACGCCGAATTCGGCGCAGTCATCGCAAATGAGGTCCTCGATGCCCTTCCCGTCCCTTTATTCCTCTATTCACGGGGCCAGTGGCACGAAGTCATGGTGACCACAGCCAACGACATTCTGGAATGGTCATCCCGCCCGGCAAATCCCGATCTCCCGGACAACTACCCGGAAGGCTACGTCACCGAAGGGGCTCCTGACTTTAAGAGCCTGCTTACTCCTCTTTCTGGAGCCTTCAAGAACGCCCTCCTTATGTGGATCGACTATGGACTCGACCAGGAGGCCCTTTACCACCCTGCCCGCACGGCGGGAACATTGCGCTGTTATCGCAATCATCGCTCCGACGCCCACCCTCTCGACCATCCCGGCGAGCAAGATCTCACCGCCGACGTCAACTTCACCGCGATTGAGGAAACGGCCCGGGCAACCGGTCTATCTGTCCATCCGGCAATGAACCAAAGCCGCTATCTGTCCTACTGTGCCAGGGACTGGCTCCTCGCCGCCCCTTCACCTCACGCGGTCAGTCAATTTCAAACCCTGATCCACCCCTCCCAATTCGGAAACCGCTTTTACTGCCTGGAACTTACGAAAGGACAAGTCGAACGGGCCTTTCCATAAAAACAAAAACCCGCGTGCCCCGAAAAGCACGCAGGTTTGGGAAAATGATCGTAACTCCCTAGTTCACCCCAAAGGTGATTTCCAATCCGGGAAGTTCTTTTTTGAGAGCCTCGCCGCCTTCGGGCGTCGCCTTGGACTGCCAAAGATAGAGATCCTTAAGGCTTCCGAGCGTCTTGAGTTTCATGATTCCTGCGTCCGTCACCTGGGTTCCGTAGAGATTCAAATACTCCAGCTTCTCGAGCTTCACGACTGCATCCATAATTCCATCACCGACCTCGGTTTGGCTCAAATCAAGCTTCGTGACGTTCTTCATCGCAGGCAATTGCTCCAAAAGGGCAGCCTCCGTCACCGAGCTGGATCCAAGTTTCAGAGTGGTCAACGATTCCGCCACTGGCGCAAGTTTCGCAAAGGTTTCATCATTGAGTTTCTTACGCAAGCTCACTGCCGTAAACTCCAGGTCGGTCGAATCTTGCGAGGCATAACCCAGCGAGGTTTTAAACGCAGGATCCTCTTTCAGAGTGTCCAATGAGATTTGCAGGGCCTCGCGCTTCTCGGCTTTCGCTTTTTCGACAGCTGCCTTTTCAGCTTCGATTTTTGCCTCCATTGCTTTGAGTTCCTCGGGACTCACCATCTTGGCTGCGGCATCAAGAATGTTCTGTGGAGCACCCATCTCTTCGAGGGTCTGATCCTCCAGGATCTTGCTGTCCGGAATACTGGCCACCCACCACGTGAGAAGCTCGATTTCGTACGCCTCCATTTGCTTCTTCTTGGGTGGTGGCATGTGCATGTCATCATCCTTGGGAAGTGTCATGACCTCGATCATGTAACTTTTCTTGGCATCACCCGGAACAAGTGTGCGATACTCCTCGCCGTCCTGACTATCTCCTCCAATCAAGAGATTTTCATAGGTGTCCATGTAAAGTCCCCCCTTGCTCTTACCGGCTTCTTCAGAGTGACAATCGAGGCATTTGGTCTCCATGATTGGGGAAATCACCTCAGCAAAGGCAAGGCGGTCCTTCGGAAGCTTGGTCACCGGGCCTGCTTCTTTGTCCTCTTTGTCTTTTCCAGGGATCACACCGAGATTGATCAGAGTGGTCTCGACAGGGTCCGTCTTGTGGGTCTGCAATCCTCCGAAATGAGCACCGTATCCCATGACACCAACCGTGCCCAACAACAGGATCCCGTAAACCGGACCACGGGAACCGCCACGACGCCCCCAAATTTTTGCCAAAAAGGCCAATCCAAGTACTCCGACAAAGACAATGCCCATCCACATGTGTTTAAACATGAGGTCGTCCCATCCTTCGTGCTTGTATCCGCTGATCTTGAGATCAAAGAAGCCCGTGATACAGGCAATTGCTCCAGTCACGAAGGCCATAAACAAAGCAACTCCGGTCATCGGACGATATCGACCAAACGAAAGCCAACTGCACACCTCCATGACAAGGACCAGTGCCATGATTCCGATCGGAAGGTGAAGAATGAGCGGGTGATACTCCCCGATATTTGAGGCCCACCATTCGCCCGAGGCCAAAACCCCTTTCAAGGGGTCCTCCTTGCTGAGCTGCTCCGGCAAAAACGCGAGTCCCGCGATGACCGCCAAAGTAAAGAGAGTCAGGAAAATGGGGCCAACAACGCCGCCTTTCCCGGCGTCTTTATTCTCCAGTTCTTCAGATGATTGAGGTGCTTCTTCCATAAGTTCTTAAGTTGTGGGTTTTACGCTGACTGTGATCTCAGTCTTTCGATTCATGTCTCTTAATCAATCTTAATCGACCGACTGCCAA
>CALFSW010000505.1 GCA_937916505.1 uncultured Verrucomicrobiales bacterium | reverse complement strand
CGGGCTCGTGCATCCGTCAGCTTCTTTTTTTGCCCCCGCGGATCGTCGCTTGAACCAGAGCGGCAACTACCTTTTAGTCATCATCAGCCATCGACACCCTACGGCAGCCGCCATGAAACACCTTTCCAGATCCATCCTTCTTATCAGCGGCACCTTCTCTCTCGCTTGCCAGGACAAGGAGTGAAATTCTACCGCGGCCCTCCTACCGCCCGAGCAAGCGGCGACCATTTGGGAACCGGGTGACTGGACCAGGACTGAGGATCATCTGGAATTCCGGGATCTCGGAGTCCACAATCAATCTCCCGGGCACCCAGCTCTCTTCACCCGGATGGAAGAAGAAAGCGTGGGAGTCGAATTTCACAACCAACTGGACCGAAAAAACATCAAGAACTACCTCCTGTCCGGGGCCGGTCTTGCGGTAGGAGACATTGATGGCAACGGACTCCCCGATCTTTTCCTGATTTCACAAGACGGTCCGAACAAGCTCTTCAAACAAACCGCTCCCTGGAAGTTTCAAGACATCACCGCCGCCTCCGGCATTCGCGACATCAAGGTCTGGGGCTCCGCAGCGGAAGCGGAAGAAGAAGAAGAAGTGATCTTTATCGACGCCGGAGCTCCTGCCGCGAGCCCCGTCTACTTCTATCGGGTTCGCGTCGCCGAGTAATCCCCCTTTTACTCCACCCCCATTTTCGAGATCCCGCATCAGGCAAAGCCTCTGCAAGTAGAAGGATATTGCGCACCTGATCATTTTAGTCGGCTTGCCCTCCTCAGTGCCCGTTCTTCTGCAAGGGCACCAATAAAACCAGCCCGAACCTTCATCCGGCGCGAGGAAATCGAATTCTTCCTCCGCCTCCACGGACCACGGCCGTGACCTTCGTCGCTTTAGCGAAGAATGGAGGGCATCCCCCCTTACGTCCGGCCCAACGGCCGCTTGAGCGGCCTCCCGCCATCAGAAAATTCCCCGCAGTCACAAAAGCTAACGCGCGGAAGGACGGCTGGCCTTCACCCGCAGGAACCGCCGTGACTGCGCGGAATCGCCGGATTGCACCGGATCGCAAACCTCCACCCTGCGGGTTGCGCCGGTGCCGGTCTCGGTGACCGCCACGCCACCAAGGAGAGCGGTCATGGAGGCGCCGCCCGCGCTTTCCGCAAGATCGATCCACGATCCATCAAGCGAGTCGGCGGCTTGCACCGTGAGAGTGAGGTCGGTGTTGGTAAGGTTGCGATTGAACGTGAGCGCGAGGTTGCCGGCGGCGGAATCGAGCTGCGGGAGCGGAGGCTGGGCGGAGATGGTCGGATTGCCGCCGAAGGCTTACTCCAGTAGATTCATCAAGCCATCACCGTCGGGATCGGCGCCGTATGCCGCGGGACCGGAGCCGGTCAGCCAGGCGAGTCCGCTTAGCTCTGCGGCATTTGCAGTGAAATCGAACACCTCCTGGCCGGGACCGGTGAGGGCCACCACCGCCGGAGCGTTCACAGCGAGCGAGAGGAAGATGACAAGGGGGATTGATTTCATGACTACCGTGGACATGGTCAACCGCAACCACGGCGGAGTCGAAGGAATTAAAATCCTGCGGCTTCAGAAGTACCACGGTTGTGTTGATCCGAGCCTTCCTAAGCACATCGAAGAGGGCGACATCGTTCCCGGAAATCGGAGCTTCCGTCCCTACGGGTTCATCTCGAGCCCTCGTAGGCGGCATCAGGCATCTTCGAACTCCCCCTTCGGGTCCCGGCTCAACAGCTGCTTCAGCGGGCCTCCCACCGACGGTATCCCGCAAAGGCTCCCAGCGACCAAACGAAGTGACCAATGAAGTTGCGAAAATCAATCACCTCCCCGTAATCGCAGCTGACCCGGGAAAGCCGCACCACCTTCCGGGTGCACACGAGGAAAGTCATCGATGAAACCGCGGCAAGGAAAGTAGTTTCATCAGAGTCAGAGTCAGAGTCAGAATCACGTCAGGATATCATGAACGACATGTCCATGGACATCAGTGAGTCGAAAATCCCGGCCTGAGTAACGATAGGTCAGGTTTTCGTGATCAAGGCCCATGAGGTGGAGGATGGTGGCGTGGAGGTCGTGGACGTGGACTTTGTTTTCCACCGCTGCGAACCCAAATTCGTCGGTTGCACCGTAGGTCATGCCGCCTTTGATTCCCCCACCGGCAAGCCAGACTGAAAATCCGTGGTGGTTGTGATCCCGTCCACTTCCACCTTCGGAAACCGGGGTGCGGCCAAACTCGCCTCCCCAGAGGACGAGGGTGTCATCGAGGAGGCCGCGCGATTTGAGATCACGAAGTAAGCCTGCAATCGCCTGGTCACTTTTCTGACCCTTGTCGCGGTGACCGTTTTCGATATTGCCATGGTCGTCCCATGGCTGACCGTTGCCGTAATAGACCTGTACCATGCGGACCCCGCGTTCCACGAGACGGCGGGCGGTCAGGCAGGAATCGGCAAACTGCCCCTCTCCATAAAGTTCCCGGGTGGCCTTGGTTTCCTTGGTGATGTCAAAAGCTTCCGGGGCTTCGGTCTGCATTTTGAAGGCGACTTCCAGCGACTGGATCCGGGACTCGAGTTGATCGTCTCCGGACCGTTGTCCCGCATGAAGATCATTGAGCCGGTTGATCAAGTCCAGCTGCTGACGCTGGGTTCCTGGAGTGAGATGCTTGTTACTGATGTGATCGACGATCTTTTTGGGATCGAGTTTGCCAATGTGACAGCCCTGATAAATCCCGGGAAGAAATCCGTTACTCCAAAGTTGGGGCCCCACCACCGGTTTCCCCGGGCAAAGAACAACGAAACCCGGAAGATCCTGATTTTCGACCCCCAGACCGTAGCAGAGCCACGACCCCATACTGGGGCGGATCGGTTGGGTGATTCCGGAGTTCATCATGAGAAGCGAAGGCTCATGATTGGGCACATCGGTGTGCATGGAGCGGACGACACAGATATCGTCGATGCACTTGGCGACCTCTGGAAAAATCTCGCTGACGGGAATCCCTGATTGCCCCGAACGCTTGAACTCGAAGGGAGATTTAAAAAGCCCACCGGTGCGTCTCTCGGTTTTACGCTCGGCACCCGGAGGCCGTTGGCCGTGGTATTTTTCCAGCGCGGGCTTGGGATCAAAAGTATCCACCTGGGAGGGCCCGCCATTCATGAAAAGGTGAATGATGCGCTTGGCCTTGGGTCGGAAATGCGGAGGCTTGGGGACGAGCGGACTTTCCGCAGCCAACAAGCCCTGATCAGCGAGGACTCCGGCAAGCCCGAGCGAGGCGAATCCCCCGCCCGTGCGGCTCAGCATGTCTCTGCGATTCATGGTTGGTTGATGGAAAGTGTGTGTTGCATGTCCGGGGCCGGTCTTAATCGAGATACATCAGTTCGTTGCTCGCAAGAAGTGCCTGACAATACTGCTCCCAGCGGGAGAGTTTGTCGTCCTTTTCCTTCTCCGCGCCGAGGTAAGCTTCCGCCAATTTCAGTTCGCCTTCAGACGGGAGACGTCCAAAGGCAAGACGATAAGCAAAATTCACCTGCTCTGATAACTCGTCGTGTTCCCCGGTGACCTGCTTTGCAAAGGCTTTCGCCTTTTCGATGATGAAGTCACTATTGAGAACGAAGAGTTGTTGTTGAGGAACGGTCGTTTCCGTGCGGGTCGCGGCAGAAACATTGGCATCGGGGAAATCAAAGATCCTCAACATCCCATCAAGTTGATGACGGCTAATGCTGGCGTAAACCGTCCGGCGGGTGTGGTTGGACTTAAGATCGAAGGTGGGACCACCCATGGCAGGATCAAGTTTCCCGGAGATCGCGAGCAAGGCATCCCGCCATGCCTCAACATCAAGGCGGCGGCGATCGAATCTCCAACGGGAGAGATTATCGCCATCCAATTTTTCATTCCCGGCATGTCCCTCGCTTGAAAGTTGATAAGTCGCTGAGTTTAAAACCTCACGATGCAACCACTTGATGGACCATCCATTTTTCATGAAATTGACGGTCAGCCAATCGAGCAATTCCGGATGGGTCGGACGATCGCCCAGAAGTCCAAAGTTACTCGACGTCGCAACCAGCCCCTTCCCGAAGTGCCACTGCCAAACCCGGTTCACAATGACCCGGGCGGTGAGAGGATTCTCCGAAGAAGCAATGCCCTCGGCCAGATCAAGTCGCGTGTATGAAAGTTTTTTGGCTTCCTCCGGGTCGGAGGGTCTCGGTTGATCGTCGAGAATCTCGAGGGTGCCCCGGGCAACCCATTCGCCTTTGCTCGCAGGATTGCCACGGATGTAAACTTGCATCGCTTCCCCTCCTCCCTGAATGGCATGTGCTTCCGGATACTTGGGCGTGGCATTCTTGCGAAGCTCCTCGAATTCGGCCTTCATCCGGTCAGCCTTCGTCTTGCGTTCCTCATCCAGAAGCTTCGCATGAACATCATTTTCGGAGGCGTAGAGCGGAGCGTGCCCGTCATACCAGATGTTTTTAAGAAGGCGCTGTTGGTCCTTCTCCATCCTGCCCATGACCTTGTTCAGTCTGTCTTCTTGATTGCGAGCCTTGGTCAACTCTTCCGCCTTCTCGACTTCAATTTTCGAAAATGCTTTCTCCGCGTCATCCACTAGAAGTTGAAGTTGGTCAGCCAACTTTACGATTTCTTCCGGCACCTTGAGAGTTTCTATGGATGGCTTTTCGTCAAACTTCACCTCAACGTCATGCCATCCCTCAAGCTCGGGCAAACGCTTCATCAGGTCATCCTTGCGACCCTTCTCGAGGACCTCCCGAAAACGTCGGACATAGTAGGGATGAAGTCCCACTTTTTCTGCGAATTCATCCTCCGAAATCTTCACCCCCTCGGTTTTTAAAACGACCATCCGCCAACCTTCCTGAAGGTATCGGCTGACCTGACTGAGCTTCTTCCTGCCCTCTTCTTTCCCGATTCCCCTGAGGTAACTGCGATGTTTTGACTCCAGGTCCTTGATAATTTTTTGTTCGTCATTGTATGATTTTACCTCGTCCTCCGCCGCCAGTGGAATCTCCGAATATCTGCGACCATTAAAGATCCCGGCCAAGGCATAGTAGTCAGTGGTCGGGATGGGATCGAATTTGTGATCGTGGCATCTCGCACACGACACCGTCAGCCCCATGAAACCCCGGGTCAGGGTATCGATGGTGTCGTCCAGTTCGTCCGCTTCGGCTTGGGCTTTGTCGGAGTTCTTATAGTACTGCGCTCCCAGCCCCAGGAATCCGAGTCCGGAAAACTGCCGGAATCGATCTTCCGACGGCTCCGCCATCAGGTCGCCCGCCAACTGAAACTTGATGAATTCATCGAATGGAAGGTCTTCGTTGAACATCTGAATCACCCAGTCACGATACTGGTGGGCATTGGCCCGCTTCTTCACTCCAAAAGTGTGCGCCTGATCCTCGGCATACCGGGCCACATCGAGCCAGTGCCTCCCCCAACGTTCGCCATAATGGGGAGAATCCAAAAGGGAATCAACAAGCTTTGCGACCGCAGCATCATGATTTTCTGCAGAGGACTTAAGGAACTCGTCAACCTGCTGTGGAGTCGGAGGCAGCCCCAGTAAATTGAAGTAAATCCGCCGAACCAAGACTCCTGGTGAAGCCGGGGGAACGGGGCTCATGTTTTTCGTTTCCAACTGGTGTAAAATGAAGCGATCAAGATCGGACCGCCCCCATTTTGAATCTTTCACGGTGGGCAGGTCCGGTTTTTGAGGGTCCATAAATGCCCAGTGATCCGATGCCTCGATTGTCGTGCTCTTGAGTTCTGTCGCAGCATGCTCCCGTGGATCAACCGCACCCGTTTCAATCCATCGGCCGAAGTCTGCAATGACCTCATCTGAAAGCTTGCCCGTGGGAGGCATTCCCAATTCCTCCTGGCGCAACGCTTTTAGCAAGAGACTCTCGGAAACATCACCCGGGACGACCGCTGGTCCGGTGTCGCCACCCGTGCGGATCCCGTCCTTGCTGTCCAGAAGCAGGCCTCCCTTTTGCTTACCGCGATTGGCCGCTTCAACAGAGTGGCATTCATAGCAGTTTGCGACCAAGACAGGGCGAATCTTGGACTCAAAGAAGTCGAGATCGGCTTCCAATGCCGATGCTGAAATTCCGCTCGTTAGAAAAAAGGCGAAGATCTGAATGCGAAACTTGGTTTGTAACACGTTAATGAAGTGTAAACGGCGGCAAGTATTACGCCTGAGCGCTCCCGGGTATTACAGGTGTCTTCAAATTTCCTCCGCCCGCCGGCCGGCGCTCCCCTTCGAGATCAACTCCATAGTCTCCATCGAGCCACTCTGGCAGGGGTGACCCGACGTTTGAGACGCCCGCACGATCCCCTCGCTCCTTCCGGGACATCCATACCTTCCGGGTAGATTTTGGACTTTAGAGATAATGGAATCCTCATCCGATGTGAATGCCTCATGTGATTCTTGTTCATCAGCGTCGTGTTTTTCCTGCGGCTTCCTTCAGCGGACACCTCTCGATGGACGCCTTGCCGTCCGGCTAATGGTTCCCTCTACCGGGCCCACAGGGGACTTGAACCCCCAAGTCAGCGTTCCCTGCCGGGCGCACCATAAAAAAGAGCGAGGTCAAAAGACCTCGCTCTCAAAGTTAAAAATAATTTTGAAAAATCCTAGAAGGAGAATGACAATCTCGCTCCACCGATGAACCCGTCTTCAATGAACATATCTGCGGCATTCATCGTTCCGCCATTTCCATCCACGTAGGAGACGTAGGGGGATAAGGTGATGTCATCGCTAAGAGCGACGTCGAAGGAGAGAGAGGCAGAGTAGTATGCCACTCCGTCGTCGCTGGCGTAGACGCCTTGTCCCTCGTCAGCGATGTAGCCCACAACAAATCCAACGTTTAAGTCGACAGTGCTGCTGAGCTCGTAGCTGTATCCAAGATCAGCCTCGATGAGGATCTGCTCCTGATAAATACCGTCGGTTCCAAAAAGAACCTTCACGCCAGCGTCGATGCCGTAGCAATTGCCGGAGAACCCAAGGTAAACCTCAGCATCGTCGGCAAGTCCGCCGTTTGGATAGGTGTAAACAGTGAATCCGGCAGCAACAGCCACACAGCCAAAGTCTTTGGAAACCTCAGCGAAGAGATCCAGTTCATCAACTGCACCGTCTTCACCGTCAGGTGAAATTCCCCAGAAACCAGCAGACCAATCAAGGCCGTAGTTGCCGGAACCCGCAAGACTCAGGCCATACTCGTATGCATCGTCGCCGAGGTCTAGACCACGGAAAACGTACTTACTGTTATAACCAACATTGAACTCCGACTCAATTTCAGCCTGTGCTTGGCCGAAGAAGAGACCGGAACCGATCGCAAGAATAGTGAATGTCTTTTTCATGACGGGAGGAGTTAAGCAACCTGCGTGCCACAATGCAACGATTAGTTTGCTTAATTTCTCTGAATTCTAAAATATTCGAAGTGGTTGATAAGAGCGCTTCAATCCAAGAAAG
>CALFSW010000504.1 GCA_937916505.1 uncultured Verrucomicrobiales bacterium | reverse complement strand
TGGGCCATCGCCTTCCTCCCGAATGGAGTTCGGCTGGTGACCGAAAAGGGGGGGGGCGCTGCGTCTGATCGACTCCAAGGGCACCCTACACCCCACCCCCATCGGGGGCATTCCCACCGTGGCGCAACATGGCCAGGGAGGCCTGATGGAAGTGGCACTGCACCCGGAGTATGGGCAAAACGGCTGGGTCTACCTGGGCCTGAGTGAGCCTCATCCCGAAGATCTCGAGAAGAAGAAAAAGCGTGTAATGACGGCGGTTCATCGCGGAAGGATCAAGAATCACAAGTGGGTCGACTCGGAGGTGATTTGGCGGGGACGACTGGAAGATTACAGCACCTCGGGGGCACACTTTGGGACACGCTTTGTCTTTCAGGACGGCTATCTCTTCTTTCCGGTCGGTGAACGGGGCGGGAATATGAAAGCGCAGGATTTGGAGCGCGCCATTGGCAAATTTTATCGTATTCATGACGATGGACGTATCCCGGCCGACAACCCAAAATTCGATGGCACGGCACATGCGGGAACATGGAGCTACGGACATCGTAATCCACAAGGGGTCGCGCTTCATCCGGTCACCGGTGATCTCTGGAGCACCGAGCATGGACCTCGCGGTGGTGATGAATTGAATCTGATTAAGCCCGGAAAAAACTACGGCTGGCCGGTAGTGACGCTGGGCATGAACTACGACGGCACACCGATCACGGACCTGACTGAGAAGGAGGGAATCGAGAATCCCGTTACAGCCTGGGTGCCGAGCATCGCAGTGTGCGGACTGGATTTTTACAAGGGGAAGCAATTTCCGAAATGGGAGAATGACCTCTTGGTAGGCGCGCTCAAGCAGCAGGAAATTCGCAGGGTGCGGATCGAGAAGCAGAAGGTGATTTCCCAGGAAGTGATTATGAAAGACATTGGGCGCGTGCGCGACGTCGCGACCGGGCCCGACGGGATGATTTACGTCTTGCTGAATTCTCCCGATCAATTGATCCGTTTGATTCCGGCACAATGAGAATCAAGTAGATGAGCATGATGCCAATGGAGGCGCAGCGCAGTCTTCCATCGGAAGAGTGCAGCGTTTTTCAATCGCGGCGTTAGCATATGGGAAGTGAATCGGCGGCAAATTAGCCGATCCGCCTTGATCCGGTTACCACCCGGGTTGCGCTACCGGGACTCTACTTCTTGGACTTGGCCGGACACTATTCCACTTCCACCCGCAAGCGCATGAAGCGTTGCGGCTCCTCCGCCGGAAGGCGGTCTTCGAAAGTGGCCACCCCGCTATCGAGATCGGTGATGCGCTTGCTCATCGTGGGATCAGAGGACACTTCTACGATGTCGCGGACTTTCCGGGCAGCCGGATTCGGCAGGTAGGTCATTGCTTTTGGCGGGAGGGCTTTGAAGCCGCCCTTCGACCGGAGCGGAGGGGGTACCAGGGGGTTGGTGTGCCGGTCGCCGGTGAGCGAGATCGGGAGCTCGCGTGGCTCGTTCCAATTTGCGCCCTCATCATCGGAGACCGACATCCGGATGGGATGCAGGCCTGAGGACAGGTTGATACATTTTATCCCACTGCGCCCGTATCAAGGAGCAGCCCTTGGTAAAAAAATGAGCCTTTTTACGGCCGAAGGGAGCATTAACTTGATAGACACCCCTCCTCCTCCCACGAAATCAAATTTTCATCGTCCTCTCTCTTTCGTAACTTTCCTTGTTTTTTCCCTGGTCGCCTCGGCTTCCGCTAGGCGGGGATCGAGGATCTTGTTTCTCGATAACTGCGATTCCAAATATGGGGGAAAGATAGAATATTCCGACCCTCCGATTCTTCTCAACAACCATTTCTGCGACAATGTCAGAAAACGATCATAACAAAAACGAGGACACCAGCACTCATGGCCGCAGCGAAAAGGAGCTCTTTTTCTCGGCATTGAAAATCGGAGATCCGGCCAAGCGTTCAAGCTGGCTGAGAAAGGCTTGTGGAAAGGACGAGAGTCTTTACCAGCAGGTGGAAGAACTTTTGGCCACCGAGGTCACAAAAGGAATAGACTTCCTGAAGCCCAATGAAGACCGCCTCGGTGAGGTGGTCGCTGAGATTGGGCACGAACTCCGCATGGAAGTGACCGATCCGGAGGCCGAAACCCTTGGCAATGATCAGGCGGCCACGGACCTGCACGGAGTGAGCTTCAACGAAAAGGTCGGCGATTCCATCGGACGCTACAAGCTCCTGCAGAAAATCGGCGAAGGCGGCGGCGGCGTGGTCTACATGGCGGATCAGACCCAACCGGTGAAGCGCCGGGTGGCCCTGAAGATCATCAAACTGGGGATGGACACCCGCCAGGTCGTGGCGCGTTTCGAGGCCGAACGCCAGGCCCTCGCGATGATGGAGCATCCCAACATTGCCAACATCCTCGACGCCGGAGCGACCGAGAGAGGGCGGCCATACTTCGTGATGGAACTGGTGCGCGGGGAGCCCATCACAACCTTCTGCGACGAACACAAACTCAGCACCAAGGGGCGTCTCAAGCTCTTCATGCAAGTGTGTGCGGCGGTGCAACACGCCCATCAGAAGGGCATTATCCACCGCGACCTTAAGCCGGGAAACGTCCTCGTCACGATGCTTGAAGACCGACCTGTCTCAAAAGTGATCGACTTTGGGATCGCGAAGGCCACCCACCAGGAACTGACCGAGAAGACCCTCTTCACGCAGCAAGGACTCTTCATCGGCACTCCCGCTTACATGAGCCCGGAGCAGGCTTCGATGACTAGTTACGACATCGACACCCGCAGCGACATCTATGCGCTCGGAGTGATCCTCTACGAGTTGCTCGCTGGTGAGCCTCCCTTCGATTCCAAGAGTTTGCTGAGCGTCGGCTACGAGGAAATGCGGCGTATCATTCGTGAAGAGGGCCCGCCCATGCCGTCGGCCCGGTTGGATACCATGGCGGGCGACAAGCGTACCAGGTTCGTGGAACAGCATCACGCCGAACCTGACAAACTGGGGAGATTGGTGCGGGGCGATCTTGATTGGATCGTGATGAAGGCGATGGAGAAAGAGCGCGTCCGTCGCTATGAGACGGCCAATGCGTTGGCCCAGGACATACGAAGACATCTGGGCAACGAGCCGGTCATGGCGGCAGCGCCGAGTGTGAGATACAAGATCCAGAAGTTTGTCCGGCGCAATCGTAGCACGGTGGCGGTGGTCGCGGCTATCAGCGTCCTGCTCGTGGTAGGCATCACGGTCAGTAGTTGGCTGGCGATTGTTGCGGAGGGAGCCAAGGGTGACGCGATCGAGGCATTGGCTGTGGTTGAATCTCAGAAAGCACAGGTCGAGGACAGCCTGACGAAGGCCGAGGCGGCCGAGGAAGCAGGCCGCAAACTGCTCTATGCCACCGACATGCAGCTCGCTCCCTTTGTTTGGGACAACCAGAACGCCACCGGAACCCAGCTCCGCAAGTTATTGGACGCTCACGATCCGGAAAAGAACAGCGCGCTGCAGGGCAAGGAGGATCTCCGTGGTTTTGAGTGGAGGTATTACAAGCACCTCGTAGACGACAGTGGATCGGTTTTTGCCGGGCACCGCACTTCCGTGGTTGCAAGTGCTTTCACAACCAACGGCAATCTGGTGACCCTCGATAAATTCAGCGAGGTGCGGCATTGGGATCTGGAGTCGCAGGTTGAGAAGATCTCCCTGCGACGGGAACTCCCGGCCGGCCGTTCTGCCCAGCAGCGGACTCTGTCGGCTAACGGGCAACTGGCCGCCTTGGCGAAAGAGAACCAAGTAGAAGTCCTGGACACCTCGACCGGCAGGGCGCTCAACCAATTCAAATCCACAAATATCCCCACCCGGCTCCTGATCTTTGCGCCGGCCGGCGACATGCTGGTCATTGTCGACGACAAGATTCGCTGGTGTGACATCACGAACGACCGGATCGTTGGAAGCCTCGATCCGGGCACGGGGAAACATTACCAGGAGAGCCTGGCCTTGTCTGCGGATGGCCTGACCCTCGCGGTGGTCGGCCACAACGACAGAAAAGGCAAGAACGGGGTCGGCGAATGCCTCTCGATTTTTCGATTGGATCCTTCTACCGGCAATATTGCTCCGCTGCTCAAGGACGTGCGTTTTGACGCAACATTAAGTGCCTGCGCGTCGAGCGCGGATGGCCGGTTGATCGCCGTCGGGGCAAAGTTGTCCGGTGTCCTGAACATCTTCGACGTAACCACCGGCAAGAAAATTGCAAAACATGGTTCCGCCCATTCATCACCGATCTCAGCGATCGCCTTCTCTGGAAACGGTGCCGGACTCGCAACGGCCGATGGAGAAGGCACGACCAAGATTTGGGAGGATGCGCGCGTGCTGAACGGGGAGAGCAAACCAGGGACGACGTTGAAAGGACATAAGGCCGGAATCACCAAGATCGCTTTTTCTCATGACGGTCAAAAGCTCGTAAGTAGCAGCGCCGACCACACCGCGAGGGTGTGGGATATCGGGAACCCCAATGCCGGAATCCGGCAAGTGGAACAACAGGGCGAACGTAATTACAGGACACAATTCTCGCCCGACGGGAACCGGTTTGCCTCGGCCGATGGGGGAAGCACCGTCAGA
>CALFSW010000503.1 GCA_937916505.1 uncultured Verrucomicrobiales bacterium | reverse complement strand
CCTCCACTTGCTCCGCTTCGATCAAAGCCCATGTAAAAATTACCCGGCCAATCATCGGCTGCCGCATACATGTTGTGAATCATGTAATCGATGAGCATCTCCACATCGATCGCCTCCAAAACAGCGGCATAGTCATCCGGAGCAGATAAATCACGGTAACCGGCATTCCAGTTGTTCGGGTCGTTTTGAATCAGAGCAAGAAGTTCACGGTAGGCTGAAATATTCCCATCGAGCACTTCCTCATGATTCTTGATCGCGTCCCAGTTTTCCTTCTGCCCACCGTAATAAGATTCCCCATGAGCCGCATCCGGTCGTTCGGTTGGATTGTAAACTCCCCAGTAGAGACCATTGATGAACAAATGCACCCAATTGCCATCCGGCGAGCAGTGCCCCATGCGGCGATGCGTTTCACGGGCCCAGGCGTCTCTGACAAATTGCCCCATCCGGTTGCGCCCCGTATTGTAAACCCATCCGTCCTGTGAATTTGAGCGCAAGACGATGGTATCAAACTCCGATGGGCTGTCCTCGCCAAAGAAGGGATACCGGAGCTTCGAATCGCCATACTTTTCCCGAAAGGCCAGACGCAATGAGTGCTTTGGATTGGCCGTCGCATTTCGGGAGGTATTCCCTTGAACCCGGACTCCGCAATCAATTTGGAATGGCTCGCTCCCAAAGCCTTCGGGAATAATGAACTCGGCGGAACAAGCCCGCTCCCACGCCGCCCCTCGCGCGGTGCTGTTTGCATAGATTCCATTCGTCGACCCAAACCAATCATCCACCTCCATGACCAGAGACAAGGCAGGCAGTTCCAGCAAGGCATTGCGAACAACCGCCTTCGAACTCTCCACATTCAATTCAGAATCACCTGCAATCAAGGCCAGGTCAGGGGGATGATCCTCCATGCCGTAGTCAGCGCCCGTCCAACTCAATGGAAAGCCCGGCGGATCGGATGGTTGATCCACCACATCGGAAACATAGAGATACGTATGGGTGTCAACATTGCTGGGCTGGAATCCTTCTTTAAAAGCAGCCGCCCGCAGAGTGGTTGTTGTCTTGACCGGGATTCCCAATCCTCCGGGGTAATTCATTCCGTTGCTGAGGGTCGGCTCGGATCCGTCGATCGTATAGCGAATCATGGCATCAGGCCGCCCCGCCTCGATCAAGACCATCATCGGATCGTTGTAAAACCCGCGATCCGGATAAAACGAGGTGTCTCCCACAAAGCCCGCATACCCCTGCCCGCGATTGGCCGAAGCAGGAGTCGATTGCTCCAGGTATCCAACGCCAGGAGGAACTTCGCTGCCAAAGAGACCGTAACTCACATCCGTCTTTTGTGAGGGGTAATCGATATACTCGCTCGCGACGTCAAGCCCATCACCGCCATCAGGTTTCAATAAAGCAAGGTAACCTCCATCTTTCCCAAGCTTAAAATTCGTGTGCAGATTCCCTTCGAAATCGACATAATTCCGGGCTTCCTGGCCTGAGGCAAAGACCATCAGCAATTCGTTGGGAGCCAGTGTCACCGAAGGAAAGACCCACCGCTCTTGATGCGCGGTCGATGTCGTCAGCGACCAGCCGGCAAGGTCGACACTCCCTGTGGTGGCATTCCAAATCTCGATCCAATCCGATGAGCTGCCATCTCCATCGTCGAGCGACTCGTCGTTAGACGCCATAAACTCACTGATGACCACTTGATTTAAAATCAAGGGAGGCTCCGGTGAATATTCACGAAGTTGATACGCATTTAAAAACTGCGACCCGGTATTGGCATCGAAGGTCAAAGACTGTGTCGTAGCATCCGCGGTAAAAAAACCGATCACATACACAGGCACACCATTCTCACTGAGAGTGATGCTGCTACCAGCGTCATCAAAGAGAGCGACACTTCGATTCACGGTATTGTGGTAGTAGAAGAACTGCACCTTATATTCCCGACCCACCGTCAATCCGGTTAAAGTCGCCGTTTGACGACCAACTCCGCTCCGATAGGCAATGGCATCGGAGAGCTCATTCACCCCATCCCCCGGCAGCTTCCCGCTCTCCCCCGTATTGTAAGTCAGACCGACAAGGCGATCAGGCATTTCCGCAGAAGTGAAATCAATCGCAGTGAAAAGAACCCCGTTAACAAGCGGAGATGAAACAGAGCCATCCCCAAAATTACACGCTTCGATCAGTCGCCCTTCATTGATCACGGCTTCGTTGCCGGTCACAACTCCACTCGTCCATGAAATACCAGCCGCCTGAATAAAGCCTGATGTTTTCACCAGCAGCAACAAGCCACCGAAGTATTTACGATTCAAAAACATGGAAGGCACTCTTGATCTCAAAAACGGCTGCCATTCGCAAACTCTAACATCCGTTGATACGGGGATCGACAGTCCTTCTCATGAAAGGTCTCTAGTCCAACGAATCGATGATCGTTGACTGGATTTTCTTACCACCCCGATAGTGAATCTCTTCTTTCACCTCGCCATCGGGTCCAAACCACAGCCAAACTCCTTCCCTCCCCTTCGAGCCATAAACCCCCTCCAGCATCTTGGACCCGTCCTCGCGATAGTCTGTCCACACCCCAAGACTCTTCCCATTCAAGTGCATCCCAACCTGGGCCAAGTTTCCATTATGCCAGAGACACAGAAACGGCCCATGTTCCGCGCCCTTCAAAAAACAGGTTCTTGAGCAAATGACCCCGTTTGGCCAGAGAACCTCCCAAACTCCCGTAAAATTATCCGGTGGAATTATAGAATCCCTATCCTCAAAAACCCGGCGATGCTCAAACCCAACCAAGTTCTCAAATGAATCATTTATCCCGGAATGCCGGCTCATTGGATCATCCTACTCTTCGACGTCCTCCGGCGGGGCCGTAGGGAGCTTCTCCACCTCGTCGAGAAGATTCACCACATCAACACCCCGCACAGCAGAAGCGTCCTGCCTAAAGCTAAGAACCGGGGTGCTTCGCATCGTGACACGTTTTGACACCTTGCCCTGGATAAAGCCCCGCTTTCGCGCAAGCTGATCAAGGATCCCCGGAGCGGAACCGCCGAAGATACTCACGTAAACTTTAGCCTCCTTAAGATCCTGTGTGACATCAACAGCGGTGATGGTGACGAGGGAATTTTTCCACTCAAAGTCTCGCTGCACGACGGCGCTGATTTCGCGCCGCAGCAGTTCATTGACCCGATCCAATCGCTTAGCCATCAGTTAAAGAGTCTGGTCGATCTTATCGAGGGTGTAGCACTCGATGACATCGCCTTCTTCGTAATCGTTGAACGAGCCAAGGCGGATACCACACTCGATGCCCTGCTTGACCTCATCCACCTCATCGGTGTGGCGGCGAAGAGTGGACATCTTGCCGTCAAAGACAGGTTGTTTTCCACGGAGAACGCGGGCGTGGGCATTCCGGGTAATTTTACCACTCTTGACAACACACCCTCCGGCCCGGCCTTTGTTCACCTTGAAGACCTGCTTCACCAAAGCGCGACCAATCACAGTCTCACGAATCTCCGGATCAAGCATTCCAAGCATGGATTCTTTCACCTGATCAATCAGTTCGTAAACAATCGAGTAAAGCTTCACTTGAACGCCCTCGGCTTTCGCCGCCTTCACCGCTTTGCCGTCCACCTTGACATTAAAGCCGAGAATAATGGCATCGGCCGAACTGGCCATCAGAACGTCGGATTCGTTGATTGCACCGGCTCCGGCAATGAGGAAATTGGCCTCCACTTTGTCGGAAACGATCTCCATGATGGCATTCTTGATCGCTTCAGCTGTGCCCTGCACATCGGAGCGAAGAATGAGCTTAAGCTGGGCTTTTCCACCGCCGGAAACGGCCTGGAGCATATCCTCAAGACGACTTTTCTTGGGCTGAACAAGGCGTTCCTTACGGCGCTCATCCATCCGTTCCTCGGAAAGTTTTTTGGCGGCTCGCTCGGAATCCATTCCAACGAGGGAATCTCCCACGTTGGGAAGTTCGGCGAATCCAAGAACCTCAACAGGTGTGGAGGGCCCGGCTTCCTTCACCGTCTTGCCGTGATCGTCGATGAGGTCCTTGATTTTTCCTGCGAAAGGTCCGCAAATGAAGGGCTGCCCCTTCTTAAGCGTTCCGCTTTCAACGATGACGGTGGCAGTGACGCCACGACCGGCTTTGACGCTGGCTTCGATAACTGACGCCCGGACATTGGCCTTTGGATTGGCGCGGAGCTCAAGAACCTCGGCCTGAAGGGCCATGAGCTCGAGGAGCGCATCGATGCCTTCACCTGTTTGGGCGGAAACTTTGACACACTCTGTTTCACCACCCATTTCAGACGGAACCAATCCGTGCTCCATAAGCTGGGTCATCACGCGCATCGGATCGGCGGCAGGAAGATCCATCTTATTGATCGCAACAATGATTGTTTTCCCAGCAGCCTTGGCGTGCTGAATGGCCTCCTCGGTTTGAGGCATGATGCCGTCATCAGCAGCCACGACAACCACCACGATATCGGTGACATCCGCACCACGGGAACGCATCTTTGAGAAGATGGCGTGGCCGGGAGTATCAAGGAAGGTAATGCTCCGCTCACCATGCTTTACGCTGTATGCACCAACGTGCTGGGTGATGCCGCCTGCTTCTCCGGAAGCGACGCGACTTTCGCGGATGTAATCGAGAAGCGAGGTCTTGCCGTGATCGACGTGCCCCATGAAAGTGATAATAGGAGCGCGATATGCCAGTTGCTCTTCAGGTTCTTCTTCCTCGGGCTCAGGCTCAACGAAGACTTCCTCCTCTTTGTGAACACCACCGCCTTTTTCACGCTTCTCGCGCTCGAAGATAAATCCGTGAGCTTCACAGACTTTCTCGGCAATTTCCGGCTCGATGGCCTGGGTCGGAGCAACGAAGACTTCAAGCTTGATAAGATCAGCCATGATCTCAAAGGCCATCTTCCCCATCTTCTCGGCAAGATCACTGACAATGATGGGAGGCTTGATACTAATGAGGTTGCCATCAACCGAGCCGGTCTCTTCTTCGGGTTTCTCTTCCTCGACAGGTTCCGGGGAAGGCGGCGTGACAAAGTCAGGATCGTTCTTTTCCTCAAGCCGATTTGAAATACTCGGAAGAATGTCCTTTCCGGAATTTTCCGTCTTACGAACCGTTCTCTTCTTTGGCTGGTCATCCTCGATTCCCAGGTCCAGGGCAGCCTTTTTCTTGTCGTCCACGGTTTGCACCTGGGTCGCCTCCTGACGTTGCCGCTCACGACGTGAGGGTCTGGGCTTTTCGCTCAAGAGATCGAGAACCTCGTCCTTCTTGGAGTCTTTTTTATCTTTGTCGTCGGCCATGCTAATGCGGGTCTTTCAATGGGGGGAAAGTAAAAATGATTAAGGGAAAATTTACCCTTCAGTGGTTTCTTCAGCTACCGGAGTTTCTTCAGCTTCCGCGGCTTCTTCAGCTACCGGAGCTTCTTCGGCAGGCGCTGCCGAATCACCCTCGCCTTTTGATGCAGCAAGGATACGATTGGCTTCTTCGATATCGACTTCAAGGGCTCCTGCGATGTATTCCGCAGGCATTTGCGTGACCATATCAACAGTCACGCCACCAGCCCGGAAAAGTTTATCAGCGGTGAGAGGCTCAAGTCCGAGCGCTTCGGCCAAATGGGACGCGGCATCACCAACCCTGGCCTCGAATTGCTCGTGTTGGGACTCGTCTTTACGCACCTGAACATCCCAACCGGTAAGTTTGGACGTGAGTCGGGCGTTCTGACCCCGACGACCAATGGCCTTGGAAAGATCTTCTTCGTCAACAGTAACGTTGACGACTTTGTTTTCCTCATCGAGGGAAATGCTACGAACCTGGGCTGGCTTCAGCGCTTCGGAAACGAACTCCGAAACATCTTCATTCCACCGAATAATATCAACACGTTCGTTGTTCAGCTCGCGCACGATGTTTTTCACTCGCGCTCCGCGAAGACCGACACAGGCGCCCACAGGGTCGACTTTGTCGTCATGGGTATAAACAGCTACTTTGGTTCGGTAGCCCGCCTCACGCGCGACAGCGCGGAGTTCCACGGTGCGATCGGAAATCTCGGCCACTTCTGACTCGAAGAGACGGCGCACAAAGTTGGGATGACTGCGCGAAAGAATAATCTCAGGACCACGACCTTCATTGTCGACGGAGACAACGTAGCAGCGGATACGATCCCCTACGTTGTATTCTTCTGTCCCGACACGTTCCTTGGAAGGCATACGGGCCTCAAATTTCCCAAGATCAACCATGACATCACTTTTTTCAAAGCGACGCACAGACCCGCTCACAATATCGCCGGCACGGTCCTTGAATTCGTCGTAGATTTTCTCTTTCTCGGCCTGACGCAAACGCTGCATCATGGTTTGCTTGGCTGTTTGAACGGCGATCCGTCCGAAGTTCTTCGGAGTGACGTCAAAATCAACCCGATCCCCGATCACAGCCCCTGCCTCCTTCTTGGCGGCAACAGCAAGAGGAACCTCGTTAAACTTGTCCACGTAATCATCATCGGCAACCACTTCAAGGCTGGCAAAAATTCGGGTATCGCCCTTCTTCTCATTGATTTCAGCCCGCAAGGTCTCAATCGCATCAGCACCTGGAACCATCTTTCGATAAGCGGAGCAGAAAGCATACTGAAGAGCTTCGACAACGCGCTCGCGTTCGATGGCCTTTTCTTTTTCGTAAAACTCAATGAGGGCGACAATATCGGTAGTCATTACAAATTCGTGGTTTCCTGAGACCAAAAAGAGCGGGTTGGAAGACCCACTCCTTACTGCCGTCAGAAGTTGTTGAGGGGTTCCCTAACGCTTCCTGACAAAAAAGACAAGTCCTAATCAGCAAGAGAACGCCACCTTAATCCTCTCATCTCCGCCGCTGTCTGCCAAGCTGCCACGCCCAGTGGGGCACAGTATTCGATGACCCCCGCCCGAAGGCCCAGCTTCCGGCCTTCCGTTACCACCTCAACGACCTTTTCGTCATCAAGAAACGCCGAGAGATTCCCCTCTTCCACCCTGACCCGGATCCGATACCAAATTCCATCTTCGAAATTCCGATAGGTGGTCGTCTCATTCTCGGAAGCATCCATTCCATCGATAGACGAAATCCCTACCGTTCCTCCGCCCCAGCCCCCTGCGATAAAGGTCAGGCATTCATCTTTGGAGGAAACCGGAAACGTCAACGCGCAGAAAAAGTCGGATCCCGCAATTTTACGAGCCTCCAGCTCGATCTCATAAGGAATTTTAGGGAGCTCCCCGCCATATTGGGCTCCTGTCAGCTCAACCCCGGCGTCGAGTTTCAGAACCCCATCCTGCCACCGGGCTGATCCCTCGCCACCGAATTGAATCTCGTTCCAATGCGCAGGATCAGCGACGGTCCAATTCATCTCGGTTTCCATCGTTGGCGGATCCTCACCACGATCACAAGCCACCAGAACCAAAGCAAAAAACGGGAGTAATCTCATCACTTCTTATCTTCGGGGGCAAGCAAGGTAATCTTTCGAGAGAGAAGACACTTTCCTTCTGTTTCAAAAATTTCTCCATCCCCCGTCAGAATCGACTTGGTCAGGGAACGCACTTTCGCGCGCCAACAGGTCTCCAAAAAAAGCCTCTTTCTGCCATTCGGGCAAAAGGAGGCTCCAAATCACAAATCCTGACTATTCCTTCTCCCCAGCGCCGACCCGTGCCATCCGCTGACTGATCTTCATATCTCCGGACATGGTCATCGATGCCGGAACACCCGGTTGAGCGTCAAACGCCCCCTTCATTTTCATCTTCATTCCCCCGGTGAATTTGTAATCTGTGAAAAACATCAAGGAACGGACAATGCGACCACTTCCTTCAAAATCCACGACCATCCCATCCATATTTTTATCACTCATTTCGGCATTCACGGTGAATGAAGTCTTAAGAACCGCGCATTGCTCCCCCTGAAAATCCTTCACCTCAAGAAAGGTCATCGTCATTTTCCCACCCCTGACTTCAAACTCATCAATTCCCGGGATCAGCTTCGGATCGACATCCCAACTCTCACCCACTTTGCGGGGTTTATCGCCATAGATTTGAAGGTCTTCATTCGTGTTGAATTTCCGTTCAAGCTTCTTGGCCGTATCTACAATCTCTTCCATATCCTCTTCTTTGATCTCACCCTTCTCAAGCTTGGCCTTCCATTTCCCGCCCTTTCGATCAAGCACGAAGGTCTTCCCCTCGGAGGCCTTAACTTCCTCTTCATCGCTCTCCTGCCCCATCATCAAGGTCTTTTCAAGGCTTCGGTTTTTTTCGTAGCTCACTCTAATTTGATTCTTTGAAACGAAGTCAAAAACCACCTCCTCTTTTCCCGACTGGCTCATTGTCCCGTCGAACTTTTGTCCAGCAACAGCAACACTCATCTTGGCGTCCTTCATCGAGGTGTTTTCGATGGCTTTAAATTTCTCCTTAACCGGAAGAGTCACCTCTTTGTTCGCAAGAACATATTCCTTCTGGTCCACCGCCGCTTGACCGAAGAGAGAAGTCGAAATCAGGGGCAAAGCCGCCAAAAATGGGATTACTTTCATATCGACCGTATTCCAGAAAGTAGCACGCCGCTTGTCAATGATATCCCTGATTCTCCGTTCATCTTAGGATGATTCCTATTTTAAAATTTCCAACTTGTGCCATATTTCTTGTCGCATAATGCGAGGGGTGCTTGCTAAAATTCACCTTATCAAGTTGGCTTCCGGTGAGCGTTCGGCCTTGGAAGATATCCGCGATCACAGCTCTCATCAATCTGGCTTTCCACCGAACCACTTATCCCGAATCCGGCGACATGATTCGGGAATCGGGTTACATCTGCGGGGGTTGCGGGGGTTGCGGGGGCTAGTTTTGAGCTCTGCTCCTGTTGTGTCTCTGTTCTTAAAAAAAAATCTAAAAGAACTAAGAAAACAGCCCCCGCAGCCCCCGCAGGTAAAGCCGTTCATTTTTTCCCAAGGCTCACATTACAGATTCTCAAACCCACCAAAAAAACCGCACCCGCACCGGTGGAGTCCTCCCCTTCCCCCGGCACCTCCCTCCCGAACCACTGATTCCCGAACCCCGAGC
>CALFSW010000502.1 GCA_937916505.1 uncultured Verrucomicrobiales bacterium | reverse complement strand
TTGGTGATGGAAAATTTCTCCATCGTTTCGGCGAGAATGCGTTCCCCTTCCTTTTGCGCGAGAACGGGATGGTGGGTGTAGCGGAGTTGGGTGACGTCGCGGCCTTCGTGATGATTGCGGACGAGGCCTTCAAAAACGACGAGAGCTCCACAGGAAGAATCCTGCATTTCCTCACGGAGGGCGGTGATGTCGAGGGCGGTGTCTTGAATGGAAAACATGACGGTTTAGCCTCCGGCGAAAGGGGGCATGAAGGCGATGGTTTGTCCCGGGGAAAGAAGATCCGTCCAGTCGGAGAATTCGTTATCAACGGCGGGGTTCACGTGCGGGAGATCAAGTGAAAAATGATGCTTTAAACGGAGCTCTTCCCAGAGCCCGGCGAGGGTGGCGGCGGAAGTACGAAGAATCTCGGATTCGGTTCCGGCTTCCTGGCTCAGCTTGGCGAAATATTCGACCGTGACCTCCTTTTCAACCGCGCCGTGCTGATGAAGGTGCTCGAGTTCGACAAGATGCTCGGGCCGGTTGAGATTGAGGAGGGCGCGAGAGTCGGAAGGATTGAGATCAGTGCGATCGAGGGCGGCCAAAAAGCGGCGCGCACATCGTTGGTTTTTTTCGAGGATCTCCGCGAGTTTCGAAGCGGCTGAGGGCGAGTAGAGGGCGCAAAGAGGCTCGGGCTGATTGTCGAGGGGATTCAGAAAACAGGTGGCATCCGTGTTTCCATCGTGATGATCAACCAGCGACTGGAGATCGGACTGCTGAATCAGGGGAAGATCGCAGGCGATAATAAGCCAGCTGGAATCAGGGTCGTGGTGAAAGGCGGCCTGCAATCCACCGAGAGGGCCGGGAGAAGGCTCCAGATCAGGGAGGGTTGGGAGAGCGCGCGCCGATGAATCACCATGGGCGACCGAAAGATGGATGTCTTCGGTCAAGGGGCGGATGATGGACTGGATTCGCTCCAATTGGGTGACTCCCCCAATTTTGAGGGAGGCTTTATCCTGCCCCATTCGGGATGATTTTCCGCCGGTGAGGATGAGAGCTTTCATGCCTGGTAGTCGGACTTTCCGCCGGTCTTTTTGGCGAGTTTGAGATCAGAGATGACGATGGCCGGGTTGGCGGCCTTGCACATGTCATAGAGAGTGAGGGCGGCCACGGAGGCTCCGGTGAGGGCTTCCATTTCCACACCGGTGCGCGAAGTGGTCTTGGCGGTGGCGGTGACGAGGAGAGTCTCGTCATCGTGCGGAGTGATCTCGATTTTTGCTGAGTCAAGGGGAAGCGGATGACACAGGGGGATGAGGTCGGAGGTCTTTTTAGTCCCGCAAATCCCGGCAAGAATCGCGGTGTGGAGAACCGGGCCTTTTTTATTTCGAAGTTCGCCATTATCCATTTGCGAGATGAGGTCGTGTCCGAGTTTCACCAGGCAGGTCGCCGTTGCCACCCGGACGGTTTCGGCTTTCGCGGAGACATCAACCATGCGGGGCTGGTTGGAGTCATCAAGGTGGGAGAGGTCGGCCATCGCGTGAAGATTGCCCCCTGCTCCGCTGACGCGCAATGAACAATCGAGCTTGTTCATGGCACGCCTCGAAAATCGTCTACCCACGCCTGCAAGCGCGCTTGCGGCATAAGATGAGGAGGCTTCCTGCAATTGCGGTGAGGAGAGCGCAGGGAAGAAGTTTGATGGTTGATTTCATGAATTGAGTTTTGGGTTCACCCACTCCATCATGGTTCCGCTGTCCCAATTTCAAGTTTTCTCAAAAAAGTGTCATGGATTTAGAAGAGGCTTTTGATCTGCTGAAGGAAGAGAAGGTCACGATGCCTTGAATTCCGATCAATCCTCACCATCCGGTCCCAATCCCACCGCTGACTTGAACTCAGCATTCGAAGTGCCCTTGGTCTGCCTGCTCGAGAGTAAGACACGGTCTCCGCCGCGAAGCCCGACCTACCGTTTTGGGCGATGTTTCCCGACATAATCGTTGATCGTCTTAAACTCACCTTCTAGCTCCTCATTCTCTTCCAACTTTTCAATTGCAGCCCGGTTCGTTTGGGCCGTTTTGTATTTTGGGTCCACCTCCAGGGCTTTATCGAGCGCTTCCAATGCACGGGATTTTTCGCCAAGATAGGTGTGGCACAAACCCAAGTTTCCGAGCGTGGCGGCAACGTTTGGATTGAGGACATACGACTTTTAAAAACCCTTTCTCGCACCTTCAAAATCCCCCTGATCCATCAGATCGAAGGCTTCATCAAAAACCACCGATGCTTCCAGAAAATTTTTCAGTGAAACACCTCCCTCGCGGGCAAAGCGGTTCAAGTCAGTCAGCAAACTTTTGGCTTGAGCGGAGATTGGCGAACCCGGTTGATCAAGTTCGATGACCTCTCGGGCGGCCTCGGCAGCCCGGGATAATTTTAAAACCTGACTTGCAGCGAGGCTCAAGTTTGCCCAAGCCTCCAAAAAATAGGGATTGATCCGGACCGCATCTTCGAAAAACGGAATACTCGCAGCCGGGTCGCCTTGCTGAGCGCAGAGACATCCCTTGGCATATTGAACGGTTGGATAGTGGGGGTGTTTCTCAAGAAGGCCGTCGATCCGAGTGGTGGCCTCCTCGGTCTTACCATTTTCCAGCTTGATCAAAGCCTGATCGATGGCTGCTTCGAGATCGGAATTGAGCTCAAATAGGAAAGGGAGGACTTTCCTTTTTCAGCTTTTTGGTCTCGTGGTGCCGGGTTGCCACGAAATGCCGGCAGTCCGAGCAGGTTTCTTCACACCTGATTTTGGCACAACAAAGGGAACAGATTTGCTCACCTCCATAGAGAAGACAATCACGCCGTCCCCGGGAACGGGCACACACTGGACACTTGGGAGCTGGCATGCCGGGAGAATGCGGTGACGCCCTGCCTCGATGAAGCCAAAAACGAGTCCATCTTGATCGGAAATCCCTTCAGCCTCGGGAGCGTCGCAGGGAAAATCATCAGGCAATCCAAACCCATCTCCGGCCAGAATCGTGGGCTGCCTGATTACGGCCATGCAAGACTTAACTTGGAGCGATTTGACCGTTGCAGACACGATTAATTTCCCCCGGGATTTCCTCTCTTATTCCAATTTTCATTTATTTTCCCGCACTATTTAACCCTATCGCGAAAAGATGGCCTGGCTCGTCATGATCTCCAGCCAACTGCAGGCGTGGTTCTTGATCGGCGAAGTGTTTGGGGTTCACCGAGGATGGGCTCGTCTTCAAAACCCTTCCTGCGCCGGAAGGTAGATGCCATCCAGCAGTATCGGCCCTGGATGCAGGTCGAATGAGTCATGATTTGAATTTTGGTTTCAATGACTCCATCTTGGTCGTGGATACCGATTTTAAAGTTTCATGGACCTCAAAGAAGCCTTCGATTTACTCAAGCAGGAGATGGGTGCGCACGGGCTCGTCGACCTCGGATGGAGTGCGAAACTTGATGATGCCAAAAAGCGCTTTGGGGTTTGCCGAATGGGACCGAAGCAAATTTCGCTGAGCCGTCCGCTGGTCTCCTTGAATTCCACAGAGGAAGTACTCGATACCATTCTTCATGAGATTGCCCATGCGCTGACCTGGGAGATTCACAAGGAGCCATGCGGGCACGATGGACGTTGGCAGGAGATTTGTGTGCGCATCGGGGCGAGACCGGATCGCTGTTATGACGATGAGGTGATTCAACCGGAATTGCCGTGGGCCCTTTGCTATGCGGAAACGGGAGAGGTTTTCGCGACCTACCAGCGGAAGCCATCGCGTGATCCCTCGCAAATGTGGATGCGGGGGCGCAAAGCAGAAACATACGGGAAGATGGTTTATCGCTTGAACCCAAAGCTTTATCCGCCGGGAGCTTTGGAAGAATTTGACCGCAATGTCGTGCGGGAATTTCAGGCTGAGGTGATGGAGGCGGTGAAAGCCGTTGGAGCAAAATGGGGCATTCAGACGGAACAGGTGAAGGGGAGTTTCAGGGAACGGAACCTCGACCTCGCGATGCGTTTCGTCCCCGGGCCGGTCGATGGTCGTGACCCGGCGGAGCGGGCTTTTGAGGAACATGCCGGGCTCTTTGGGCTGGGCCTGCAGGATTACCAACGTCCTTTTGTGAGCCAGGGGAAGCCCTATCGACTGGTCGCTTTGAAGCCCCGTAATCCCAAATATCCCGTGATTGGGGTGAACCTGGAGGGAAAACGTTTCAAGTTCCCCCGTGACGTTTTGCAAAACCTTGTTTAGTGGCCCGCCTGAAGGGGAGGAGATGCTCTTCAACCACGCGATCCCGCACCTTTTTGTCATGGCCGGAAATGCCTGCCATGTCAGCACGATGGCGGCTTACTTCATTTGGAGGTCACGACGCCAAAGAAGGAGCGCTTTTTGGCGATGGTCTTTTTCCTGGCGCTGCCGCGGGTGGCAAGCCGGGTGCTTGATCCGTTCTTTGGGCGTTTGGAAATCGCGGAAGGAACGCGGGAGCGGTTCACGGTGGAAGAGGAAAACTGGGTGGGGAGAAGCTTGGTTTTCTTCTTTGAGGAAAAAGACCCGCTGGCGAGATCCGGAAGTCCAAGGGTGGTGGAGATGCCGCCGGGATTGTTGCCTTCGTTGGGGTTGAAGACGGGGCCGTCGAGAAGAACATTGGGGATCAAGGTGAGATTGGGGGTCACAATCTCCGAACCGGGAGTGTTGTTGTGGGCAATGCCTTGAGCCTCCAGCGTCACCTGATTTCCAGCAATACGTCCGCCGTTCTGAATAAAGCCCTCGGAGTAGATTTCGATAACGGGGGCTTCGATTTGTCCCCGGTTGGTGGCACGGGCACGCGTTCCGGGGGGCACAGGACCCGGAGTCCGTTGAAAATCCGGGCCGGTGATTTTTTCCGAACCGGTGGAAATCAGAGTGATTTTTCCCGAGGGTGCCGAAAGGCTGCCGTTGTTGGTGATTTGATAGCCAAGAAGGGAGAGATCGCCCGAAGTGGCGATGAGGGTGCCGCTGTTGATCAACTGACGGGCACGCGTCGTTCCCTGATAAGTCGAGCCATCCAATGCCGGTAGGGCGCTCAAGGTAATGGACGGTGCGGTGATGCTCCCCTGCGGGCTGATATTTATTCCCGGGGTCACCAGGGTAAAGGGACCATCAGCGGTGATGGGCCCGGCGATGATGGCCGGACTCAATCCGGTGACGAGATGGCGACTGGAAAAAAGTCCTCCCGCGCTGGTGATATCCAACGAGCCGGTCGCGGGAATATTGAAACGGTCCCAGCTCAATTCGGCCTCCGCGAAAAGAGTGATCTGGGTGTTCCCTCCTGCCGAAACACAGTCAAAATGAGGAGCGGAATTCGCCGGGCATTGGGCCACCACCGGAGAGATCATCACCAGAACGGCAGAAAGAAAGCACTTCATCTTCGCGTTATCGCAAAAAGCGGGGGCAAATGTCAGGAAAAAGAGGCGGCAAACTTTAAAAGTTGAGTGGCCGTTTCCAGCGTGTAACTTTTTACCTCTTCATGTCTTTGTCCCTCAGTATCAATTGCTTTCTCGCTTTCGGCCTCCTGGTCACCCCGGTTATTGGCCAAACCCTGCGCGTTGACTTCAACGACAGCGGGATCAACCAAAGCGGGTGGCAGTCGCTTGCTTCCGGCGACAATGATCTGGGCGATTCATGGTCGAAGAACTTCGGAAGCATCGGCCTTGATGTCGATCCCATTGGCGGTGTGACCCTGGATGACCGGGATCGTGGTAGTAGCAATGGCGGCGGAGCTGAAGCTTCGATGTGGCGCGACTTTCTTTTTGCCAACGGAAGTTTTTCGAGTGCTCCCGGGACAGGGCTGAATCTGGTGTTCACAGGCCTGCAACCAAACACCGGGTATCCCGTGAAGATCTGGGGATATGATTCCGGTTCAGGAGGAGGCAGAGCGGCCGACTGGAGCGGTGGAGGTTCGACCACGCAACGGCTCACTTTTACCAGTCAACCGGCGACTCTAGCAAATAATGTCATCACCCTCAACGTCACCACCAATGGTAGCGGCGCGGTCACCCTGACCGGGATTGTCACGGCAACGAACCCAAACACCTCGCACAATGTCTTCATCAATGGACTCGAGATCGGCGATCCTGTTTCCACTGACGGACCTACGGATCTGGCGCTATCGAGCACCGTCGTGGCAAAAACCGCGGTTATTGGAAGCACGGTAGGGGCCTTCTCCACCACCGATCCTACGGCGGCCGATACCTTCACCTACACTCTTGTGGCCGGAGCGGGGGACACTTCCAACTCACAATTCGACATCAGTGGAAGCACCTTGATCACGGACCGTGATCTGAGCACCTTTGCAGGAGGCACATTGCTTTCGGTGAGAATTCGAACGACCGATGCCTTGGGAGCTTTTTACGAGGAGAGTTTGGTCATCGAAATGGTCAATGATTCCGACCGTGACGGCCTCGATGATGATTGGGAGCTGTCTTACTTTGCCAATCTGGCCGCCGCCACGGGTTCCGGAGACAATGATTCGGACGCCCTCTTGAATGTGCAGGAACAGGCGGCAGGGACCAGTCCCATTCTATCCGATACCGATGGCGACAGTCTCCTGGATAGCGTCGAAACGAACACCAGGACCTTCATCAGCTCCTCCGACACCGGGACCAATCCCCTTCTCGCTGATTCCGATGGCGAAGGCTTGAGTGACGCCGATGAGATCACCGGAGCCGGTGGTTTTGTGACCAACCCTAATCTCGCCGATACCGATGGCGACGGCTTCAATGATGCGCTCGAACTCTCGGAAGGCACCGATCCCACCAACGGAAGTGATTTTCCAAACACTCTTCTCCCGCTCCGGCTCAACGAAATCCTAACCCGAAACGTGACCGACATCGCCGATGGATTCGGAAAGAGGGAAGACTGGATTGAAATCTACAATCCGAACACCGTCACGGTGAATCTTGACGGTTATTACCTCACCGACAATTCAGGCATTCCCGCAAAGTGGAATTTCCCGGCAGTCAGGATCGCCGCGCAGGGATACCTCATCGTCTTTACTTCAGGAAAAAACACCGTTGATCCAAGCGGAAAAGCCCACACCAACTTTAGTCTGGGAAGCAACGGGGAATACCTCGCCATTGTCCGCCCGGATGGCTTGACGGTGGATGATCGTTTCACGCCCACCTTTCCCGAACAGTTCACCGACACCTCGTATGGCGTGCCCCCGGGAGGAGGCACTCCGGTCTTCTTTCAGAGCACCACTCCCGGCTCCGTCAACAGCGCCTCGGCCTATCCGGGGGTGGTAAAGGACACCAATTTCCTCACCGATCGCGGATTCCACACCGATCCCTTTAATCTGGTGATCACCTCGGACACCCCCGGAGCCACCATTCGCTACACTCTGGATGGTTCGAAGCCAACGCCCTCGTCCGGCTTGATTTACTCGGGGCCGATTACCATTAGTACGACCAGCACCGTACGCGCCATCGCCGCTTTCAGCAACTGGCTGCCCACAAACATCGACACCCACACCTACATCTTCATTGAGGATGTCGTTCAACAACCCACCGATCCTCCGGGATGGCCCTCCGACTGGGGCTTTGACAGCCAGGTTGGGCAAAACGTCGCCTCCGACTATGAAATGGACCCGCGTGTGGTGAACGATGCCAACGGACTCGGTGTTTATACCGTACAGGAAGCCTTACTCGATATTCCCACCGTCGCCATTTCGATGAATCAGGCTGACATCACCGGCGGAACCGGCGGCGTTCTCACAAACCCAAGAGGCCGCTTTGAACGGGAATGCTCGATCGAATACATCCTGCCCGATGGCACCACCGGTTTCCAGGAGGACTGCAAGATTGAGACGCAGGGTAACTCCAGCCGCACGCCGTACCGAATGCAGAAGCACTCAATGCGGCTGACCTTCAGCTCAACAGTGGGCATTCCCAAACTGGAGTATCCCCTCTTCCCGGAATCAGATGTCGACGAGTTCAACAAACTGGTCCTGCGGGCCTGTTTCACAGACTCATGGGCCTTGAACACTTGGAGCAGCAGCCGCTACCGGCCCAATGACTCCCAATACACCCGCGATGTCTGGATGAAGGACAGCATGACCGACATGGGGCACGCCAGCGGTCACGGGAACTTCGTCCACCTCTACTACAACGGTCTCTACTTTGGCGTTCACAACCTCACCGAGCGCATCGAGGACGACTGGTATGCCGAGCACCTCGGTGGCGAGAAGGAGGACTGGAAGGTGAACAAAGATCAGGTTGTCTCCAGTGCAGGTCCCCGTTGGAATGCCATGATGGGCATTCTGAACGGCAGCATCACGGACAATGCTGTTTATGAGCAGGCGAAAGACTACCTCGATTTCGAAAACTACATCGACTATATGCTCCTCCATTTCTACGCCGATGCGGAAGACTGGCCGACAAAGAACGGATATTCGGCGGTCAATGAAATCAGTGGCGACGGAAAATTCCGGTATCAAGTTTGGGATCAGGAGATCGCCTTGGATAAGTTCAGCTGGAATCGCTATAACAGTTCATCCGGAGCAGGTGCTCCTTTCCAGCGCCTTCGTCTCAATGATGAATTCCGCCTCCTCTTCGCGGACCGGGTTCACAAGCACATGTTCAATGGCGGAGAACTGAGTGAAAGCAGATCGGTCGCGCGGTTCATGGACATTTCAAATGAGATCGACAAAGCCATCGTTGCCGAGTCGGCCCGCTGGGGGGATACCCAGGACAATACTCCCTATGGAAATACCGCCGGCTCCTCGAACAATATTGATGCCGACTACTATCCGCCGACGATCAACGACCCGATTTACTTCACCCGCGAACAACATTGGTTGGTTGAGCGGGATGTCGTGACCCGGCATTACATTCCCATCCTGCACGATGAAAGCGACAGTCGTTCGATCATCCGGGAACTGAGATCCCGCAATCTCTATCCTTCCCTCGATGCTCCGATCTATTCACAGCATGGAGGCGTCGTGCCCACCGGACACGATCTCATGGTGACCGCTTCGACCGGCTCCATTTACTACACTCTCGATGGCAGTGATCCGCGCCTTGTCGGAGGTCGCATTAATCCCACCGCCGG
>CALFSW010000501.1 GCA_937916505.1 uncultured Verrucomicrobiales bacterium | reverse complement strand
CTAGATCTTCGGGGATTCTCAATCCAAGACTTCGTCGCTCCCCCGACAATTAAAGTCGCAACCAAAATCAGGGAAAATTTCGTGTATCTGGTCGTTTTATTAGAAGTGATTTTATTTGTGAAGCTACGAAGAGCCGTTTTTTCGGGAAGTGTTTTTTAGCAAGAGTTAGGATAAGCAGCGGCGGCGATCAATCAAGAATCCATCTCGTAAGTTTCCCGCCGTCTCACTTCATCCCCATTGTTGAACATTCGCGACCATACCAACTACGGAGGGCCTGGGGAAAGGCTCCCTTCGGCAGCCAATTTGACGACGACCGAGATCTATCTCCACGTCGCGATCGGGTCAAACGGACTGGGCGTCACGAGTCCACGGGATGCCGGAATTGAACGGCGAATGATGAACGCCCAATCCCGAATTGTGAATGCTTGGTTGGGGGGGGTGAAGAACGCCCAACGCTCAATTTTGAATCCGACTTGGTTGAGGGAACCAAACGCGGGAACTTTTGGCTCCTGTCGGGGTGCGGGGTGGGAATGGCAAGTTGAGAATAAGATTTGGGCGATGAGGGGTTTCCCTCGCACGTTTTTCGCCTAGACTCCCGCCATGCCAACTGCCGCTGATTTAGACGCCGCCATCCGTGACGTTCCCGATTTTCCTAAACCGGGAATCCTTTTCAAAGACATCACTCCCATCCTCGGAGATCCCGATCTCTTCAAAACCTCGCTGGAGTTGCTCGCTGAGACCGCAAATGGTGAAAAGATCGACAAGGTTGTCGGGATTGATGCCCGCGGCTTCATCTTTGCCGCCGGTGTTGCCCATATTCTGGGAGCGGGCTTTGTCCCCGTGCGCAAGAAGGGCAAGCTCCCCTGGACCACCCATCAAATGGCCTACAGCCTGGAATATGGCGAAGATATCGTTGAAATTCACGCCGACGCCGTGAAGCCCGGTGAGAAAATCCTCCTCGTGGACGACCTCCTCGCCACCGGTGGCACGGCCGCTGCTGCCATCAAGCTCCTCAAGGCTCTCGACGCCGACATCGTAGGGATTTCCTTTTTGATCGAACTCACCGACATCAATGGCCGCGATGCTCTGGCGCACCCCGACGTCCATTCCATTCTTAGCTACTAGACCATGACCTTCGAAAAATATTCCGACACTCTCCTCCGCTACTCTGATCTGGGATTCGGTCTCGATCTCTCCCGCATGGATCTTGTGGATGATTTCACGGAGAAAATGGCGCCGAAAATCGCGAAAGCCTTCGCTGATCTCGCCAAGCTGGAAGCCGGTGGGATCGCCAACCCCGATGAAGGCCGCATGGTGGGGCACTATTGGCTGCGCAATCCCGACCTCGCTCCGAACGATAAGATCCGCAAGCAGATCACCGGGCCCATCGCCGCGATCAAAGAGTTTGCCTCCATGATTCCTACCGGAGAGATTGCACCTCCGTCCGGCGGGGTTTTCAAAAACATTCTCATCATTGGAATTGGAGGCTCTGCTCTGGGCCCCCAGCTCATCAATGACGCCCTTGGTCAGATCGACGAAATCCAACCTTACTTCTTCGACAACACCGACCCCGACGGCATGGATCGCGATTTGGCCGCGATTGGCAGGGATCTCGACAAAACCCTTGCGGTGGTCATTTCAAAGTCCGGGGGAACTCCCGAAACCCGCAACGGAATGCTGGAAGCCAAGCACGCCTACGAGGAAGCGGGACTCGATTTCGCCAAGCACGCCATTGCGGTCACCGGCGAAGATTCCAAGCTCGATCACTTTGCACGGGAAGCGGGCTTCATCACGACCTTCCCGATGGAAGATTGGGTGGGCGGTCGCACTTCGATCCTTTCCACCGTCGGCCTCGTTCCCATGGCCCTTCAAGACATTGATTTTGAAGAGATGCTGGCCGGAGCCAAGGAAATGGACGAGAAGACCCGTTCAACCGACGTCAAAAACAACGCCGCGATGAGACTGGCCCTCGCGTGGCATCACGAAGGCGGCGGCAGGGGCGAGCGCGACATGGTCGTGCTTCCTTACAAAGACTCGCTTGTCCTTTTCTCCAAATATCTCCAGCAACTCATCATGGAGTCACTCGGCAAAGCCGAGGACCTCGATGGCAGGACAGTCAACCAGGGCCTCGCTGTCTACGGTAACAAGGGATCCACCGACCAGCACGCCTACGTCCAGCAACTGCGCGATGGTTTACACAATTTCTTCGCCACCTTTATCGAAGTCCGCAAGGGCCGTGATGGCGACTCCATCACGGTGGAGGGAGAAAACACCTCCGCTGATTATCTCCAGGGATTCCTCCGGGGAACCCGCAGTGCTCTATATGAGAATGGCCGCCACTCCGCGCTCATTTCCATTGAGAAAGTCACGCCTCGCACTCTGGGTCACCTCATCGCCCTTTTTGAGCGAACCGTCACCTTTTATGCCTCCCTCGTGAACATCAATGCCTATCACCAGCCTGGCGTTGAAGCAGGCAAGGCTGCCGCCACGGAATTTCTTGATATGCTCAACAAAGTTCGGGGTCATCTCACCGCGGATCACAAGAGCGCGGTTGATGTTGCCACCGCAATTAGCTGCGATCCCGAGGATGTCTTCCACGCTCTGGTGCATCTCGCTGCGAATGGAGAAGCCACCCACACCCGCGGAGAAAACCCCCTCGACGACCGCTTCTTCCTCTAGGATATCCGGGCATGGCGTTTGAGACGCCCAAGAAATTCCTTCACAAGCTTCGGTCCATAAAGGTCCCGAAAACTTGAGACCGTGTTCTCATGATCGGAGCAACCGAATAAGCTGCCATCAGCCAAACGACGCCCAACCTCGAATCGCATTTCATAAAGAGGGCGATCTTCTTCGAAGATTCGTCCACACCCGTTCAGATCGTAACGGCGCAGGATTTCGAGAAACACCGAATCGTGGATTTTTTCAAGAAGCTCATTGCTTAACAAGACATCCGGGGCCCCGTCGTCAAATGCCCCCGTTTCTTCGAGGATCTCAAAAAGTCCGGCCAATTCGGAAAGCCGCCCCCTGTCCGTTGCGACACTGCAGGAGAGTTCGGCAATCCGGTGGGCTGAAACAGTGGCCGAAAATAGAATCAAATCAGGAGGCAATTGAGATTTTAAAGTGACCTTTTTTCCTAGGAGAAGACGACGATGAAATGATTCCGCCAAGGCACCCGCAGCCGGCCATGTGACCCGTCCAAATTCTCTTTCAAGTGATCTGAACTGACTCACCTTTGACTCAAGATCGTCGATTTCCCTTTCTATCCTTTGAGGAGACATTCCGAAGAAAGCTCTCAGGATCTCTGAAACATCCATCCTGTTTTTCTGAATGACCTCGTTTATTTTTTGGCTTTTTTTCACTGGGGGGGGGGTGAAAAACACATTTCTTCTGGCTTACGAAACATATTCGAATAAAGTAAAATATGGAAATTTTTTGGAAAGCTCTCTTTCTATCCATGAGCATCTTACATGGGATTCCCGCTTCAGAATTGGGTGTTCTTGAACGCTACACAACCCTGCGGACCGTCGCCGGATTGGGGAATCAGGAGGACGGAAATTTCTGGCAGGCCGGTTTTGAAGGGGGCAACCCCAAACTGGTGGAACTCTCCAATCCCCATGACTGCGGGACCGATGCCTACGGCCGGGTCTACATCGTTGATAAGGAATCGCACAGCGTGCTTCGCGTCAGCGCGGACGGCTCTCAAATCACCACCGTCGCCGGCACCCACTCGCCCGGAAACGCGCCGGATGCTCCGATTTCCGCCACCACGGGAGACCTCTCCAATCCAAACGGACTCCATGTTCTCGCAGACGGTGGTTTTCTCATTCTTGATACCGGCAACCAAAAAGTCCGAATCGTTGACCGGGAAGGAATGATGAAAACGCTCTTCACCTATCCTGCTGGTTTTGGAGCAGGGCGCGGCTTGGTGGCCTCCCCATTTGGAGACGAGGTCTATTTTTGCGGTGAACTTGTTTCAGCAAGCGAACAAAACGTGAAGCGTTGGTCGGCTGAAAATGGATTCACCACGGTGGCAGGGATCAACCCCGGGGCCAGGGGATTGGGTAATCTCGACCTCGGCCCGCACGGCTCTCTTTTCGTAACCAGCGCCGGAGATCATCGCGTTTTCAAAATCGCTCCCGGGGGTTCCCCGGTCGTCGTCGCTGGAAATGGCTCGACCTCTGGAAGCCCCACCAGCGGAGCCCTGGCCACCTCGGTTTCATTGGATCGCGTCCGGGGAATTGCGGTTCTTCCTGATGGTTCCTTTTTTGTCGCCACCCAAAAAGGAGGTGACGTCTGGTGGGTCGACAATGGACCTGCGAACGACGGAGCGGGGCGACGAATCCATCTCTTCGTCAACGGATCGGGCAGCGGGAACATTCAGACGGGCGACAACCAGCACCGCACGGGGGGAGCCGACCGGATCGCCGAACCTCGCGCCATCAATCTGGCCAGCAATGGCGATCTCCTGATCACCTGTAATGACACCGGCGTGATTCGAGCCGTTCGGAATGCCTGCAAACCAAAGGCCCCTGTTCTCAAGCTGAATTATCCGGCCCTTTCATGGCGATCGAACTGGCGGGATCGCTTCATCATGGAAGTCTCGGAGAATCTGCAAGAGGGTTCGTGGACCCCGATGGCCGGGATCTCTTCTCGCGCCAATGGCGCCCACACCCTTGTGTTTTCAGAGCCCGCTCCCGGGTTTATTCGTTTCTCGGCTCCTCATCTGGCAGGAGGTCAGTGACTTCCGCTCATTTCGAGATTCTCCTCCTCCCCCATTCAGTCCATGGTTGGTCGATGTCCAACCCCTACCTGAGAACGCCGGATAAGGTTGTCGAGCCCCCCACTGATTTCATAGGAACCGTAAAACGCCTCGGCCCCGGCTTTGTGCTTTCGGCCTCCATCGTGGGATCGGGTGAATTGATCGCAACCACCATCTTTGGAGCAGAAGTAGGATTCATCTGTCTCTGGCTCATTCTTTTTTCCTGTCTGGTGAAAGTCGCGGTGCAAATCGAATTTGGACGCTTCACGATCTACTCGGGGAAAACCTCGATGCAGGCGCTCAACGACCTCCCTGGCCCCAGATTTGGGAAAGCCAACTGGGCCGTTTGGGGCTGGTTCGGAATCATGTCACTCAAGAACCTTCAGGTCGGCGGCATCATCGGTGGAGTCGCCCTGGTCTTTACCGAGCTCTATAGTCTGGGCGAGCACAGCCAGATCATTTGGACAGTGGTCGCCGCTACATTTACTATCGCGGTCGTCTCAAGAGGCGTATATGGCCCGATCGAAAAGTGGTCCATCATCATGATCGGGCTATTCACCATCCTGACAATCTTCTCACTCATATCGCTACAATGGACGCCCTACGCCATCTCATGGAGTGACTTCAGTTCGGGCTTTGGCTTTCAGCTTCCGGCAGGTGTCCTTTTGATCGCACTTGGCGCCTTCAGCATCACCGGCGTGGGGGGAGATGAAGTCCTCGCCTACAATTATTGGCTCATCGAAAAAGGCTATGCTTCCCACACTGGCCCCGAACCAATCGAAGACCGGGAAGCATGGCTCGCCCGGGCCAAAGGTTGGATCAAAGTGATGCAGCTCGACGCTGTGCTTTCCATGGTTTGTTACACCATCGTGACCGGGCTCTTTTATCTTCTCGGAGCAGCAATCTTGCACGAGCAAGGCTTGAAACCGGAGGGCGAGGAACTCGTGCCGGTCCTCTCGAGAATGTATACCGACACTCTCGGACCGTGGGCTGAGAAGGTATTCCTCATCGGAGCACTGGTTGTTCTTCTTTCAACCCTGCTCGCAGCACTGGCGGCATGGACCCGTCTCTTCTCAGACGCCTTTGGACGCTTCGGCTGGATCAATTTCGAAGATGCCGCTCAAAGGAAAAAGTCTATTGCCCTTCTTTCCGTGGTCTTTCCAATCATCTGGGCCCTGCTTTACTTCAAGATCGGAAAACCTGGCTTCATGGTCATTGTCGGGGGATCACTGACGATGCTCATTCTATTCATTGTGGTTTTTGCCGCCATGATCATGCGCTACCGCTGGTTGCCTGATGAGCTAAAGCCCTCCAAAAAATTCGATCTCGTGCTTTGGCTCAGCGCTCTTTCCATCGCAGTAGCCGGCATCTTTTCTGCAATCAAATTTATGATCGATTAAACCGGCACGGCCAACTCCTGCACGATTTCCGCGACCACCGACTGACCGGTGCGTCCCGCATAGTGAGCATCGGCTTCAAGGACAAGCCGGTGACCGATCACGCCTGCAGCTAATGATTGAATCGTTTCCGGTAGCACAAAATCCCGCCCCTCAAACAGACTGAGGGCCTGGGAAATCCGGAGAAGGCTCAGCGAAGCACGGGGGCTGGCCGCGAGCTTGACCCCCGATCGGCCGCGCGTCGCGGCCACAAGTCTGACCAGGTATTCTTGAAGGGCCGGAGTGATTGTAACCTGGGCCACCGCCTGGCGAATGCGGACCAGGTCATCGCGACTGACAACCGGTTCCACGCGAGTGAGCGGGTGTGCTTTTTCCTGCGAATTTAGAATCTCCATTTCCTGGTCGACCGAGACGTAACCAAGGGAACACTGAAAGGCAAAGCGATCCATTTGGGCCTCGGGCAATGGATACGTTCCCCGGAGTTCCACCGGATTCTGGGTGGCAATGACAAAGAAGAGCTCCCCCAAATCATAGCGCGTCCCCTCCACCGTGACCTGCTTTTCGGCCATCGCCTCAAGAAGGGCACTCTGGGTCCGGGGCGAAGCACGATTCACTTCGTCGGCAAGCAGAATGTCAGTGAAGATCGGCCCCTTGTGGAATTCAAAGGAGGAAGTTCGCGAATCCAAGACACTCACTCCAAGAATATCCGAAGGGAGAAGATCGGGAGTGAATTGGATCCGTTGAAATCCACCGCCGCCAACCGAGGCGGCAATCGCCTTGGCGAGCGTGGTTTTTCCGGTCCCGGGAACATCCTCCAGAAGAACATGACCTCCTGCGGCCATGGTCGCAAGGACACGACGCACCGACTCCTCTTGTCCCAGCATGACCTCCTGTACCGAGGCCTCCAACCGGGAGACAATCTCCGAAACTTCCATTACTTCTCGCCCGCTGATTTTTGCTGTTCCCACTTCTCCCAGACAGGACGGGAGATCTCCTGATGCCACTTTCGAAGTTCCTCGATGGCCGCATAATCCCCGGCATTCATCTCCTTCCTGAGGTCATCCATCGTGGCACTGTTAAGAATTTTCCATCCTTTGTTGGTTTCAAGCGGGAGCTCCACATCGATCAGCACACGATAACCACCTTTCGTCGAGATGACGATTATGAGAGGACAAGACATTTCGACACCATTGCCTCCATCAACCATCATTGAAACACCCCGGAAGCGGGCCACGGCTTTGTTTCCGATCAATTCATCAGGAACGGTCGCAGCACTGGCTCCATTTAGGACAGAACCCACTGCCCCGAGAAAATTGATAGGATTCTCCGGAAGTTTGCGGACCGCTGACTTTTCGAGAAGCTCCACCAGCCCCCCCTTTCCAGCGATGGACCTCCACTCCCTAACCAGGGCAAGGGCCATCTCTTCGGAAGCAGCCGGTCCTGCCTGACCGTCAATCCCCACCACTTTTAAGACACCTTCAAGATACTCTTCCTCCATCTTCTCCCTATCTTTGGCAAACTGTTCGGCAAACTTTTTTTGGATCCCGGCTAAAGCGGGAGCAATCGAATTCCCCATTGGCGTCTTCGTTCCGGGTAAGATCATCCAACCCTCTTCTTCCCTTGCCATCCACACCATTTGATACGAGGGCTTCCAGCTTTCAGAATGATTACTGAGAAACAAAACTCCTAGAGCCAGATTTTCATCTTTGTAGAGCTTTGCCACCGAAGCCTTCAGGGTCTGGTGCTTCTCCAAAGCCCCCGCCCACCACTTTACGGCCTCTCCGTAGCGCCCCATCCGACGATCATCGATTTCATCATCACCCCCCTTTACAGCCAGGGGAATGATTTTTTCTTGTTCGTCATCCTGATCATCGTCTTCAGCTTCATCGTCTTCCAGCTTTTCCACCTCGCGGAAGTGACGCTGGAGAAATGGGACCAAACCTTCCTTTCCCAGATCCTCAATCACCGATGCCAGCAATGACTCCGGATCAGGTGACCGTAATTTATCATTCTCCTCTTCGAAAACGGAACCCATTTGACGGGCACTCCGTCGATCCTCCCAATCATTTCGACCCTGGGCCGACCGGAAAACCTGGACGTCCTCGTCGGCATACTCAAAAAACGCCGGGAGTTGGATACGCCAACCTCCTTTTGTCATCGTCATGCTGAAGCGGACAGGATTTAAATTATTGTTCCGTGGGGCGGTTTTAAAACTGGATAGAAACGAAAGTAGATAATCGGCATCCTCGGCATCACCCTGACCTTCCACAATCACTTTCATCACCTTGCGGGATGTCAAAAGACGCCAAACCGAGCGGGCATCTTCGTTTTTCACTCCTTTCCGTGTCATCCGGACACATCGCTCCCAATTCCGTTCGGGGAGTTGGTCCCGCTCCAGAATCCCCTGCCAAATCAACATTGCGTCCGCATTCCCCTCTTCCGCACACTTGACAAAATGATTCAGGACATCTTCGGGATCTTCCATCTTAAGAAGATCCGCAGCCAAAACCCCTTCCATCTCTTTTCTAAACCGTTCCGCCTCTTCGGACTTTAGCTGATCCACCCCGCTAATCCGTTCACGAGCCAGCCAGTCCTCAAGACCCCGGATCCGTGCCTTAATTCCGCCACCAAAGCCAAGCCCCACGTTTTCAAAAGTCCCCTCAACAGGAGCGACCTTCCATTGGCCGTCGCGTTGAACCATTCCGAGCGACAGAATCGCCACTGAATCCGGACCGTTGGGTGACTTGGCACCAATCAATACCGCCGCGAGGTCACCATCAACTTTTTCGCCAACGGCGGAGAAGGCATAGTCCCCGGACTTTACCCACAAGGCCCTCTTTTTCCAATTGTCATCGATAACCTCCCGCTTTTCAGGGCCGCAGAAGGGTGAAATCGCCAGCTTCTCAAGCGCCGGAGCTCGATCGTCCTTCGACTTGAGCTCTCTAAATAATTCCAACGCCACCTCTGTCGGCTCACCTCCGGTGGCCCCAAAAGTTCCAAGAACAAAAGTGAAAAGGATCCAACGCATTCCCGTGACTCTCGCACCCAATGGGCGGTCAGACAAGCCTGTGTCTGAATGATTCAAGGTCTTTGTTATGGAAAGAGCTTCCAGCAGAGCAGCATCAGAAGCGACCCAACCACAAGACCCGCCGTAAGACCGTAAAGCGACCACTCGACCTGAACCGGCTGCAACGCCGGTCCGATGAATTTTGGAGCGGGCTCGGCCTTCGTCGTGATCAAAGAGGGTCGAACCGATTTTTTCCAGTAATTCGTATAGGCCGATTGCCCGCTTTGTGCGCTCGATAGGTTTTCAATTGCCGAATCCCACTCCAGCTTGGCTGGAAGGATCTCCTCATCAAAGAGATAGGAGCCCAGATCCACGCCGGGAGTGAGCTCGATTTTGATATTCTTCGAAGTCAACACCTTCTTCAAAGAGGCCCGGGACTCCGATTCCTCGTCTTGAAACGGCTGGAGCTCCAATTCCTGCTTCGCAAGCCCTTCGACTTTCCGTTTTTCATCCAGTTCCTTGATTCGCGGAATAATCGCTTTCGCCACGGCATTCGCCAATTCCGCAGCCTCCTCCGGATCATGACGAATCACACTGACATAAAGTTCATTCTTCTCCCGATCCAATTCCAACTCCAACGAGGTTCGTAACTCGGACAAGGCGTCAGCGGTTCCAAGTTCCCACTTCTTCGTCAGGTCAAATTCCGTCACGATCGGAGCCAAAGCAGCATCCGATTCGGTCTCCCGCAGCACCCCGGCCTCATTGGGATCGGCCATACGGCTCATTGAAACCAGTGCGGCCTTTCCCGGAAGCACAAACGGATCCCGGACATGAAACGAAAGAGTTGCGACGGATTGGAAATCCTTGGGAGCATCCTCCCATCGCTTCTTGCCATATAAAAACCCACCGACAACGGCACCGATGGTCACCAGGACCAAAAGCCAGGACCACCACCAAACCCCTCTCCTTCCGCGACGTCGTTTCATGGCGGTTATTAGAGCAGTTGCAAAAAATCAGTCACCCGAAAAAACGGCTCACTTGATAGTTTGATGAAAAGTGTCCTTCACTTCCAGACTCTGGACAAATCCCGCCATAAGATCAGTCGTGGTCCCGACATCCGAATACGCCGCCATTTCAACAACCGAGTGCATGCAGCGAAGCGGGAGAGAAACCAGGGCACTCGGCACACCCTCGCGGGAGATATAGATGCCATCGGTGTCAGTTCCCGTGAAACGACCGGAGGCTTCATGTTGAATTGTGATTTTTTTCTTCTTCGCCACATCAAGAAGACGATCAACCACCAAAGGATGGCTCGCCGATCCATGGGTCACTGATGGCCCTCCGCCCAAATCCACCCGGCCGTACATCGGAGCACTCAGGCCGGGAGTATCCGTCGCATGGGTCACATCGGTGCAAATACAAACGTCCGGTTTGAGGCGATGGGTTGCCATTATCGCGCCGTATCCGCCAATCTCTTCTTGCACGGCATTCAGACAAACCACCGTAAAAGCGGGTTTGACTTTGGCGGAGGCCAGCTTCTTCATCACCTGTGCAATCATGAAACCACCGATGCGATTATCAATGGCCCGACTCACCAGTCGATCCTTGCCCAGATCAGCCGGTCCATCGGTATAGACCGCAGGATGCCCGACCCGTAGCCCCAACTTCTCAACATCTTTGGGAGACGATGCCCCCACATCCACCCAAAGTTCGTGAATCTTCGGAGCTTTCTCGTTCACGAGGTCATCACGGCGAAGATGAATCGCAGTATTGCCGATGATTCCCTGGACAACTCCTTTATCTCCCAGGATCTGAAGACGCCGGCCCCGCCCCGTTGCAGAATCACTTCCACCCACCCGGTCCAAATAGAGAAAGCCTTCCTTGGTAATGTACTTGATCATATAGCCAATCTCATCGGCGTGGGCTTCAAGCATCACGACCTTCTTTGAGCGCCCCTTCAGCGTGGCCCACGTCGAACCGTAAGCATCGCACTCCACCGAGTCGGCATAGTTGGCGACATACTTGGACCAGACTTTTTGTCCGGGCATTTCAAATCCCGTTGGGCTCGGTGTTTCGAGAAGATCAAACAGGAAGGACTTTTCAGCTTTCGTCATTGCCAAATCCTGCCGTGCCTCCGGGAAGACAGGAAGGGTCAAGTTTGCCCGCTCAAACAAATCTCCAGATCCATCATTTGGCAGCGCAGAAAACTCCGAACGATCGCGCGTTACCAATCTTTATCAGACCCCCCTGGCTGATTCCGGCAGGTCATTTCTTTTCCACCAGCCTTCCGCTCAAATATCCGACGATCAAAATGAGGAGGCTTGTCCCTCCTTAGACAGGAAAACGCGTGCAGCGTCCGCTTCCCTCAACGAGAGAAACCAGTTGCTCGGGATTCCTACCGTTGGCGACGAGAACCTCCACCCCGGATTCAGTGGCATACTTCACTGCTTGAAGCTTGGATGCCATTCCTCCGATGGAAAATTTGCCACGCTCCTCGCGGATCAGACTGGTGACATCCTCAAGATTGGAAACCTTTTCAATCAAAGCGTCTTCCTGATCCAAGAGACCATCCACCGTCGTCAAGAGGATGAGAGTGGTTGCTCCGACCAATTCGGCAACCCTGGCCGACAGCATGTCATTGTCCCCGACTCTGAGTTCTTCAATCGCCACCGAGTCATTCTCGTTCACGATCGGAATAATATCCCCTTCTTGCAACAATCTCTTCATCGTTGCTGAAATGCGATCCCGATTATCCTGCAAGTCGGAGCCTGTAAGAAGAAGCTGGGCCACGTCAAAACCGAATTGTTCAAAAAGCGTCTGATACCGATGCATCAAACGTGCCTGACCAATTGCCGCGGCGGCTTGGCGGGTCTCGACATCATCAGGGTAGGATTTGAGTGCCAACGCGCTCACTCCGGCACCGACTGCTCCTGATGACACCATGACACACGAGAATCCGCAGGCCTTAAGCCCGGCAACGGCTGTCACCAAACGGACAAGCGAGGCCCCGTCAAGGGTGCCATTCTCACGCGTAAGAACACCGGTTCCAATTTTGATGACAATCGGCTTTTTCATAAATCACATCCGCTCGGGGACCGGAATCGCAAGCAATTCAAGTCCGTCCTTGAGAACCCTTGAAGTGAGATCACATAAGATCAACCGACTGTCGCGGGTCCGGCCTTCCGATTTCAAGACAGGGCAGGCTTCGAAAAACGAATGAAACGCTCTCGCAAGTTCAAGAAGGTAGGTCGCCAGGAGATTCGGCCGGTAATCCTCAAGAACCTGGTGAATTTGATCGCTATAGCGACTCAACATCCGCACCAGATGGATCTCGGCCTTTTCAGCGAGGACAAGCTGATCACCATTCAACTCAACCCCGCCTTCAAGTTTTCTAAAGATGGAACGGGATCGAACATAGCTGTAAAGCAAGTAGGGCGCGGTGTCTCCTTCCAGTGACACCATCTTATCAAGATCAAAGACATAGTCTGACATCCGGTGATGGGCGAGTTCGGTGAACTTGACTGAATTGACGCCAATCAGCTCAGCCAATTCGGCCTTCTCGTTGTCCGTATCAAGGCGGCTTTTTTCGTCCACCACAATCCGGGCGGCCTTCACCGCATCATTCAGAACATCATCCAATTGGGGGAGATCGCCGGCCCGTGTTTTGAGGGGCTTGCCGTCTTTCCCCAGGATCGTTCCAAACGCCACGTGCACCAGATTGACCTGATCATAGCCCAGACGCTTCGAGGCATCAAAAAGCTGGGCGAAATGCCCGCCCTGCCGAAAATCGACGACATACCAGACTTGATCGGCTTTCCATTCATTGACCCGATGTTCAACGGTGGCAAGGTCCGTGGTGGCATAATTGAAGGCACCATCATTTTTCCTCACAATCATGGGAAAATCCTGCCACTCGCCATCACGGTTGATTTTAAATGGATCGGCTTTGGGCTTCACGTCTTCACTCGAAAAAATGCACACCGCACCGTCACTTTCACGGGCGAACCCCTCTGATACCAGTTTGTCAACCAACGGAGCCAAAGCCTCGTGATAGGCACTCTCGCCCATCCAGTGATCGAAGCTCACATCGAGGCGATCATAAATCTGATCCAACCCTTTCCGTGAAAGAGCCAGACACTGATCCCAGATTGCCCTATTTTCGGAATCTCCCTGTTGGAGCTTCACTAACTCGGCCCGACATTGCGCCTTAATGGCTTCGTCTTCCTTCGAAGCATCCGAAGCCATCCGGTAGAGGCGTAAAAGTTCCTGCAGCGGCGCTTTCTCAAGCCGGGATTCATCCACCCCCTTCTTCCACGCCCAGGTCACCATTCCAAACTGGGTTCCCCAGTCGCCGATGTGGTTGTCCTTGATCACCCTATGGCCAATTTTCGTCGCCACCCGGGAAAGACATTCACCAATAATGGTCGAGCGAATGTGTCCTATGTGCATGGGCTTGGCCACATTTGGTGCGGAGAAATCCAACACGATTGTTTCCGGATTTTCCACTTGGTCAATTGCGAGGTCATCCGACGCCCACTGGCTCCGTGCCAAATCAGCCCAAGCTGCAGGCTTAAGCGTGAAGTTTAGAAAACCAGGCCCCGCAATCGAGATTTCGCAAAGGTCATCCGCCGAAATTTCCCCCATTAGCTCCGCCGCAAAATCACGCGGATTCTTCCCGGCAGGCTTTGCCAGCATCATGGCAGCGTTGCATTGGAAATCACCAAAGCGCAGGTCAGCCGCTTTGGAGACCTGAATCCGGCCGGGATCAGGCAAAGCAACTTCAAGGGCTTTTAGGGCAACGAGAACCTTCTCGCGTAAAATTTCAGGAATATTCATAATATAAGAATCAAGACGGAATTGCTGATGCAAAAAATTCGCAAATCGCCTCGGTGGAAGTGGCGTTTCCAAGCTGATCCCGAAGTTCGGATTGTCCGAAAATCTTGGCCAGTTTGGAGAGAATCTGCAGATGTTGTGCCGCCTTTTCCTCCGGAACCAACATCAGAAAAATTGAATGTGAAGGCGCGTTGTCAGGAGAATCAAAATCCACCCCTTCGACCGATCTCCCGAAAACCACCAAGGTTTCCTTCAAGCCCTTCACGCGGGCGTGAGGAATCGCCACTCCCGAGCCCAGACCGGTCCCAACGTGCGATTCCCGTTCCAAAACCGCGTTTCCGTAACAGTAACAGTCGCCCGAAGGAACTTTTCCAATCTTACAAAGATGCCCGATCATTTCGAGCACGACCTCCTCATGGTCCGTCTCGGCGAGTTCGAGAATGACACATTCGGGAGTCACCAGATTTCGAAGAGCGGTCATAGGTGTTTTCCCGCCGGAGGGGACCTGCGGGGGATTGGTGCTAATTGAGGGAGAAGAAAGAAACAAGGCCAAAACCAGTCCGCACAGCCGTGCCGGGATCGAAAAAACGGCCTGCTGCACGAAAGCAACAGGCCGTTGTTGAAAGTCAGACAAGACGGAGCCTATTCCTCTTTATTGCCTTCGGCCTTCTCCTCTTTGGGCTTGGGAGGATTAACCTGAATTGGAGGAGTGACAGCCTCGATCTTTTTGGGCTTGGGAGGATTGACCTGAACTGGAGGAGTGACAGCTTCGATCTTTTTGGGAGCCTCGGGAGTCACGATTTCGAAGAGCTCGATATCGAACACGAGCATCCCGGCAGGACGTCCGGGCTGGTTCATGTAGGCCAGTTCAACCGGGATCCACATGCGGGTCTTTTCACCCTCAACCATGAGCTGAAGCCCTTCGGTCCACCCCTTGATCACGCGGTTCAAGGCAAACTCGGACATTTCGTCACGCTGGATCGAGTTATCAAAGATTTTCCCATCCGTGGTCCAGCCCGCGTAGTGAACTTTCACCGTATCCGTGGCAATCGGCTTCCGCGTTCCGGTACCCTTCTTAAGCACCTTGTAGGCGAGTCCGGACTTGGTCTTGGACGCGTCCGCAGGAGGTGCGGCAACATCAGCAGGTGTTTCAGGAGCCGGTGGCTCGGCCTTGAAATCAACGAGTTCGAGATCGAAAGTCAACGCACCCTGACCGGTTCCGGCAGGCTTGGTCAGGGTTTCGGGAATCCAAACACGACGGCTTTCGCCTTTCTTCATTGATTTCAGAATCTCCACCCATCCTTCGATCGGTGATTTTTCCAAGGTCAGGCCCATTGGTCCACCCATGGTTTTGTTGGAAGCAATGGCCGCCCCATTGGCATCCCAGCCACTGAAGTTGATCTTGAGCAAATCGCCATCACCCGGAGATTTTCCACCTTCGCCGGCCTTGATGACCTTGAAGGAGATTCCCGATTCGGTCTTGGGAGACCCCTCGGGAGCTGCCGCAACATCTTTGGGCGCACCTGGATCTTTCGGTGCCGGCGGTGGCTTGGGAATTGCACGGAACTCCAAAAGCTCGGCATCAATGACGATGTCTCCCTCCGGGGCCCCTTGCGGTGGCTTCTCTCCAAAAGCAAGAGCAGCAGGGATCCAAAGGCGACGCTTCTCCCCCTTTTTCATGAGCTGAAGCCCCTCGGCCCAGCCTTTGATCGACAACTCGTCCAACTTGAACTGTGCGGGACGCGGCTGCCCCACTGAAGTCGAAATAAGTTCACCATTGGCCTTCCAGGCCGAAAACTGAACATCCACCAGATCCTCGGGACCCGGAGTGGTATCACCTGCTCCTTCGGTAAGGATTTTATATTTCAGTCCGGATTCCGTTGCCCTGGCATCGGCCGGTGCGGTGAGATTCGCTGGAGCCTTGGGTGGCTCGGGAGCCTTAACGACATCGAGAAGCTCAACATCAAAGGTAAGATTACCGGCCACACGACCTTCATCGCCATAGGCAAGCTCGGAAGGAATCCAGAAACGACGTTTCTCTCCCTTCACCATCAGCTGCAAACCTTCGGTCCAACCTTTGATCACCTGGTTCAGAGGAAACTCTGCAGGTTGTCCGCGCTGAAGCGAACTATCAAACATCTTGCCGTCCGATGCCGTCCATCCGGTGTAATGAACTTTGACGGTGTCGGTCGCAGAAGGCTTTTCGGTCCCGGTCCCTTTTTGCAGAACGATGGAGGCAAGGCCGGATGCGGTCTTCTCCGCGTCAGCAGGTGCTGCTCCAACATTGTCAGGTGCCTTGAATAGATCGACGGCTGGTTTTGCAGGCTCCGCCGGTTTCGCGGGGGCGGCTGGTTCTTGCGCGACCGCGGTCAAACCGAGAGCGCCACTGAGTAAGCCGGAAACGAACCGGCGTTTTGGTTTAGTCATGTCGGAGGGACGGTCATATCCCAACAGGGTTGTGTCAACGCCACATCTCACAAGAATGCGCAGAAAATCCGGCCCCAAAACTTGTCATCCAATAACGGGAATCTCCCTCCGAAGACTTCAACCGCTCCTCCAATGCAAAGAGAACACACGGGCTGGAGCAGTTGCCCGAATCATGGAGAACCTTGCGGGTCTCGTTTAAGGTCCATCCCATTTTTTTCTCCAGGGCCTCGATGACATCACGGCCGCCGGTGTGAGCCAAAATCTGGTCGGGTTCATTGGCCCGACGTATCCAAAGCCTTTCAACCGCCTCGGCAGCCAGCCGGGGCACGGCACGATGCAGCTTGTTCTCAAGCTTCCCTCCGGAATTAATGAAGCGAATCTTCTCCCGCTCCTCCGGAACATGAACCGTGTCAAAATTTCCAATCCGCCACTTTCCTTCACCCGGATCATCCGACCAGACCGCAGCCGAAGCTCCGTCGCCGAATAGACACATGCTAATGAGCACCCCGGGCTCTTCATTCACAAACAAAGCGGCGGAACAGATCTCCACCGCGACCGTTGCCACTTTCTTGCCCGGGTTTGCCGCCAAAAATCCTTCCGCCGCCCGTAACATGGGAATTGCCGCGCCACACCCGAGCCCCACCATATCCTGAAGAAAAACATCGTCCCGCATCCCCATCTGCTCCGCCACATGACTGGTCACACCCGGACAAAGATATCCGGTACAGGTGCAAATAATGAGAGCATCAATCTCCTTCGCATCCACACCCGTTTTCTCCAAGGCCGACATTGCCAGGGCCGGGGCTTCGCGCTCGAAATACTCGTTCAGCTCCTGGGCTCCCGCATCGAACATCAAGGCCGGCTCATCAGCACAAAAATGCCGTTTCCCAATTCCGGAATCTCCCATCAGAATCTTTTCCATGATCCCCTGCCCCCGGGAGCTGAGACTCCGGTAAGAGGACGTTTTTCTGGAAAAATCAAAACACTCCGGCTGCGTGTACGATGATTCGGGAAAGGCACTCGCCAGAGCTTCAAGGAACATTAATCAACCCTCCCCTACTTTACTCTTTTTCCAATGAGCAATTTCAATTTTGCAGGACAGTTTCGAATATCCTCAAGAATCACGTAAAGAGAAGGCACCAGAATCAAGGTAATTCCGGTCGCAAATAAGATTCCGAAGCCAAGAGACACCGCCATCGGGATGAGAAACTTTGCCTGCATATCGTCTTCCAGCAGCATCGGCATCAGACCCACAAAGGTTGTCAGCGAGGTCAGTAGTATCGGGCGGAAACGCCGCGCGCCCGCGTTACGGGCGGCCTCGATAATGCTCTTTCCATCGTCCCGATGCCGGTTCACGTAGTCGACCAAAACCAGGCTATCGTTCACCACCACACCCGCCAGCGCAACAATCCCGCACATTGACATGATGCTCATATTGAGACCCATCAAAATGTGGCCACCCACCGCTCCGATCAAACCAAATGGAATGACACTCATCACGATGAGGGGTTGCACATAACTCTTCAATGGAATTGCCATCAGGACATACATCACCAGGAGCGCACCGATGAACCCGATACCCATTTCCCTCACACTATCGCGTTGATCGCTTTGCTCTCCTTCAAAACGATACCGCACACCGGGAAACTTCTCCCCGATTTGCTCAAGAACCTCCTCGGTATACCTGGTGACAATTTCGTTCGAATTGTATCCCCCTGCCAGATCCACGTCCCCCTCCAGACTAATGGTTCGAAACCGATCCACCCGTGTCACCGTCGCCGGTCCACGTCCGTATTCCGGCTCAATCACTTCCAGCAAGGGCACTTCATCCCCCTTTGGAGTTCTCAATTTCATTGTCTCAAAGTTCACCAATGATTCGCGCTCGGCCTGGGGATAGCGCACCATCACCTTAACTTCGTCGCGGCCACGCTGGAGACGCTGCACTTCGTTTCCGTAAAAGGCATCCCGCACCTGGCCCATGACATGATCCAGGGTGAACCCCAGCGCTTTTCCTCTGGAAGTCAGATCCCGCACAATCAATTCCTCCCTCCCCTTACGATCTGAGTTGGACACATCAACCACCCCTTTGTAGTCATTCCGCAGTCGCTCGGTGGCCCAGGCCGCAGCCGCTTCCAACTGCCGGCTGTCACGCCCGGTCAGGTTGATGTCGATGGCATTTCCGCCCGCCGCCGTCTCGGCCCTAAAAGTGAGCGAAACAATCCCGGGGATCTCCCCCACCATTTTCTGCCATCTCGCTTTGAGGTCTTCACTGGATATGTCCCGGTTTTTCGCGGCCACAAGCTCCAGAGTCACCTCCCCGAGGTGGGTTCCGCCCGACGGACCAACCGGTCCCAGGCCTGCCTGAAAAGGCTGCATCCCGGCTGTGGCGAGAGCGTTCACAACAATCGAATTTCCGTCATTGTCTTTAATTTCCGCGCCCATTTTGAAGGCGGCCTTCTCCAGCTCGCGAACCACTTTCTGCGTTTCTGAAAATGGCGCACCAAGAGGCATCTCAAGCTTTGCCGAAAGGATTTCACCTTCAACCTTGGGGAAGAACTGGAAGGGAATCCATCCCGTCGCAATCAAGCTCACGGAAACCGAGACCAAGGCAAAAAAACCTGCCCAAACAATGTATCTAAATCGCAAACAAATGGCGAGAAAGGGAGAGTAAACCGACTTCACAAACCGCTCCAAACCATCCGCGATCGCTCCCTGCAATCGGAAGATGGGATTCGTGCTCCTTTTGGCCGAATGTGGTTTTAGAAGTGCCAGGTGTGCCGGCAAAACGAACTTTGACTGAATGAGCGAAAAGAAAAGAACCGGAATGACCACGAGCGGAATATTGGGCCAGATTTTCCCACTCACCCCGCTGAGCCCGAGCATGGGGGTAAAAGCCGCCATCGTCGTCAGAACTCCAAAAATCACCACCACTCCGACCTCATGGGTCCCCTTCCAACTTGCCTCGCGCGGGTGCTCGCCTCCTTGAATCCGCGTGTAAACATTTTCGCCCACCACGATGGCGTCATCAACCACAATTCCCAGAACAAGAATAAAGGCAAAAGCCGAAATCATGTTCATGGAAACCCCGAGATCCGGCATCAACCAGAGCCCGCCCGCAAAGGAAACCGGAATCCCCAAAGCCACCAGAAAAGCGAGACTGGGGCGGAGGAAAAGAGTCAGGACCAGCAACACCAGCAGCAATCCCATTCCGATATTACTTTTGAGGAGATCCAGACGTCCTTTTAGAATGACACTGGCATCATTCCAGACATCGATTCCAACCCCCTCGCGATGCTCGAGCGTCGCGACATACTCCTTCACCAATCGTGCAATCGCAAGGGTGTCCTGATCGGCAATCCGGAAGATATGGATGACCACCGCCTTGCGACCATTGAAAGTGGAAACCAGTTCCGTGTCTTCAAAACCATCAATCACTTCCGCAAGTTGGCCGAGTGTCAAATCGGAGCCATCCGGCAGGGACTTCACCACGATCTTTTGAAATTCCTCTCCCCGGTATTTCCGACCCACCGCCCGGACCACGACTTCTCCCGAGCTCGTTTTCACCGAACCACTGGGCAGATCAAGTGAAGCACTCCGCACCGCTGCCGCGACCTTCTGTAAGGTGAGATTATATTTCCGGAGGGTCTCTTCGGAGACCTCAATGGAGATCTCATAAGGGCGAACCGAGGCGAGTTCGACCTTCTTGATCGTTTGTTGACCTTTGAGAACCCGCTGAATGACCCGACCCGGATCTTTAAAAAACGCCTGAACCTTCTCTTCCTTCGTCTTCAGAACCGGCGGCACGTAGTTGAGTAATCCGTCACGGATCTCTTCGGCATACTCCCGAAGACTGGCCTCATCCGTATCAGCGGTAATGGCAAGACTGATGATCTGGCGATTCACGATGATCTCTTCGAAAACCGGCTCCTCGGCCTTCTCGGCAAAATTATCGATGGCATCGACCCGGGTCTGGACATCTCCCATGACATCACGGGTGTTGAAGCCCGTCTCAACTTCCACGGTGATCGCACCAACATTACGGGATGCCGTCGAGCGGACGCGCTTGATCCCATCGACGTCGGAAATGGCTTCTTCAATGGGAATGATCACGCCGCTCGTGACCTCTTCCGGGGTCGCATTGGGATAGGGAACACTGACCACCACTCCGTCGAAGGCGATCTCGGGAAAGACTTCCTTCCGAAGCTGGAACCATGCCGTAAAGCCCGCCAGCAAAACCGCCAGCATCAGGAAATTTGCCGCGACATGATTGCGGCTAAACCACTTGATGAACTTTTCCATGACTTATTCTCCGCTTGGCTCCTCCGGTTTGGATTCTGCCAGCTTCATCCCCTCGACCGGCAACTCGATCCTGGTCAAAATCACCTTCTCACCATCCGAAATTCCATCCGTGGCGTAAACAGACTCCTGATTACTCCGTGCAATCGTCAGAGTTCGGAATTCCAACTCGCCTTTTTCATTCAAGATTCCCACCTGATCACGGCCTCGAACCGCAGAGCGCGGAACCTTGACCACATTGGGCAGGGTCGCACCGGTCAAGCGGGCCTTCAAGAACAATCCCGGTGTCGGTAATCGAAAACGCTCCGGAGCATTTTTTCCGGGCAGAATTTTTGCGAGGAGATAGGCCGACACGGTGGCTTGATCCACCTCACCCAAATCCCACATCACCTCTCCGGCCCACTGAAAGGTCTCTCCTCCCACGGCCGCGGAAAGATTGATTCCGGGATCCTTGGGGATTTGAGCATAATCATCGATCGAGAAAGGAAGGCGAACCATCAGATTTTCGGCATCGTAGATCATGCCCAACTGGCTTCCGGGAGCCACCGTAGCCCCCAAATTGAGCAAGACTGATCGAATTCGACAATCAAAGGGAGCTCGAATTACGGTTCGATCCAAATCCTTCACCGCTTTCTCCAGCGCCGCTTTTGCCGCAGCAACACGGGCTTTGGCACTTTTTAGAAATGGAATCCGCAAGACCAGGTCGGAAGCCTTCTTTCCATCGCCGATTTTCTTCCAATCCCGTTCGGCCTGCTCAGCTCGTGCCTTCTCCTGAAGAACAGCAAGCTCGGCATCGGCAAGGGTCGACTTGACCTGGGCAACCGCCGCTTCGTAGTCGAGCCGGTCAATCTTTGCGATCACCTCATCTTTCTTGAAGGTGGCCCCCACCTCAAATTGGGGGTGAACTTCCACGATCCGGCCTCCGACTTGCGCGGACAGGATGGTCTCGCGACGAGTCAAAACAACCCCTTCGCTCTGAAGCGGAAACTCAAGATCTTGCTTTTTGACAATGACAATTTTGACCACCGGGGTGGTAATCACGCGCTCTTTTTTCTCCGCCTCGGGCTTATTTTCTTCCAGAAATTTTTTGACCCCGAAGGTCGCGCCAAAGATCACCGCAATGGCGATCACAGAAATGATAACAGTTTTCATGGGTTCTTATTTTCCAGATCGATAGTCGCCGCCAAGAGCGAGGTGAAGCGTGATCCGACTATCCAGCCTCAAGCGACGCAGACTCACCAACTGAGTGGATAAATTGATGAGATTTGTCTGCGCCGTGATGAGAGTGAGGGCATCACCCGTACCGCCTGAATAATCGGAGCTGGCAGCTTCAGCGGCAGCCGTTGAGGAATTCAGAGCTTTGGACACCGCAACCTCCCTTGCCGCTAAAAAGCGCTCGGCAACGAGAGCCTGTTCCACTTCACCGAAGGCTTTGAACACGGTACTTTGCAATCTGGCTAGATTCGATCGATCATTCGACTTGATCCGGGCATACTCGGATTTCACCGCGCCGCCCGCCCAGATCGGCTGGGTCACCGCTCCCGCAAGCGACCACACTCCAAAGTCAGAATTGAATATTTTGCTCAACGAATCAGTGGTCGTGCCTCCTCGGGCGGTAATTTTGAAGCTCGGATAAAGGGCATACTTGGCCTGCTTCACCAAACTCCCGGAAGAAGCAAAACGTCGCTCCGCTTCAAGAATATCAGGACGGCGTAAAAGCAACTCGGATGGCAGACCCGCCGGTGGCATTGGGGGAATCTTGGGCAGGGTTTCCGCGCTTTGAATTGCTCCCTTGGGATACCTCCCCATCAGCACCTCCAACTGCCGAATCGCCTGCTCGCGTTCACCCATACGCTGGGCGAGGACAGCCTCATTATTTGCCACCTCACTTTCAGCCAACCTGAATTGAGCCGCCGAACCGCCCTCCTCGGTCAGTGCGCTCGTAAAACGATCCCTTACGATCTCAAGAGTCGCGTCCAGGAGGGCCTCCGCCTCCCGGGCAAGCGCGATCTGTTCATTCGCTTCCGATAGCGCCAGCCATGCCCGCAAGACTTGAGCCGCCAATGAAGCCCTCGCCGCACGGTAAGAATTTCCTTCGGCCTGGGCATCCGCAATGAGAGCTGCTTGCCCGGCACGACCGCTTCCCCAGAGATCAGGTTCCCAGGAAACGATCAAATTCGCTCCGAAATTCTCCGAGATCGAAGAGGGCACACCACCGTCCCCAAAGGGAAAGCCCACAAAGATCTGCTTTTGCCGGGAGCCATCGAGTCCGGCCGACACCTGGGGATTCATGGCCGCTCCGGCCGTTCTGGCAGCAAGCTCCGCACGCTTCACTCTCTCCGCTGCCACTCTCATATCGGGATTCGAACGCAATGCTTCAGCGACCAAAGAATCACCCCGCGAGCCCCCCACCCGTCTTACCCAGCGGGTGTCGATTCCAGCCTTCGCTTCGGGAGTCGCAAACCAGCGGGGCCGGGCCGTCTTGGAAACCGTTCCGATGCGGGAATCAGGAGCTTTGGCAACACATCCGGTAAGGATGGCTGCCACAACAGGAATAACTATTTTCATTTTTGAAAGCCCGCTTCGCAGAAATCGATGACACGTTTGAGAGTGGTCGCGAGTGGTTCGTCGCCGACTTTGCCGGCGCTAATTTTTTTCACCAGCTCGCCATGGCTCAGAGTATTCGAGAGCACGCCAAAGGAGAAATGGATGCGCCAGACAACGTCCTCCGACGAAAGCCCGGGGCAGGCCGCCATAAACGCGGGCACATAGCGGCCGGCCACCTCGCGAAACTGACCCATCAACTCGTCAGGAAATTCGTAAGGCCGGTCCCCCACGACACGCCCCATCAATTTGACAAAAAGCTTCTCGCTGAGAGGACTGCTTTGAATCTGCGAAAGGAGCGGTTCGAAAAACGCTCTCAGGAGATCACGAACGGTCGCATTCCCACGCTCTTCCAATTCCTCGAGACGACGGAGCCGCTCCTCGTTGACCGGCGTCGTCATCCGGGAAACCACGGCATCCATCAAACCATCACGGGAACCAAAGTGATACTTCACCGAAGCGACATTCGCTCCAGCCAACCCCGTGATCTCACGGACGGAAACCACCTCAAAACCCTTCTGCGCAAACAAGGTCGAAGCAGCCTCAATTAAGGCAAGCTTTGTCCCGGTGATATTTCGCGATGAGGCAACCATTCTTTTCAAACAAGCGTTTAAACCTTAAACCCGTTTTTTCAAACGAATGTTTGAACTTTTTTCATTCTCCGTCAAATCTCGGCCATGATCAAGCTCCTGCTATCGGACTGTCTTCCCGGGATGCAAGGGATGCCTGCCGAATCCGTCGATCTCGTCGTCACCTCCCCTCCCTACAATATCGGGATCAATTACGGCACCTATGATGACACTTCCGATCGCCCCACCTTCATAGGCTGGTGCCAGCAGTGGGCCTCCGAAATCCATCGCGTGATGACAAACGAGGCCTCTTTTTTTCTCAACATTGGAGCCGCTCCCGCCGACCCACTGCTTCCCCATCAACTTGTCCTTGCTCTTACCCAAACAGAGCCTGGTTTCGTCCTTCAAAACACCTTCCACTGGATCAAATCCATCTCGGTCGAAACAAAAAAGGGCGAGACCATCTCAGCCGGCCATTTTAAACCGATCCAGTCCAAGAGGTTCGTCAACGATTGTCATGAATACCTCTTCCACCTCACCAAAACCGGAAATGTTCCGCTTCAACGGCGCGCCGCCGGTGTCGAATACGCCGACAAATCAAACATTAAACGCTGGGGCCACACCGGAGGGGAAGACAAACGCTGTCGGGGCAACAACTGGTTCATCCCTTACGAAACCATCCAGTCACGAAACAAGGACCGCCCCCATCCCGCCACCTTCCCGGTCGCCCTTGTGGAGCAATGCATCCGCATTCATGGCGTCGACGAAACCGGGCACCTCCTTGACCCCTTCTCCGGCATTGGCACCTCCGCCCTCGCCGCACAAAGGATGAAGGTTCCCCGTTTTACCGGGTTCGACATCGACGAAACCTATCTCGCCACTGCCCGTGAACGACTCGCCATTGACGCGGAGGAAAGTTCCCAGCAACTTCTTTGAACCGATGCAAGAACCCGTCGCCGAATTCACCAAAGTCGAATCCATCTTTGTCCGTCATCGCAACTGCCTGATGGCGCGCGCCGACTTCACTCCGATCTTCACGGATTACTACCTCCACCTCATGGATGTCGGAGAACGTCATCCTGAAAATCTCGACACCCCCCTGAAGGACCTTCTCGCCGTCCTCACCCTTCATCTCACCGCGAGACCCTGGGCGGAGACCATCGCGTGGACCGCCAACCTGCGGGCCCCCCGCGTCAACTTCTTTGCCACCGGGTCTTCCGTTCACGAAAACATCGTCGCCCGACTCTTCACCAAAGACGTTCGTGAACCCGACCGTAACTTCCTCTACTCCCAAACCACCGTTCCTGGCAGCGAACCACGTACCTCCACGATTGAGGTCGGGAACGTCGATCCCCTCGATTGGATCCAGCACTTTTACGAACAATCAGAACAGCGTCCGGGGCGCGCCTTTCGACTACCCGACGACACCTATGTCCTCATTGCGGCCCAACCGGATTTCGACAAAGAATGGTTCGAGAACCTCACTCCCGAACTTGTTGCCAGGATCTCCGGGGCCGAAGAAACAAAAACCCTCGAAACCCGAAAATTTAAGTTTCATTGTGGTTGCTCCCTCGAAAAAATCCTCCCGACTCTCAGTGCCTGGAAAGACAAACCAGAGGAGCTTTTCGGCGACGACGCGAATCTTGCCCTGCAATGCCCCCGCTGCGCTAAAAAATACCTGATTACCCGTGAGGATATTTAGGTCAAATTCCCTTCGACAAAGCACAAATCTATCGAAAATTAAAGGTTCGGGTTCTCACCACGGACTGAAGTCGTTGAAAAATCCTTGACCAAAACGTTTTCGTCACAAAGAAACACCTTCCCGCAGGCACGTCCTGCTGGACTATAATAGGTGAGGTGTGCCTTCCGGACCTCATTTCCCAACTTCCCATCATGGCAAAAAAGAAAATCTCCGCTAAGAAAGCAGTCAAAAAGGCTGCAAAAAAAGCTCCAGCCAAAAAAACCGCCGCTAAGAAAGCCGTGAAAAAGGCTCCTGCCAAGAAGGCTGCGGTGGAAAAAACTCCGACAAAGAAGACCGCTAAGAAAACTTCAACGAAAGTTGCAAAGAAAGCGGCTACAAAAGGAGTCACCAAAGCAACCTCCCCTCCTGCTAACAAGC
>CALFSW010000500.1 GCA_937916505.1 uncultured Verrucomicrobiales bacterium | reverse complement strand
CTAGGTGGGTCTAATGTGTTTGTGGGTTTGTGAATGGGTCGGGAAGTCAGGATACCGGCAGAAGGTCGCTCCGCATTTTCCTCTTATCACGGCGGCAGAAGGTCCCAGTCTCCCACCCTAAAGCCTCAAGTGCAAAAACAATCGGTGAGCGGGCCTGTGATGGCCATCCAACCCTTTGTGGGATTCACTTTCAGCATCAAAAAAACGTCGTTTCAACATACCTTGGGATGTTTTGATTTTTAAGATGCGGAGACTCACCCGGCGATCCTTGCAAATTGAGCTTGGGATGAAAACTTCCCTTTGGCTGCGCACACCTTGCCTAATTTCTTGCAGCTATTGCTAATCGCCTCACTTCGTGAATTTGCGACTCGCATCCAAGGTTTTTGAGAGCGAATCCGATTCGACGAAGTCAAATCGGCATGACCCGGGCGCAGCGAGGATCAACCCGCATGTCCGGCGGGGTGGGAGAGGTACCGGGCGCAATCCCGTCACCCCGCCCCGATCTTCTCTCTTGCTTGAATGGGGGAACTCCGTCAGCGCGCGGTGGTAAGGAGTGACTTGAGCTTGAAATCCTTGATGGTGATGCCTTTGACGCTCCCTTGGCGGGAGAACTTGAGAACGTTTTTTCCTTTGATCAGCTCGATGGTGACCGGTTTGCTCTCGTCCCACAGGCCGACGGTGTGGGGCAGCGCGATTTCGACGGGTTGCTCTGCGTCGTTGGCAGTTACGAAGAGGCTTTGCTTCCAGCTCGGAGTAGCGACGCGGGCGGTCAGTTCGTATTTGCCGGCTGCCGGGGCATCGATGGTGTATTCGAAGGTCTGATGTCCGCCGCCGGTGCGGCTGTAGTGGAGCTGCTTGCCGCCGATGACGCTGTCCATGAAGATGATCTTGCCGGAGCTTTTGGTGGGTTTGGTGCTGGCAGTGGCGGGGATGGTGATGACGCCCTTTCCGTCGATGGAAACCTTCCGGTCCTTATCGGTCATGGTAACCTTGGTGATCTCGATCTTTTCCTTGGTTTCGTTGGCCTCGGCAATGTCCTGGCCAACGGCGGCGAGAGTCTTGGCTTTGGCGTTTTCAATGACCCCTTTCTGAATGTAAAGCGACGCGCCATACCAGAATTCAGGAGCAGTCCGGGATTGGAGGCCGAAGGCCCGAGGCTCGCCCATGACGTCGCCGATCCATTGGGCGCGCTTGACCAACATGAAGGGCTCGCCTGCGGAGCGGGCCTGGGTGTTGGCGAGGAAATCGAGACCTCTGTGGTAGCGGGTCTTGGTCCAACCGCTTCCCCAGCCGGCGCCGAGGCAGGGGACCCAGCCGTCGGGTGTCCAGTGAACAAGAGCCGCGTGGCCACGTTGCGGGCGCGCGGTGGTGGGAATGCCGAAGGCGCGGAGCATGAAGCGGCCGAAGAAGGCGCGACGTCCACAGATGCCGCCATTCATGAGGATGTTTTGGAAAAACTGGAGTTCGGGTTTGTCGTATTTGTTATCCTGCGAGCCATACGGGATGTCGCTCCGGACGGCGGCGACGTAGCGCCAACGGTAGTCGGACGTGGTGATGTGGTCGGGGCGATAGTTGCGGAGCATTTCGCGGCCCCAAACGAGAACTTCATCGGGCTCTTCGCCATCGACCACCATGCGGTAGTCCCAGGTGGTGAGGTTTTTGAAGGCGGGATCGAGTTCGCCGTTCACGAGGGCCTTTTCGTAGTGGAGGTAACGTTTGACCGGATCGACGGTGGCGGGGGCATCCGTTTTGGCGACGGCGTTGCGCTGCTTGATGGGAGTGGCGTGTTCGAGGCTGATGGCGAGAGCGAGGCGGCGAAGGGGACCTTCGGCAACCTTGTCACTGGCTTTCCAGATGTTGCGGTAAATCTGCATTGCTTCCCCGTATTTGCCATCCTTGGCACCGTCGGCGACGGCCATTTGCACGAGGAGTTCATCGGCGGAGAGCATTTTTTCAATGAGCTCCTCTTGTTCTTTGCCCTGTTGCGCGAAGGCTGCGAGACGATGCGGGGTCGCTTCGAGAAGAACGACATACCGGGCCAGTTTGGCATCCAGCTTGTCGCTTGAGAGGAGGGATTTCAGGCCGAGTTCTTTGACCGTTCGCAAGGTCGTGGCTTTTGCTTCGGCGAGAGATGCTTCGGCTTCTTTTAAGGCTTTCGCTACCTTGGGTCGGTCGATTTCCGCCTTATCGAGGTTGGCTTGGCGCTCTTTAAGGGCGTCTTCGCCGTCTTTCCGGTTCTGCTGCCAATGGGCGAGTTCCTTTTCGGCCGCCGAGCGCTCGGCGGCGGTTTTGGCCTTTTTCAATTTGGCCTTGGCGGCGGTGATTCCTTTATCGGCTCCACCGATCCACTTGCCTTTGGCGTGGCCGACGAGGGCCTTGGCGGTGCTGATTTTTCCCATTTGATCCTGGGCCGCTTTGATCCCGGCGGTGGCCGCGACTTCGTCGACACGGGCCTTCAGGAATGCCGCTTTTCTCTGCTGATTGACAGAGGGAAGGGTCTTGGTGAGCTCCGCCTTCAGGGTCTCGAGTAGCCTGGAATACTGGGCCGAGAGTTTCTCACCGGTCTGCGTGAGGCGTATCTGCTCTTCTTGTTTTTTTGCTGCGGCTGGCATCGCCGAAGCGGCCAGAAACAACAGGCAGCCGATCATTGCGTTTATTTTCATGGGATCGTGTGAGGTGGGATTAAGCTGATGGTCGTCGTTTTAGAAGAAGGCGCAAGCCCTCGCTGGTTTCAAACGCGGGAGGACACAACGGAGAGGAACCGCGATCATTTCAGGGGATCTTGAGGAACTTTCAGCGCGAAGCTACTTCTTTTCGGGTAGGTGGGGGCGTTCGCCAACACGATTGCTTCGAGGGAGACCGGGGAAGCGAGGCTTGGCAGATCCTTGACCGTGTGATCTTTTGGGAATCACCAGACGGCCTCACTTGCTTTGACCACTCCGAATTACCTCCAGCTTTTCCAGCGGTTTAAACCAGCTTTTGACATGGAAATTGATGATGGCTTGCTTTTGATTTCAGCTGATGGAGGCCGGTGAGAACGAATTTCCCGATCTAATTGACGAGATGGTCGGGGTTTCGTCCGATTTTGATGCCATCAACGACAAGCTTCCGGAAGCAACCCGCGCGGTCTTTGCTCCTCTGCATGCAAGGGTCCGTCCCGGATCTATACAGAAGCGCCTGCTGCGATTCTCCGGACGTTTGTTGGTGAGGAAAGCGATTGGAGCCCCGGGGCGCGAGACCCGGCCCTTTTCCGGGAACTGAAGCCGGGTCGCAAGACTTAGCGGTTGATCTTCGTTAAGTGAACTTGAACTCCCGGTCTTGTTTTCGTTTGATTCCCTTTCAGGACGCAAGCGAACTTCCGAACTGTCATCCCATTCTTATGAAAGGACCCCTATCTCTCGCATTTTTCGTAAGCTGTCTCTCCGCCGGAGCAGTTGATTTCAACCGTGACGTGCGCCCTATTCTCTCGGACACCTGTTTTAAGTGCCATGGGCCGGGGGAGTCGGAAGGTGACCTTCGTCTCGACGATCGGGAGGATGCCCTCGACGCCGGAGTCCTTTCTCCTGGCAATGTCGCGAAGAGTGAACTGGTCAAGCGGCTCAAGAGCCATGACCCGGAGGAGCTCATGCCACCTCCGGATGCCAACAAGACCCTCACTGCGGAGCAGATTCAGATTCTCGAAACGTGGATTGCCGAAGGGGCAAAATACGACGAGCACTGGTCCTTCGTTTCTCCTAAAAGTGACGTCGGCGCGAAATCACTCGACCACTTCATTGACAAGCGCATTGCCGCTGCCGGTCTCAGGCCCATGCCGGAAGCCGATCCCCGCACCCAAATTCGCCGGGTGACCTTGGACCTCACCGGTCTCCCCCCAACTCCGGAGGAAGTGGATGCTTTCGTTGCCGACAAATCTTCCGATGCCTACGGCAAAGTCGTTGATCGCCTGCTGGCCTCCGAGGCCTACGGCGAGCGCATGGCCTTGGCGTGGATGGATGCCGCGCGCTACGGCGACACCAGCGTGATGCATGCCGACGGGCCACGTGACATGTGGCCTTGGCGCGACTGGGTCATTAAGGCCTACAACAAGAACATGCCTTTCAACCAATTCACGGTCGAGCAGCTCGCCGGGGACTTGTTACCCGATGCCACCGTTTCGCAGAAAGTGGCGTCCGGATTTAATCGCAACCATGCCACCAGTGATGAGGGCGGCGCTTTTGCGGAAGAACTCAGAGTGGAATATGTCGCCGACCGGGTCCAAACCACCGCGAACGTTTGGATGGGGCTGACAATGGAGTGCGCCCAGTGCCACGATCACAAATACGATCCCGTTTCCCAGCGCGAGTATTACGAATTCTTCGCTTTCTTCAACAACACCTCCGATCCCGGGATGCAGACCCGCAACGGCAACCAGGCCCCGGTCGTGGAGGTGCACGATGAGGACCGCTTGAAGCGTCTTGCTGAATTGCAAAAGGACATCGAGGGAGCCGGGCAAAAGGTGGAAGTGCATCGCGGCAAAGTAGCAGCGACTCCGGAATACCTCGCTTGGTTGAAACGCAAATCCGCCGAAGCGCTCAAAGCAAAGGCGAGCAAGCAACCCGACGGACTCGTCCACTGGTTCCCGATCGATGCCTCTGCGAAGGATTTTCGCGATGGCCTTTCGGGAGCAGTCGCAATCAGTGAGAAGGGCAAGTTTGAGGTTTCGGACCGCGAAGGGTCCAAGGCTTTGAAATTGAATGGAGGGACGCAGTTTAAATTTGAAACAAAAGTGGACGTGGAATTTGACCGCCCGTTCTCAGTCGCGGGCTGGGTCAAGCCGGGCGGCAAGGCATCGGGGGCCATTCTTTCCAAGATGGATGACAAGGCTGCTTTCCGTGGTTTTGATTTCTGGATGGAAGGTGGCCGCATCGGAACCCACATCGTCAACGCGTGGGGATCCAATGCGCTCAAAGTGGTTTCCGCCGATGAACTGAAACCGAACGCCTGGCAGCACGTCGTACTCACCTACGATGGCAGTCATAAGGCCGCCGGAGTGAAAATTTTCATCGATGGGAAACTTTCCGCCAATCAGGTGCAGGCCGATACCCTCAGCGCGACCATTGCCACCAGCCAGCCGCTGCGCATCGGAGGTCGCTCGACCAGCTCCACCTGGAAGGGCGAGGTCGATGACTTGCGGATCTACGGGCGCGCGCTCGCGGAAGGTGAGATTGCCTCCGTCGCTGGAGGGGACCCGGTCCAAAGCATCCTCGCCATGCCGGCGGAGAAGCGTCAGGAAGGCGACAAGAAGGTTCTTCTGGCCCGTTACCTCGGCACCGAAGACAAGATCTACAAGCAGCTCGTTGCGGCTCAGCAGAAACTCTCCAAGCAAGAGGCCGACCTCACTCGCAAGCCGGTGACCTCAATGATCATGCAGGACAATCCCGCCGATAAGATGCGGATGACCTACATCCTCGATCGTGGTGCTTATGATTCTCCCAAGAAGGACGAAGTCATCAAACCGGGTGTGCCGAAAGCCCTTCCGGCTCTTCCCAGGGATGCTCCAAGAAATCGCCTTGGCCTCGCCCGCTGGCTCACCCGCCCCGATCATCCCCTGACCGCCCGGGTCGCCGTGAATCGATACTGGATGATGCTCTTCGGCGAAGGTCTTGTTCGTTCGGTCGGTGATTTTGGAGCTCAAGGCAGCGCGCCGACGCATCCGGAACTGCTCGACTCGTTGGCGGTTGATTTCGTCGGGAGTGGTTGGGATGTGAAACGCATGATCAAGAAGCTCGTCACTTCCCGGACCTACCGCCGGAGTTCACGAATCGAGTCGATCCATCGGGAAAAGGATCTCGCCAACGAGCTTCTCGCCCGCGCCCCGCGCTTCCGCTTGCAGGGAGAATTCATCCGCGACCATGCCCTCGCTGTCAGTGGGCTCCTCAATTCCGAAGTCGGAGGCTCCAGCGCGAAGCCCTACCAGCCTGCCAATATTTGGAATGAAGTGAGCCTCAATGGGGGGTTGCGATATAGTCAGGACAAAGGGGAGAAACTCTACCGTCGCTCGATGTATACCTACTGGAAGCGCAGCTCTCCCATGCCCAACATGTTGATCTTCGATTCGCCGAGCCGCGAAAAATGTGTCATCCAGCGACAACGCACCAACACCCCGCTTCAGGCTCTTGTGACCCTCAATGATCCCCAGTTTCTTGAGGCCGGCCGGGCCCTCGCCCAGCGCTTGATTAAATCGGGCAATTCCGACACCTCAAAGCGCATCGATTTGTGCTACCGCTTCGCCACCTCCCGCCCTGCCAAGACCCGGGAGATTGAGATCCTCACCCGGCTCTTTGAAAAGAACCTCGCAAGATTCCGCGGGAACCCCGGGGCCGCCAGGGAGTTCCTCGCCATCGGGGAATCTCCCCGGGATGAATCCATCGATCCCATCGAACACGCCGCGTGGATGGTGATCGCCCAGACCATTCTGAACCTCGACGAATCACTGACCCGCAACTAACCCACCCCATCTGACGCCATGGAAACCTTCAATCCCCTCATCGAGACCCGCCGCCAATTCCTGCTGAGATCCGGAAACGGTCTGGGTGCCGCTGCCCTGAGCACGCTCATGAATCCCGGCCTGATGAACTCTGCCATGGGTGCCGGCCTGGAACAATATGGTGGCCTGCCCGACATTCCCCACTTCCCGGGCAAGGCCAAGCGGGTGATCTACATGTTCATGCCCGGTGGCCCGAGTCATATCGATCTCTTCGACTACAAGCCGATTCAGCGCAAGCTGCACGGCACCGAACTTCCGGATTCCGTCCGGCAGGAGCAGCGGCTCACCGGGATGTCGAGCGGGCAAAAGTCCTTCCCCTGTGTCGCTCCGATGTTTGAGTTTGAGAAGTACGGCGAACATCAGACTTGGGTCAATAAAGACCTTCTTCCGCACACTGCGGGCATTGTGGATAAGATCACCATCATGAAGTCACTGCACACCGAGGCCGTGAACCATGATCCCGCCATCACCTACATCAACACCGGCTCACAACAGCAGGGGAAGCCTTCGATGGGCGCCTGGTTGAGCTACGGCATGGGGACCGTGAATGAAAACATGCCCGGCTATGTTGTCATGATTTCACGCGGACGCGGTCAGCTGCAGGCTCTCTACGACCGCCTCTGGGGAAGTGGCTTTCTCCCGTCCAAACACCAGGGCGTGAAGTTGCGAAGCGCGGGCGAGCCCGTCCTCTATCTTGAGAATCCGAAGGGCTTCGACCGGGCGGCACGGCGCGGCCAACTCGATAGCCTCAAGGAGCTGAATGAGCTCAACTACGACAAGTTTGCCGACCCTGAAATCCAGGCCAGGATTTCCCAGTATGAAATGGCCTTTCGGATGCAGGCCGAGGTGCCCGGCTTGATGGATATCGAGGGCGAACCCGATCACACGAAGGAACTTTACGGCCCGCAAGTCGACAAACCCGGAAGCTTTGCGCGGAACTGCCTCCTCGCCCGCCGCATGGCCGAGAAGGGCGTGCGCTACATCCAGTTGTTCCATCGTGGCTGGGACCAGCACGGCTCACTGCCGTCGAAGATCCGCCAACAATGCGAGGACATTGACCAACCGGCGGCGGCCTTGATCAATGACCTCGATCAACGCGGCATGCTTGAAGACACCCTCGTCGTTTGGGGCGGCGAATTTGGCCGCACGATCTACTCGCAGGGCAAGCTGACCAAGGACAACCACGGCCGCGATCACCACGGCCGCTGTTTCTCAATGTGGATGGCCGGAGCCGGTGTCAAGCGCGGCTTCGAATACGGCAAGACCGATGACCATAGTTACAACATTGTCGAAAACCCCGTCCACATCCGCGACATGAACGCCACCATTCTCGATCGCCTCGGCATCGACCACCGCAAACTCACCTTCAAATTCCAAGGCCTCGACCAACGCCTGACCGGAGTTGAAGAAGAAGCTCAAGTGGTGAAGGATATTTTGGCTTAGAATCCCCCCCCCGGGAAGTTGATTTTGGGAGGGGGAATCGCCAAGACTCACGGTTTTTCCACCCGGAAGTAGACCTTTTCCGGCAGGTCAAGGTCAGAGATGTCAAAGGTCCTCGTGGTCGTTTCACCTGCGTCAGCCTCGACAGAATCTTCGATATCGGGGTCCCAATCGATCAGGTCCGTCGAATACTTGATGTCGTAGACGGCACCCTCAATTGAGTTCCAGGTCAGGGTGACCTCGCCATTGCCCGGCGAGTAGTCGATCGCGGTGATGGCCAGAGGCTTGCCTGGTTTCAGGCTCAGTGGCCCCCCGGCGTAAACGGCCATGACTTCCTCGGGCGTGAGTGCCCGGTCCCAGATCGCGACCTCATCGAGGGCGCCGTCAAATGACTCCTGGCCTCCGCGGATCGACAAGGGGACGTCGAGATTATTCACGCCTTCGCAGTATCCCGCCTCACCGGCAATCCCGGTCTTGGGATTGAGCGCGCCGTTGGCCGGCAGCTCCCCGTTCACATAGATGCTGGCGGTATCCGTGGCGCTGTCGTAGGTGCAGGCGATGTGCACCCATTCGCCATCCTTGTAGGCGTCGGCAGGGAGGCGACATTCCCCGCCCCAACCGCCGTAAGTGTCCTGCCAGCCACCGATACGAAAGCGGAGCGGGCTGTCCTCGTTGCGGGGTCGGACCAGCACATTGTAACCCAATCCGCTGCCGGCAACTGATTTGTCCATAATGGTGCCAAAACTCGGATGGTTGTCGATCATCCACCAAGCCAGGGTCAGATCCTCGGTGGTGGGAGACGCCTCAGCAACGCAGATGATCTCGTCCGCCCCCAATCCCTGGTAGGCGCTCGCACCCACTTTGCCGGGTGTAAGCCAGGATCCGCCGGTGATTGTGCCGTCGTAGCCACTCACAATATCTTTGGCGATGTCGCCGTCGGCCTCGTCGAATGACCAGTAGGCGATGAGATTTGCATGGCTGACGGGCGCAATGGCACAAAGCGAAAGCGCGATGATGATGGGATTGAAGTGTTTTTTTCGCATGATTTGTTTGATTAGGGGTAGCATGTTGATGGCTGCAGTTTCCGTGCCGGATTCGCAACTGCGGCCATTGGCAATGTGCAGAAGGCGCGAGTAGCACCATTCGACGCTAGAGACATACGTCGCAAAGAATGAAATGTTAGCATCTGATTTCCCGCCTGCCCAAGCGCTGGCGTGCGTTCCCGGGAATGCGAGGACAAGGATCAGCTTAATTCCGCAACTTACCACCTCGCACTCCCCGGAAAGCAGAAAATCCACCAGCCCTTAAATCCGGGACGCCTAACATCCGCAAGACAGCCGTTGAGGATTGCCACAATTTCCAACCCTTCCCGCGTCTGGTTGAGGAGGTCCTCCAAGGCCAAACCCGCATCCCGCACATTCCGACCAAGGCGTCGTGGATGTCTTCTTTGATGTCCCGTTTGCGGGCGTTCCAACCGTCACCGTAACACCGATGAGTAATGCCGCGATCTTTGGCCAGGTCGAAGGATTACCTGGTCAGGGCTTCAACCCTGGTTCTACCGGCTTCAGAGCGATCATGAGGGACACCGGAGGCGGTGGCCGAGCTTGGCCCTTTAGCGTGATTGCAATTGGGCCTCGCTAGTTTAAGGCGTCCTCCTCAGACAGTTTTCATCTCACTCCCGCTGCCGGACCATTGGCTCCGCCTCCTTTTTAGGGCTGGGACGAGACTGCCGTCGGGTGAAACGGGGCGGTTGATACGACCGTGGTTCGGTTGGGGGCCTGGGTTGGGGGGATCCCGGATTGACGTCCAGGCTCCGTAGGTCGGGGGGCTAAAGCTCGGCAAGTTCTTCGGCGAAACCGGCGGAGAGGATGGGGAAGCGGCACCAGGTTTTGGGGTCGAGATTCTGGTCGTCGACGTGGAAGGAGACGGCGTAGCGTTCGCGCTTCCATTGGTTGCGGCACCAGAGCTGGTAGAATTTTTTGGTCCAGTCGATGAGCTGGTCTTCCTCGTATTGGGGGTAGACGGCGCGGATGACCTTGAGCGCGGCCCCGGGGCCTTTTTTGTCGCGGATGGCGGCACGTTCCAGGGTGTCGAGGACGGGGTAGGGCATGAGATCGTCCTCGTCGGTTTGCTTGTCAGCCTGGGGGCGGAGTTCGGCGGTGGGGTTTTGAACGTTGATGTGGGAGAGGGCTTTGATAGGGGGACTTTCGGGGAGGCCCTCGGTTTCCATCCAACGGAGCCATTGGCGGAGGTAGTGTTTGTCGATGCCGGCGATGGGGCTGAGGCCGCCGGAGGTGTCGCCATCCATGGTGGCGTAGCCGACAGCGGCTTCGGAGCGGTTGCTGGTGGCAAGAAGAAGGGCGTTGCGGATGTTGGCGAACATCCAGATGCCGGGGGCGCGGACGCGGGCCTGGATGTTTTGGCGGGTGATGTCGTCCTTCTCCCAGCTGAGTTGTCGTCCGAGTACGGTTTCGACCGTACTTTCGTAGCTTTCGACCAGTTCGTCGACTTCCCACTCGGCGTAGTCGCAGTCGAGGGCTCCCGCGACGGCCCGCGCGGCGTGGCGGGTGGTGTCGCCGGAGTTTTTGGTGCCCTGGTAGGCGCAGAAGAGGAGAGGCTTCATCCAGTCTGCCGTTTCCGCGGGGAGGTCGAGGTGGGGGAGTCGTTTGCGGACTCCGTCTTCGCCGAGGTCGTGGAGGGCGAGGTCGAGCATGATTTTCACGAAGGTGGAAACGGCGGCGGAGTCGGCCCCGCCGCTGAGAGAAACGACGAATCCGCCGGACCAGCTTTTGCGAAGGTAATCAAAGTAGGCGAGGGCCATGGCGCGGGTGAATTCCTCCTCCTTGGACATGGGGGGGACGGGGGCGTGGCCGTCCCAGCGGGTGACCTCCGGCCACTGGAAGGGAACGTTGATTTCGGAGAGGCCCTGGACGTCGATTTGGCGGCTCACGGTGCGGGCCTGGTGAAGACGGTTGCGCTCGATGTCGATGGTTTGGTAGACGAGGGTGGTCTCCTGGAAAGAGAGGCGGGGGCCTTCGGCCGCGATTTTCCCGGCGGAGGCGATGAGTCCGCCGCCATCGTAGATGGCGCGTCCGGCCTCGTTACCGAGGAGGTTGGCGTAGACGTAGGCGGCTCCGAAGGCGCGGGAGCCCTCGACGACGAATTGTTCACGGACTTCCTGCTTGCCGAAGGCGAAGTGGCTGGCGGAGGGGTTGAGGATGATATCGACTCCGCTGCCGGCGAAGAGGCGGCCGGGGCGGTCGGCAACCCAGGCGTCTTCACAGACTTCGAGGCCGATGCGGATGCCGTCGATTTTGAAGATGGGGTCTCCGATGGGGAGGGTGTGGTCGCCGAAGCGGTCTTCGACAATGATGCCGTCGGGCCAGGCGTGGAACCAGCGGGGTTCGTAGTGGAGGCCATCGCCGGCGAGGTTTTTCTTGGCGACGAGGCCTCTGATTTCACCGTCGACGAGGACGGCGACGGCGTTGTAGACGGCATTTTTGACCCAGACCGGGAGCCCAACGGCGACGACCATTTCCTGGGTTTCGATGGCGATTTTGGTGAGGCTGGCCCAGGCTCGCTCGGCGACTTCGTGGGAGAGGAACTGGTCCTCACAGCCGTAGCCGGTGATGGCGAGTTCGGGGAGGCAGAGGACGGAGACGTGGGCGGCGCGGGCTTGGGAGATGGCTTCGAGGATGCGGCGGCGGTTGCCGGACCAGTCGAGGGGGATTTGGTTGAGGCAGCCTGCGCCGACGCGGATGGTGTCGCTCATGGGAAGATGATGAACGCCGAACGCCGAACTTCCAATCGTGAATTTTGAATGCTTGGCTAGATCCAGGCTCCGTATGTTTGGCTGAGGATGGTGTTCGTTTCGGGGTAGGTTGGGGCGAGAAAGGAGGATTGCCATGGAGGGATGGAGTTGACACTCTGGGGAATGATGTTTCGGGGAATGGTTGTTGCTTTGACGGTGATTTCGGGCGGGCTTGTTTTCGGAGAGCCGGTGGTTCCGGGTTTGGGTTCGAAACATCCGTTGACGATGGGACAGGAGGGGAAGGTTTTGGTGGGCGAGCTGCGGTGTGCGGCTTGTCATGAGGGAATTGGCGAAGCTGGCATGAAGTCTGCACCGGATTTGAGATCGGTGGGTTCACGGGTTTCAGGTGATTATTTGAAGCGGTATCTTTCCGATCCGCACGGGACTCATCCGGGGACGACGATGCCGGATGTTTTGGCGGGGCTTCCAGCCGGGGAGAAGAAGGTGGTGAGTGAGGCGATCAGCCATTATTTGATGTCCTTGACCGGGAGCGGGGAGAAGGAAGAGGTGAAAGTGGGTGATGCGAAGCGAGGGGGGGAGGTTTTTCATGAGGTGGGATGTGTGGCCTGTCATTCGCCGAGGGATTCGGAGGGAAAGGAGATGAGCTTGAAGGGAGTGATTTCTTTGGCTCATGTGGGGGAGAAGTATCACGGGGGTGAGTTGGCGAATTTTTTAGGAGATCCGCTGAAGGTGCGGCCGTCGGGGAGGATGCCGGATATGAATTTGAGTTCCGGTGAGGCGGCGGCTTTGGAGGCTTATTTGGGTGGCGGGAAGAAGGTGAGTGAGAAGCCGATTCCGGATCAGGTAAATTTGGGGAAGGCGTATTTTGAGAAGTTTAATTGTGTGGCATGTCATGAGATGGGTGAGGCCAGGGCGCAGATGGGGCCGAAGTTGGCGGAGATGGATTTGTTGAAGGGATGTCTGACGGGGAAGGCCGCTGACTATGATTTGAGTGAGGGGCAAAAGAAGGCGATCACGGTGGCTTTGGAGAAACCGGTGACTTTGTCTGATGCAGATCGAGTGAAGGTGCATTTGACGCAGATGAATTGCATTTCCTGCCATGTGAGAGATGACTTCGGCGGGGTGACCGAGAGGCTGGACGGTTATTTTCATACGACGGAGGAGGGGCTGGGAAATGAAGCACGGATTCCGCCGCCTTTGACAAAGGTGGGAGGGAAATTGAAGCCGGAGTGGATGAACAAGGTTCTTTATGACGGGCTTTCGGTGCGTCCCTATATGAAAACGCGGATGCCGCAGTTTGGTCGGGAGGCCTTGAATGGTTTGCCCGAACTTTTAGCGAAGGTGGATGAAATGGCCGGGGTGGAGTTGCCGCCGCCGGGTCGTGAGGAACGGCCGATGGTCAGTAATGGAGGGCATCTCTTGTTGGGCGAGACGGGGTTGAATTGCATCACTTGTCACAACTACAACGGGAAGGAATCGCCGGGAATGAAGGGGCTGGATTTGATCACAAGCTACCAGCGGCTTCAGCCGGGGTGGTTTTATGAATTTATGAAGAATCCCGGGGCGCATCGGCCGGGCATTATTATGCCGTCCTACTGGCCGGATGGGAAAGCGGTGCAAACGGAGATTCTGGGCGGAGACACACATGAGCAATTGCGGGCTTTGTGGTATCAGTTTTCACTCGGGCGCTCGGCACGGGATCCGAAAGGATTGCGATCAGAGCCGAACAAACTGGTGGTCACCGACAAGGTGCGGGTCTATCGCGGACGGAGTCGGGTTGCGGGATATCGGGGAATTGCCGTCGGGTATCCGGGCGGGATGAATTATGCCTTTAATGCCAAGAATGGGTCGTTGACGGGGATTTGGAAGGGGGAGTTTGTGACGGCCAATTGGAGATCACAGGGAGCGGGAGATTTTAATCCGGCGGAGCGTTCGGTGAATTTGGCACAGGATGTGGCCTTCCTGCAGTTGAAGAACGAGTCGGACAAATGGCCTTTGCGGCCGGTGACGAGCAAGGAAGTGCCGGTGAATCCGGATCCGCTTTATCCGAAGAATCACGGGTATGCCTTCAAGGGCTATTCGCTGGATGAGGGCGGGAATCCCACCTTTATCTATCACTGCGGGGAGATTAGGATTGAGGATCGATCTGAATCGAAAGAGGGACGACTTTTGCAGAGGAAATTTAAGTTCACCTCGAAAGAGGGCGGGACGATTTATTTCCGAGCTCTCACCGGAAAGGTGACAATGGAATCGGCATCGTCGTTTGCGACTCCGGAACTTCGGGTTCGGACCGGAGGGGCCAAGGCTTTGCTGAGGGATTCGAAGACCGGGGGCGGGAAGGAGCTTTTGATCAAGTTGCCCGTTGCCAAAGGAGAAACCACTTACACCATCGATTATGAATTACTTCGTTAGAACAACTATGACCCTGGGCCTGCTGGCCTTGCCGGTCTGTGCGGAAGAAGTCGGCGAACGCTGGGGAACAGCGGATCGCGAGCGGGAGTATTACCGGGTGGTGGATGTCCCGATGCCAAAGGGGGAAGTGATCGAAGCGGGTGCCTTTGAGGTTTTGCCGGATGGCCGGATTGTGGTGGGAACACGGCGGGGCGATGTCTTTTTTGTTTCGGGACTTGATGAGGTGAGGCCGGAGCCGAAGTACGAGAAGTTTGCGAGTGGACTCGACGAGATCTTCGGCCTGGCGTGGAAAGACGATGCCCTTTTCGTGACCCATAGTGCCGAGCTGACGAAGCTCAAGGATACGAACGGAGACGGGAAGGCGGATCTTTTTGAGGTGGTGTCGGATGCCTGGGGCTATGGCAGCTACCACGAGTATGCCTTTGGTTCGAAGTTTGATCCCGAGGGGAATCTCTACGTGGCGCTGGGGCTGTCGATGTCCTATCACTCGCGTCAGCTCTTCCGTGGATGGGGATTTAAAATCACGCCGGAGGGGAAAAGCATCCCGATCGCCAGCGGAATGAGGAGTCCGGGTGGGATTGGATTCAACGAACAGGGCGCTCTTTTCTACATTGAGAGCCAGGGGCCGTGGAATTCTTCGTGTAGTTTGAAATTTGTCAAAGAGGGTGGCTTTATGGGGCATCCGGCGAGTTACAATTGGTATCCCTTTGTCAAAAATATGGAGATGCCGACCGAGCCAAACTCGGGGTCGAGTATTCTGGTCGAGAAAGAGCGGGTGCCCGAGTTGGTGCCTTACGCCGTGATTTTTCCCTACATCCGGATGGGGCGCTCGATCACGGGCTTTGTGCTTGATGAGACGAAAGGGAAGTTTGGTCCCTTTGAGAATCAGATCTTTTTGGGGGATTTCACCCAGTCGTTGATCATGCGGGCGACGACCGAACAGGTGAATGGAGTGTGGCAGGGTGCGTGTTACCCGTTTCGAGAGGAGCTTTCGACCGGGATCTTGAATATTCAGTTTACGCCGGGAGGGAAGCTTCTGGCGGGCGGGACGAATCGTGGTTGGCCGGTGCGGGGATTGAAGCCGTATGCGTTGGAGCGACTGGAATGGACGGGGAAGATGCCCTTTGAGATCAAAGAAGTGACGATCACTCCTGACGGATTTCATTTGGCCTTTACGAAGCCGGTGGAATCAAAATCGGGATCTCTTCCCGGCTCGTATCAAGTGAAGACCTTCACTCATAAATATCATCAGGGGTACGGGGGGCCGGAGATTGATCAAACAGAGCCCGCGGTCAAATCGGTCAAGTTGGCGGACGATGGTCTGTCTGCAAAGATCGTGCTGGAGACGATCAAGAAGGGGCACGTTCACGAATTTGATCTCGAAGCCCTGCGGGATCGGGATGGCGGTGAGCTGCTTCATCAACACGCTTATTATACCGTGAACGAGGTTCCCGGGAGGTGATTTGACGTTTGGCGGGGTTCTCCACTGCATCAAACGGACGCACTCCCGTTTTCGGGGATTGCGGGAATTACGCCCGTCCGAACAGTTCGGGGGAGTGGTTCAAGAAATGGCTGGAATGATGACGCTTGCTTCGGGTGCGCGGATGAGGGATTTATTACTCCATGGAAAAGCGACGACTTGGGACAAGCGGGATTGTGGTGAGTGAGATCTGTATGGGGACGATGACTTTCGGGACCCAGGCGGAGAAGGATGAGAGCCTTCGGATCATGGATGAATCGGTGGAGGCGGGGATTGATTTTTTTGATACGGCGGAAGTGTATCCGGTGCCGCCGACGGCTGAGTTGGCCGGGTTGACCGAGAAATGGGTGGGGAAGTGGTTGAAGGGAAAGCCGAGGGAAGCGGTGATCATTGCGACCAAGATTGCGGGAGCGGCGCATGGGTGGTTTTGTCCCCCGATCAGGCATGGGAAGGCGGCCTTGGATCGGGTGCATTTGCGCAAGGCGTTGGAGGGGAGCTTGAAAAGATTGGGGACGGACTATGTCGATCTTTACCAGGTGCACTGGCCGGATCACGGGATGCGGGCGGCGGATACCCTGGAGGTGCTGGATGAGTTTGTGAAGGAGGGAAAAGTGCGTGCGATTGGACTGAGCAATGACGATTCATACGGGGTCATGAAAAGCCTTTGGACGAGCGAATTGGAGGGGTTGACGAGGATTGATACCGTGCAGAATAATTTTTCGCTCAACAACCGCCGGGACGAGCACGAGTTGGCGGAGTGTCTTCGAAGGGAGAAGGTGAGTTTGTTGCCCTATAGCCCGTTGGCGGGTGGGGTTTTGACCGGGAAATATAACGACGGAGTGCCCGAGGGGGCACGGTTTTCGGAGTATTTGACGACGGGCGGAGTGCGTCAGCGGGCGATGGCGACGAGGTTCGTGAATGAGAGGACGATTGCCTCGACGAAACAGTTTGGGGAGATCGCAAAGGATCTGGATCTGGATGTCACGACCTTGGCGACGGCATGGAGCAAGCAGCATGACTTTGTGGCATCGACGATTGTGGGAGTCCGGGCGGTTGCACAGATGGAGCCAATCCTAAAGGCGGCAGGGTTGGTTCTTGATGATGAGACCCTTGCGCGGATCGACAAGGTGAGCATGGAGATCCTGTATCCGATGGGATAGAGTGGCATTCTACTCTCTCGGGGGGACAGCGGGGTGGGGATTGCAACTTGACGTGCCGCCGGACCGACAACTAGCTTCGTCGGAGACACAAGCAACAGACTCTGTCGCAGGCTGATATCCCCGTGTTCTTTTTTATGAGCCGCGAATCGTTTTGAGTTGAGAGCTAAAATGACCGGAGGATCAGGGGCTTCTTTGAATGACAGGGTCTCAATCCTCATCGATCCATGCGACAACAATCCCCGAATCAGGCGAAACGGCCGACGGTCCCTTCAATCAGTGTTCTTTGCGCTGGCTTCTTGCTACTAAATATCCCGGCGTTCGGTCAGGATGTTGTGATTTCTGAATTTATGGCTTCAAATGCCACGGTTCTTGAAGACGAGGACGGAGATGACGAAGATTGGATTGAGATTTTCAACCAGGGCCCGACCACGGTGAATCTGAGCGGTTGGCATCTCACTGATGATGCGGGCGAGTTGGCAAAATGGACTTTTCCCGGAGTGATTTTGAATCCCGGGGAGATGATTATTGTTTTTGCCTCGAACAAAGATCGTTCCGAGTCCGGGTCACAACTCCATACCAACTTTAAACTTGCGACCTCCGGAGAATATTTGGGGATTGTCCGTCCCGATGGCGTGACCGTTGAGCATGATTATGGTCCCGGGTATCCCCAGCAGGTGACCGATGTTTCCTATGGTCTCGAGCAGGAAAGTAATTCCGTCTCACTTGTGGGAGCAGGAGCGACCGCCAGGTATTTGGTTCCATCCAGCGGAGATGACGATGTGAAGGATGGCATCAATCTGGATTCCTGGATTACCACTGATTTTGACGACAGTTCGTGGACAGCGGGCCCGACGGGACTTGGTTTTGAATTTGGCAGTCCGGGGCCTTTTGCGCCGTTTATGGGAACGGATATCGAAACGGAGTTTTTCACCCGACAGTCATCGGTCTACCTGCGGATTCCGTTTACGGTGACTGATCCAAGCGCTTTGAGTGGCTTAACCTTCAAAATGAAATACGACGATGGCTTTGTCGCCTACCTGAATGGAGACCCGTTGGCGATTGCCGGGGCCAATGATCCGGCATCAAATGAACTCGATTTTGAGTCTGCGGCGACGGCCACCCATTCCGATGGCAACGCCATCGTTGATGAGGTCTTTCCTCTGAACACCTCGCTGTTGAATGTGGGCACAAATGTGCTTTCGATTCACGGTCTCAATCGGAGCAATAACAGTTCGGATGCGCTCTTTCTTCCAAAGCTCGAGGCTTCGGAGGTCACAGGATCGATCGTCACCGCCTACTTTAGCAACACGACTCCGGGAGGGGCAAACATTGCCGGATCGGCGGTGCCGGGTCCACTGGTTCGATCGGTGACCAGAGATCTTGCTCCGCTTGATCCGGCTGTGGGTGATTTGGTGATTGAGGCCGATGTGGTGGAGACCCTCAATTCGATTGGATCGGCGACTCTCAGTTGGAGGATCATGTATGCTGCCGAGAATGATGTCGCCATGGTTGATGATGGCACGGGTGCTGATTCAGTCTCTGGCGATGGGGTCTACACCGCAGTCATTCCCATCGGAAGTTTGACTGCAGGGCAGATGATTCGCTGGAAAGTCACCGCAACAGACTCGACCAATGTTTCCTCAACTTCTCCGGCCTACTCCGATCCTTTGGATTCCGCGCAGTATTATGGAACGATTGCCGGGGACCCGTCGATTGCCAGTTCCAACCTGCCGGTGATTCATTGGTTCACTTCCAATCCGGGCGGCGCAACCACGAACAATGGCTCCCGTGGCTCGATCTACTATGAGGGTGAATTTTACGACAACATCCAGGCGGATCGACACGGTCAGTCCACCGGAGGATTTCCCAAGAAAAGTTATGACATCGACTTCAACAAGGGAGATCGTTTTCTGCCCTACGAAGGGGGGAAACGGGCCAAGGATATTAACCTGATCACAAACTGGGCCGATAAGTCGAAGACCCGGAATACCATTGGTTATGAAATCATGCGAAAGGCCGGGCATCCGGCTCACTATTCCTTTCCTGTTCGGGTTCAGCAAAATGCCGCGTTTTTCAATACGGCCGATCTCGTGGAAGACGGGGATGACCGATATCTTGATCGGGTGGGGCTTGATGATGAAGGGGCTCTCTACAAAATGTATAACCGTCTTGATTCGGCAACGAGCGGGGTCAACAAGAAGACCCGGAAAGACGAAAATAATTCCGATCTTTCTGCTTTGGTGAGCGGGCTGGGACTCAGCGGGGATGCCAAGTTACGATACGGCTACGACAACATGAATATCGCCGGGACGATCAATTATCTGGCGGCCCTCGATATGACCAACAACAGGGATCACGGTCACAAGAACTATTACGTCTATCGTGACACAAATGGCACGGGTGAGTGGCGTCCATTGGTTTGGGATATTGATCTTTGCCTGGGGCGAAACTGGCGCAGTGGCCCCGCTTATTTTGACGATGTGTTCACCAACAACAATCTTCGGGCCGGACCTACGAACCGTATGAAGATGCTCATCTTCAGCGATCCTGTCCTCAACAATATGTTCCGTCGACGTGTCCGGTCTTTGATGGATGAAATGCTTGGTGCCCCGGCCACTCCGGTGAACTACCTGCAGACCCGGGTGAACGAGCTGGTGGCATTGCTTGACCCCAACGACAATAGCCCCTCGTCAGGCAGCGATGATGCGGATCTGGACTACCAAAAGTGGGGGTCCTGGGGGAACAACAATGCCATGCGACCTGCCGCTGACCGGATATTGAATGAATTTATTCCGACCCGCCGGAACCAGCTTTATGGGCTTGGGGAAATTCCCTCGATGCAGGTGGTTTCCGCGACCATCAACATCGGAACCGTTGATTTTAATCCGGCCGCAGGCGGTGCTTCATCTGATCAAAGCGGGGAGTATTTCGTTCTCGAAAATCCCAACAGCTTTGAGGTGGACTGCTCGGACTGGGTGATTTCGGGTGGTATTTCCATGACGCTTCCTCCCGGAGCGGTGATTCCACGAAATGGAGTGCTTCATGTCGGCAGGGAAGCTGTCGGTTTCCGTGCGCGAACGATAAGTCCGAAAGCGAACGAGAAACGCTACCTTGTCAGTGGATACGGCGGGCAGCTTTCGGCCCGGGGAGAGACCATTGTGTTGTCCGATGATCTTGGAAATGTCATTGCTTCCGAAACGTTCCCGGGTGTGCCCACTCCTGTGCAAGCAAGCCTGCGGGTGACGGAGCTTCTTTACTCGCCCGACGGGCCTTCGGCCGCCGAGTTGGCAAGTATTCCGACTCTCAGCGCCTCGGACTTCGAGTTTATCGAACTGACCAACACCGGAGCCAGCAACCTGAATCTTGGAGGAGCCCGGTTTATTGAAGGGGTCGCGATGACCTTTGGCGCCGGAGTGACGGTGATGCCCGGTCAAAGAGTGATCGTCGTGGCCAATCAGGCTGCCTTTGAACTCAGAAATGGAGCGGGTTTTCCGATTGTGGGAGAGTTCACGGGGAATCTAAGCAATGGAGGGGAGCAACTGCAGATTATCGACGGTGTTGGTGAAAATGTTCTCGAGTTCACCTACCGCGATGATTGGTATCCGCAGACAGATGGGGACGGTTACTCCCTGGTTCTTCTTGATCCTGCAAACACCGCCGTCACTGATTTTGACGAAGCTGTGAATTGGGGTGTCAGCCAAACGACTGGTGGCGATCCGGGCGCAGTTTCCGTGGGAACTTCACTCACCTATGAGTTTTGGAAGAATCAGGAGTTCACTGCGGCTGAGCGAGCTGATGCTGCGATGACCGGAGAAGACATCGATCTTGATCAAGATTCGATGGGGACGCTCTTTGAGTATGCCTTTGGATTTGAACCACGGGTGGCCGAGCAAACTCCGGGATACGGGGTGAGCAGACTGGCTGTTGAAGATGTGGAATATCAAGCGATGACCTATCGCCGCCAAAAATCGTCCATTGATCTCGTCTACGTTGTGGAAGCAAGTGACGACCTTTCGAGTTGGGAAGCTTGGTCGACATTTGTGGGAGATCCGGTTGATCATGGCGATGGCACTGAAAGTGTGACCATTCGCGATGGAGAATCGATTGACGGCAACCCTCGTCGCTTCATGCGTCTCGTGGTCAGAATTGCTCAATAGGAAAATGGCGCTTGAGAATTAGTTGCGTGCAACCAAGATGGGGCGTGAGCATTTCATCCAGAATTGAGCAGCGAATTCCGGGGCGGAAACCCGAGGGGATGGCCGCTTGTCTTCTTCCGTATGAGGAGGATGGCCGGATTGCCCGTGAGGCCTTTGAGGATGCGGTTCGCCGAACCGGGGAGGCGGGTCTGAAGTGCGCCGTCAACATGGACACCGGTTACGCCAATTATTTGACCGATGGTGAGCGTGCGGACGTCTTGAGCTGGACGCGAGGGGCCTTGGGGGCGGGCAAGCCATTTGTGGCGGGAGTTTTTGTGGAAGGATTGGAAGGTGATCTTCCGGACCTGTATCGCCGCGGTGCGGATGAGGTTGTCGAAGCAGGAGGGACTCCGATTGTTTTTCAGACGACACGTTTTCACGAGTGGCCGGCCGAAAAAATCGTGGAGCTCTATCAGCAAATCTGCGAACCCTATGAATCTGTCCTGGGATTCGAGTTGGGGAAAATGTTTGCCCCCAATGGAATGATCTATTCCGAGGAGATAATTCGGGGACTCATGGGGATTCCGTCCTTGAAGGGAATCAAGCATTCGTCGCTCAGCCGCGGGGAAGAGTTGAAGAGGTTGGCATTGCGGGATGAAGTCCGCCCTGACTTCAAAATTTATACCGGCAATGATCTGGGCATCGACATGATTGAATATGGTTCGGACTATCTCCTTGGGCTCGCGGCCTTCTGCCCCGAAAAATTCGCCGAGAGGGATCGTCTTTGGGCTGAGGGAAGTGACGAATACTTCGAATTGAATGACGCCCTTCAGTATCTTGGAAATCTGGCATTCCGGGATTCCGTTCCGGCCTACAAGCATAGCTGCGCCGTCTTCCAGCATTTGCTTGGGCGGATCCCATCCAGCGAACCCCATCCCTTGTGTCCACGGCGTCCCGAATGGGAAGTTGAAATCATGAATGATTGTGCAAAACGATTGGGTTACTCCTAAGGATGTCTGAAGACTCGCAAAAAGTGACGATGGCGAAAATCGCCGAACTTGCCGGTGTTTCCAAGGCCACGGTTTCCCGGGCTCTTGGAGGCTCGTCGTTGATCGGAGATGATGTCAGAGCACAGGTCGAAAAGGTCGCCGACGAAATGGGCTACATTCGGCGGACCCAAAAGAGGCATGCCGGGCGATCAATCCTGACGGTCAAAGTGATCCTGCCCGCGACCGATCAGCGGAGCACCCAGCTTTTTTATAGCTTTATGAATCTCGCGGACGGACTGAGGGAAGGATTGCGGCCCTCGGGAGCGAACATTATTGTGGAAACCTACGACGATGATTACCGCCCTTTTCCTCACAAGAAAGGAGGGGAGGTCAATGCCTTTGTCTTTGCCTTTCACCGGCCGTCCACCGAAGTCATCAATGAGATCAAGGCCCGGGGAGCCGCCTGTGTCGTTCTCAATCGAATTGTCCGGGGAGTTCGGCAGGTCGTGAGCGATCATCGCGATGCCCTCCGGCAGATCGCAGCTCATCTTGCTGAGCAAGGGGTGACCGGGAAGTGTTGCTTCGTCAGTTACAGTGGGATCGAGGATGTTTTGCGGGCCCGGGTACTAGGTTTTAGTGAAGGGTGCAGGGAACATGGGATTGAGTTTGATCCTGACATTGATTTTTGGACTGCGGTGACACCGCATGACATCACCCGTGATGAGGTGAAGGCTTGGTACGAGCGGGGAGTGAGAACGTTTGTCGGGGTGAACGATGTTGTCGGGATTATTTTGATGCAGCAGCTGCGAAGCTTGCGTTTAAAAATTCCAAAAGACGTGCGGGTGACGGGATGCGATCGCGGGCCGGTTCATGAAATCACCCATCCACGGCTCACCACCGTCGATCTCTCAATTCATAATCTGGCGAGGGAGGTCGGGCGGTCCCTGCAAGCCGAGATTGTCGAAAAGCGACCCACCCGGAATGCCCTCCTCATCAGAGGAGACCTTCTGGTGGGAGGAACAACCTAATCAAAATGAGCTACCAAGATCTGGCCGTCCATACTTTTACCACCAAGCCATGGTCCATTGATGAATGCATCGAAGGCTATGTTCGACGGGGGATCGGAGGAATTTCCATCTGGCGGGAGACTTTGGAAGGGGAGGATTTTTGTTCCGTTGCCAAACAGGTGAAGGATGCCGGGCTCAGGGGGATCTCATTGGTTCGTGGGGGATTCTTCACTGGAAAGACCAAAAAAGAGCGGGCGGATGCTCTGGAAGAAAACCGGCAGGCCATCCGGGAGGCCGCGATTCTTGACCTTCCTTCGCTGGTTCTTGTCTGCGGGGCCACGGTGGGGCAGACGCCGCAAGAAAACTACCGGCAGATTCGCGACGGAATTGGAGCTCTCGCCGATGAGGCCGGGAATCACGGCGTGAGACTTTTGGTTGAGCCCCTGCATCCCGTCTACGCCGGTGATCGTTCCGGAATTTCCTCGCTCAAGGTGGCCAATGATCTCTGCGAAGAATTGAATCATGGGAACGTTGGCATCGCGCTCGACGTTTATCACGTGTGGTGGGAGATGGATCTCGCCGCACAGATCGAGCGGTGTGCGGCAGGTGGGTGGCTCGATGCTTATCATATTTGCGACTTCAAACCGGATCAGTCCGACCTTCTTCTGGATCGGGGAATCATGGGAGAGGGGTGTGCCGATCTCGCGGGGATCGACCGGATGATGGGAGAGGCTGGATTTGACAGTCTGCGCGAAGTTGAGATTTTTTCCTCCAAGTGGTGGGAACGGGACCAAGGGGAGTTTCTTGATGAGATCCTGACCGCATACGACCAGATTTACCGAAACCAATGAGCACTGAAAACACCGAGAGAATCGGCATCATCATGAACGGCGTCACCGGACGCATGGGAACCAATCAGCATCTTGTCCGGTCCATCCTTGCGATTCGGGAGCAAGGCGGAGTGCGTCTGGAGGACGGGACGTGCCTCATGCCCGATCCCATTCTAACCGGACGCAATGAAGAGAAGCTGGGGAAGCTTGCGGAAGAGTATGGCGTTGAGAACTACTCGATTGATTTGGATGCCGTGCTGGCCGATGATTCCTATTCCGTTTTCTTCGATGCGTCGGGGACTCCTTACCGGATCGGTTTTCTTGAACGTGCCATTGCGGCGGGAAAACACATCTATTGTGAAAAGCCGACAGCTGTTGATCCGGCGGAGGCTTATCGGATCGCGGATGTTGCCGAGGCGGCCGGAGTGAGGAACGGGACGGTGCAGGACAAGTTGTGGCTCCCGGGAATTCAGGCCTTTTTGAAACTGCGTGACGAAGGATTTTTTGGGGAGATTCTTTCCGTAAGAGGAGAATTTGGATACTGGGTTTTTTCAGGTCATGACGAGAATCAAGCGGCCCAGCGCCCGAGTTGGAATTACCGGGAAGAGGATGGAGGTGGAATCATCATCGATATGCACTGTCATTGGCGATACCTCATCGACCATCTCTTTGGTGAAATCACGGAAGTTTTCACGCACGCGGCGACCCATCTCCCCGAGCGTGTGGGTGAAGACGGGGAGCCTTACTCCTGCACGGCGGATGATTCGGCTTACGCTTTGTTCAAGACCAGGACGGGTGTGATTTGCCAATTTAATTCGTCATGGGATGTTCGGGTTCGCCGCGACGACCTGTTGACAATGCAGGTCGACGGAACAAAAGGAAGTGCCATCGTTGGCCTCAGAAAGTGTTGGGCCCAAAGTCTCAAGAATACGCCCCGGCCTGTCTGGAATCCGGATGTCGACAGTCCCATCGATTACTACGCGAATTGGGATGTTGTCGATGCCGGACCTTGCGAAAATGCCTTTAAAGTTCAGTGGGAGATCTTCCTGAAGCATGTTGCCCGCGACGAGCCATTTCCGTGGTCGCTTCGTGAAGGGGCGAAGGGCGTCGAATTGGCGGCAAAGTCCTGGGAGAGCCATCACTCGGGCTCGTGGATAAAAGTTTAAGAAGTTTTCTTTTCGATCTTGCGTGGTCCCCTTGGAATTGGAGAAGCTTTCCGTAGCACACACTCATCCATGGAAACCGTTCTTCATATCCCCGAAACCGATAAAGCCTCCTCGATCAAACAAGTTGTTTCTGCATTGCTGGAGGCGGGTCTTGAACCCAAACACGATAAGAAGGACTGGGGCGACTGGATCAACCTTCCTCCCAACAAAACGGTAATCAGTATCGCCTCCGAGCGTGGCCTGACCCGTTCGGCGACAGTAGAGTATTCGGAAGGCGAAGATGATCATCTTGAAATTCCGATCATCACGGCTTTTCGTGATCTTGGTTGGTATGGCACCGATGAGGATGGCGAATACCGACTTTAGACTATGATCACGGTGAACGAAGTGATGGCCGAGCTGGAAAAGCTCGGCAATGAGCAGACCAAAAAAACCCTGATGCGGCACGGGGCCGTTGAGCCGATCTTTGGGGTGAAAATTGGGGACCTCAAGCCGCTTCAGAAAAAGACCAGGAAGAACCATGAACTCGCTTTGGAACTTTATGAGACGGGTTATTCAGATGCCATGTATCTTGCCGGTCTCATTGCCGACGAAGAAAAGGTGACCAAGACCCAGCTCAATCAGTGGATCAAAAAAGCTTCCTGGGCGCTGATCGCTAATTCCACTGTGGCGGCCTTGACGGCTGAGTCAAAGCACGCCCTCTCTCTTGCCGACAAATGGATCGAGGTAAGAAAAGAACTCGTCGCTGCTGCGGGTTGGAACACCTACACCCATTACCTATCGGTCACTGATAATGCTGAACTGGATCCGGCGAAGTTCACCGGCTTACTGACGAAGGTTGTTTCGGAGATTCACAACCAATCCAATCAAGTGAAGGCCGGCATGAACGGCTTCGTGATTGCGCTGGGGTCCTACGTTCCCGATCTCACCAAGAAAGCGAAAGCGGCGGCAAAAAAAATAGGCAAGGTGGAGATCGATCAAGGAAACACGGCGTGCAAGACTCCCGATGCTCTCGCCTCCATCGCGAAGATCGAGAAGATGGGCCGGATTGGAAAGAAGCGGAAAACCGCCCGGTGCTAG
>CALFSW010000499.1 GCA_937916505.1 uncultured Verrucomicrobiales bacterium | reverse complement strand
CCTTAAGGGTCTCTGTTTGTTGAAGGATCTTGACAAGGATGAATGGGATGCTCTGATCGATGGTTTGAAGGTCGTTCCAAGCTATCGTGCCTACGATAATCGTTTTGTCGAAAGGACTCTCACTCTTGATGATTGGCTTGAGGAGGAGGGGCTGAATGAGATTCTGGGCCAAAACATCAAGGCTGAATATGGTCTCACAGAACTCCCCGAGATTGCTTCGCCCGATCAGGCCAAGAATGACTATTTCCTCAGCGCGATCGGAGGAGGTAAGGGCTTCGTCACCCTGGTCACCGGGAATGGCTTGCTGAATTCGCCCGAAGAAGAGCCTGTGGAAATGTATGTCTTCCGGGTTGGTGAGCAACTCTATCAAGGCGAACTCAAGCCACTTGTCGCCAGCAATCCACTCTCAGAAAAGATCACCGTGATCCATACCGGAGATTTTGCGGGTGATCCGGGAAGCTATGATTTCCAGTGGAAGAAAGCTCCTCCTGAAGATGGCCTCGCGCCACAGCTCTATGCATTCACCGATGTCATGCTGAACAATGCGTTGAGGGGACGTCAAATTTATCGGGGTGCCTCGGCGACCCCAATCGACCTCAATCTTGATGGTAATTCGGTTCCGAATGTCGCCATTTATAATGAAGGAGATGATCTCGACGAGCCCGGGCTAAAAATGACGGGTTCCATCACCCAGGCAGATATTTTTGGCTCGGCGCAAGAAGATACCGACCGTGTTTATTTTAGCCTCAATCTTGGAGATCAAGATGGTGTGATTGTCACGATCGATGGGTTGGAGGTGATTCGCTATCAGGTGCTTGACGATGATGACTCCGAAGTCGCTTCCGATCTTCCTGACGGGCTTCGTCCGAATCTCCTCCCGAACGACGATTACGTGGCTTTTGCCCTCTCGCCCCGCAACTTTAGCAAGCAGGGCGATAGTCAGATTGAAATCTTTTATTATAGCACCAAGGCCAAAGGGACCGATTCAGAACTCGATTTCCGGGTGGGAGTGGTGCGCCAGGAGGACTTGAGCGCGACCAACTATCCCGCTGTGGTCACCGGTGCGACTACGAATTACTACGTCGTGTCCGACGGCGGTGTCGATACCCTTGGCGATAATTATTACATCATGCGCTATCGGCCGAAAGATCCTAATCCGGAACTGGGAGATGAGTGGTCCAAGTGGACAAATCCGGCGCTTCTTGAGGGGTGGATCAAACGTGTCCTCGCCGGGATTAATCCCTTCAATCAGCGAGTCAGCGACTTCTACGAGAATTCCGTCGATACCAACACCAGCATTGTCGCTTCGGCGGGCAGTCGTTGGGAAGGGGATGTCGCTCTCAATCTTGATGCGGTTCAGGATCTCGGGCTGATTGAAATCTATGAAACGGTCCTGAAGCGGGGAATGAAGCTTTCCATTGCGGGCTCCCCACCGGTGGATTATGCGCCGGCCAATGATGCTCTGCTTTTAGCAGCAGGCTACTTGAATGACCTTTATATGGCCCTCGGGAACGAAGCTTTTGCCGATGCCGCGAACCCGACCGTCTCCTTCGATGGCCAGGCTCTCGGGACACTCGGCGATGCCGCGGTGACCGCGGGTTTTGAAGAGAATTTTCGCAGCACCTCGACGGCGCGCTTTGCCTTTCAAGGCCAGGTTGCCACGTTGCTGGATGAAGAACTCGCTCTCCTTCGTGGCCGCGATGATTCCCTCTCGCCCAGCATTCAAACTCCACCGGTCTACAACCGGATGTTCTGGAACTATACCCGCGGCATTGATACCGGCGAATTGGTCTACGCGCTAAATTACAACATTCGCGAACTCAATGACGGGGTTGCTGATGGGCGTGTCGATGCCTCTGATGCCGCCCGCATGTTCCCGCAGGCGCATGGTGATGCCTACGGGCACTATCTCACTGCGGTGAAGAATTATTACCGTCTCCTCACTGATCCGGAGTTTACCTGGGGGACCCGCATCGAGGCCGTCAATATTCTCGGGCAACCGGTTTCCGTGGACTACTTCGATGAACGCAAGTTCGCGGCCGGAGCGACTGCGCTCACCCGGACCGCCAGCCAGATCGTCAGCCTCGAACGCCGGAAAGCATTTCAGGAAGCTGGCGAGGGATGGGGGAATCTCAGCGATGGCAAGACCAATGTCCGGACCAATACAAAACGCTATTGGGGTGTGGATGAGTGGGCTGCCCGCGGAGCCCAGGGGGCTTACTTCCACTGGGTGGTCGGCAACGCCATCGTGCCTGCCGAAGACAATGTGAACGAGGGAATCCAGAAGATCGACCGCTCCACTGTTCCCGAACTCGATGCCATTGCCAAGGCCTCTGAAAGCATTCAGAAACAACTTGAGGCTGCCGATGCTCGCGTCAACCCGCTCGACCTCTCGGAAGACAGCCTCCTCTTCGATATTTCTCCTTCAGATCTTGCTGATGGCAAAACCCACTTTGAGCAAGTCTACGAGAGAGCTGTGGCTGCTCTTCAGAATGCCAATTCTGTTTTCAAGAGGGCGGGTGACTCGACACGCCTTCTCCGCTCTCTTGAAAATCAGAGTCAGAATCTGACACAGATTGTTGATGATGAAGAGACCGCTTTTGTTGCTGATCTCTTTGACATTTTCGGTAGCCCCTATCCTGGGGATATCGGTCCCGGCAAGTTTTATGATCAAGGATACGCCGGCCCTGATCTGATTCGCTACATGGCCATCGACCGGCCTTTTGAAGTCTTCACCAAAGAAAATCTCTTCTCCTATACTGCAGGAGCAAAATCGTTTACCCTCAATTTGAAAGACTCCAATGTCATTGATTCTTTGAACGGGAAGAGCAATTTTACGATTCTTGGTGTCGAAGACGACATTGCTAGGACAAGAACGGTCACTTATACCTTGAGGGAAGACGAGGGCCCTTACCTCATTGCGAGCCCTGAACTGGGCCAACGGGCGAGTTTGGGGTCACTCCAGACAAAGCTGAATGAAGTTCGCCTTGCTGAAGAGCAACTCTATGCCGGATTAGGTTCCATGGCCTTCCGTCGTGACGTCATGGAGGCAAAGCTCGCTACTCTGGTGGCCGAAATGGGAGAGCGCTTTAGTCTGCGACGTGCGGACCAAGTTCTCGGTGAGGCTAATTTTGTCTACCGCCAAGTCATAGGTGCGATCAAAACCATCAGTAAATCCCGAAAACTGACGGAGCAGACTGCCGAAGATATCGTGGATAACACTCTGATGGGACTCCCATTCCTTGTAGGTCTGTCCAATGACGTCTCGGCTCCGATTAGAACCGCAATTCTCACCGCTGAATTTGCGGCGAAATCGCCTCTTACTGCGGCTGATATTGCCTCCATTCAGGGCGAAGCCGTAGCCGATGCGGTGTTTCTTGCTGCTGAAAAAGCGCTCAGCCTGGCGCATCTTGGCGTCGAAGAAACCTCCTATCTGCGCGGGCGGATTGCCGAAGTGAAGTCACTCTATGCCGAGTCTTATAGTGGACGTCGCGATGTCGACGCCCTCGCTGTGGCTTACCGGCGGTCCATCGAGGAATACCGGACTGAGCTTGTTAATGGACAGACCGTTCTCGCGAACCGCGAGGTCTTCCGTCGCCGTGCTTCTGCCGCAGTGCAGGGATACCGCACCCGCGATCTCGCCTTCCGCACTTTCCGGACCGAGGCGCTGGAGGAATACCAAACTCTTCTCGATTGGGCATCAAAGTATGCCTTCCTCGCCGCGCAAGCCTACGACTATGAAACCGGTCTTCTTGGTTCTACCCAGGGCCAAGGGTTCATTGGTGATATTGTCAGCGCCCGTGCTCTGGGAATTCTCAATGACGATGGCACACCAACTATTTCCGCAAGCTCGGTGGGAGACGCCGGGCTCTCCGGACTCCTCGCTAAGATGAAAGCGGACTACGATGTTGTGAAAGGCCGCCTTGGGTTTAATAACCCCGAAACCAATGGCACGACCTTCTCCCTGCGGCGCGAATATTTCCGGATTCCGGAGGGACCGGAAGGTGACCTCGCCTGGCAACAGAAGCTGGAGTCACTCGTGACCAAGAACCTCCTCTCCGATGCCGATATCGCAGCTCATGCGATGCAACTCGGCGGTGAAGACGTCGCGGCTCAGCCGGGATTCCTGATTACCTTCCCGACGACTATCGAGGATGGACGGAACTTCTTCGGATTGGACTACCAAGCGCTGGATAGCAATTATACTTCGACGAATTTTGCGACTAAGATTCACTCGGCCGGTGTCGTCTTCGACGGCTATCAGGGCATGGCACCATGCCTGATCTGCCAGGGTGGTCCCGGCGACGGTGAGGATCATCCTGATCATAACCATGATGACGATCTCGGAGCCACGCCATACGTCTATCTCATTCCAAGCGGACTCGATACGATGAGAACTCCACCGCTTGGCGACGGGCAGGGACTGAGAAGTTGGTCCATTCAAGATTACGCCATGCCTCTGCCCTTCGATCTTGGTAGTCTTGAGCCGAGTAACGAGGCGGTGCAGCAGAGCACCGACAGTCTCCGAACAAATTTCCGTTCGCCAAGACGTCACCCCGCTTTCCGTGCCACGAATCGGGAAGACTTCTTCTACACCGACTTTGCCGCTGATTACACCAGCAGTCGCTTGGTAGGACGCTCGGCCTGGAACAGCAATTGGAAGCTCGTCATCCCGGCGAAGGGTCTCCTTGCCGATGAGCAGGAGGGCATCGCCCGCTTCATCCGCTCGGTGAAGGACATCAAGCTGCACCTGAAGACTTACTCCTATTCCGGGAACTAGGATGAAGGGGATTCTTCTCTTTTGGATCACCGTTCTTGGAGCTTTCGCCCAGGGACCGGTGGCGGTCCCGGCCACCATTTATGGGACGGTGCGGAATCTGGAGGGAGAGATCATCGACAATCCCTACTTCGAGCAGCTGGCGATCTTTGCCGATGGCGTGGAGATTGGACGGGCTCCGCTTGAGATTGTTCCGGAAGGTGGAGAGAATTATCGGCTTAACCTCATGAATGTGGGGGGCTTGGCCAACGCGACCCTTTCGGCGAAATTGATCCGCGATGGACAGGAGGTGCCGCTGGTGGATTCCGCTTTGTGGCTCGCATACCGTCCGGAGCAAGGTCAGCTCTCGCGTTTTGATTTTGTGGAAAAAGTGGACCCGGGCGATGGAGGGGGAGGAGGTCCGGTGACACCGCCGGCGACTATCTTTGGGACGGTGCGAAACCTGGAGGGGGAGATTATTGACAATCCCGGGGTCGAACGACTGGCGATCTTTGCGGATGGCTCGGAGATCGGGCGGGTGCCTCTTGAGTTGAATGTCGAAGGTGACGAGAACTATCGTTTTGAACTGCCAAACGTCGCCGTGCCCGATTTGACCACGTATTCGGTGAAGTTGATTCGGGATGGTGCCGAGGTTCCCTTGGTGGAGTCCGAGTCGTGGCTCGTGTATGAACCAGTGAGGGGTGACGAGACGCGATTCGATTTTGTGGAAGAGATGGTTCCCGGTGGCGGTGGTTCGGTTGCAACGCCTGCCACCATCTTCGGGGCGGTGCGAAACCTGGCGGGGGAGATTATTGATAATCCCGGAGCCGAGCAACTGGTGATCTTTGCCGATGGTTCCGAGATCGGGAGAGTGCCCCTTGAGTTGGATGCCGAAGGTGGCGAGAACTATCGCTTTGAACTGCCGAACGTCATCGTGCCGGATTTGACGACCTATTCGGTCAAGTTGATCCGGAATGGTGAGGAGGTTCCTTTGGTGGAGTCGGGCTCTTGGTTGGTGTTTGAGCCGGTGAGAGGCGAGGAGGAACGCTTTGATTTTGTGGAGCAAGCGGTTCCCGGCGGAGGAGGTTCGGGAGGTGGTCCGGTTGCTCCCCAGACAACAATTTACGGAACGGTTCGCAATTTGGCCGGGGAGGCGATTGATATTCCGGCCTTCGAACAGTTGGCGATCTTTGCCGATGAGGCTGAAATCGGGCGAGTGCCTCTGGATGTGACCCCGGCCGGCGATGAGAACTATCGTTTCAATATTCCAGGCACGGTTGACCTCGATACCGCGGTTTTTTCCGTGAAGTTGATCCGCGATGGTCAGGAGGTGTTTTTAAGCGGATCGGGGGCGTGGCTCGTTTTCGAGCCGGTGGTCGGTCAGCTGATGCGCTTTGATTTTATGGAAGAGGCCTCCGGGGGCGATGAGGATCCCCTCATTTCCAATCCGGGGCCGAAGGCTCCTTACACGACCGTCTACGGGATTATTCGTAATCAAGCGGGCGAGATCATCGATAATCCGCTCCATGAGCAACTGGTGATCTTCGCCAATGGTGTCGAGATCGGCCGGGCTCCATTGAAATATGACCTGGAAGCTTCCGGGAACTACCGCTTCCAGATCCCCAATTTCAGTGTCGCGAGCCGGGCGACTCATACCGTGAAGCTAGTCAGGGATGGGCAGTTGGTTTCGATCTTTGATTCGTTTTATGGTTTTCGAATTTCCCGTCCGATTCAGGGGGAATTGAGGCGACTGGATTTTACCGAGATGGCCGACCTGAATCTGAACGGAGTTCCGGACGAAGTGGAGATCGAGGGAGGTTCGATCTATGGAGACTTCGATTTTGACGGCTTGAAAGACTTTCAGGAGGTGGCCATCGGGACGGATCCACGTGACCCACTGAGCGGATTGAATTTCAAAGTGGTGGGAGAGCTCCCGAACGGTGACGTCGAGATC
>CALFSW010000498.1 GCA_937916505.1 uncultured Verrucomicrobiales bacterium | reverse complement strand
GCGACCCTGACCGGTGAGCCCTCCCTCGGGACCCGTTGCGGCTACCGCAAGCGTGGCTCCAGTTCAGGCAATTTTGCCAAGTATGCCATGGCACTCGAGAGCTGGAACGAGTTCGACGAGGATGTCGATATCAGACCACTGGGCTTCTCGGCCGAGGGAGACTGGATTCTCAACTCGCGCTTCCAGTTCGACCAGTCGTTGATGCGCAATCCGTTTCTCTATGAACTCAGCAACCAGATCGACCGGTGGGCCGTGAAGACACAGTTCATCGAGATCTTCCACGACGCCACCGGCGGGGATATCACTGGTTCCGACTACTTTGGTGTTTACACGTTCATGGAGAAGATTGAGCCCGATAACGGTCGCCTCGATATCCCTTCGATTGACCCTTGGGACAACAGCGAACCTGAAGTCACCGGCGGCTACGTGTTCAAGAGGGATCGCCAAGGCGTGGGGGAATTGACACTCAACGCCGCCGGCAGCGGAGGGACGGTCCCGCTGACGTCGCCAAACGAGATCACCTCCGCCCAGCGAACGTATATCCAAGGATACCTTGCTGAGATGAACAGCGCGCTGGACGCCCCCAGCGGGATCAACCCGAGCACTGGAAAGCATTTCTCCGAGTACATGGACGTCGACGCATGGATTGACAATTTCTGGCTCAACATCCTCGCGATGGATCCGGACTGGGGACGCCTCTCGCAGTATTTCTACAAGGAGCGCAATGGTCCGGTGAGTGCGGGCCCCATCTGGGATTACGACCGCACCATGGGCTCGGATGACAACCGGGATGACAACCCACGCCAATGGGACACCGGTAACCCAACCTGGTATGCCTCCAATTACCCGTGGTTCGGCAAGCTGTTCGGCTTTAGGAGCAACAATCAGCCGACCCCCGCCGCCTCGAGCACCCGTCCGGATGTCATGCAGCAGGTCGTCGATCGCTGGTTTGAACTGCGCGCAGCGGAGTTTGGCCAGTCGAACATGGACACGATTATCAATGGGATGGCTGGAGAGATCCGCGAAGCACAGGCGCGCAGCTTCGTGCGCTGGACGCAATACCCACCTGGTAGCATCAGTGGGCAGAATTTCTCCGAGGCCGGGACGACTGGCTGGGAGCGCGACGTTTCGCACCTTAAGGGCTGGTTGAAAGTGCGCTCCGAGTGGATCGACGAGCAGTTCTTTCTTCCCCCAACCCTCAACCATCCCGGCGGCGTGGTCGCCACCGGCTTCGAGTTGACCATGACTTCCGCTGATGCGGGAATCTATTACTCCCTGGACGGCAGTGACCCGCGTGCCCCCGGCGGAACCCCCTCCCCGTCATCCATCCCCTTCGACGGTGGCCCGGTCGATACGGTGCTCGTGGAGGCCAGCGCCAGCTGTCAGTATTTCGTCCCTCTCGATGCCTCCTTGGAGTCGACATGGCATCAAAGCGGATTCGATGACAACACCTGGTCGACCGGCACATCCGGGCTTGGCTTCGAAAGCAACGGCGGCACCCTGACTCCAGAGATCGCCACCAACATCAAAAGCCTGATGCAGCCTTCGGCCAATGGCTCGGACAACGCCAGCTGCTACTTCCGTTACGAATTCGATTTCGACAACGCCGCGAACGTGAACTCGCTTGTCATGGAGATCAAATACGACGACGCCTTCGTCGCCTACCTGAACGGCACCGAAGTTGCCCGCAGTAACAGCGCCCCGGACACGATCGCCTGGAACAGCGATTCGGACAGCGGCCCCTCCGATTCAACGATCATCAATTATAATTTCAATGGCATCGCCGACAACAGCTCCTTTGACTACGACATCACCGCTTTTAAAGCCGCTTTAACCGACGGCACCAACGTGCTCGCCATTCAGGGCATGAACTCGAGTCCACGCGGATCAGATTTCTTGATCAAGCCGCAGCTCACGGTCAACCACACCGTGGTCGCAACCCCCATCGCCTTGACCGAAACCTCAACCGTGGTCGCGCGATCCTACGATGGCCAACAATGGAGTGCCCCCACAACCGCCACCTACGTGATCGGCGCCGAACTCGCCGACTCGAGTAATATCGTGATCTCCGAGATCATGTATAATCCGGCCCCACCCAACGCTTCCGAGATCGACGCCGGCTTCGCCGACCCGAACCAGTTCGAATACCTCGAACTGCTGAATATCTCTGCGAACCCGGTCGATCTTCTCGGTATGAGTTTCGGCACCGGGATCAACTTCGGTTTCTCAGGCGCCCCCCTTACCGTCCTGGAACCGGGTGGGCGCGCGCTCGTCGTCAAGAGCCAGGCGGCCTTCGAACAACGCTACGGCATTGACTTGAGAGACCTCATTGCAGGCGAATTCGCCGCGGACACATCTCTCGCCAGCGCCGGCGAACGCCTCACCTTGAACGGCGAGCTCGGAGTCATTCGTGACTTCAGATATAACGACAAACATCCATGGCCGATGTCACCCGACGGCATGGGGCCGAGCATCGTATTGATCGACCCCGAATCGAACCCCGACCACTCCCAGGGAAGTAATTGGCGGGCAAGCACGGCGGCGAGCGGCGAACCCGGCACCAGTAGTGCCAGCCCGTTCTCCGGGGACCCGGAAGCCGATGGCGACGGCGATGGCCTCTCCGCGTTTGCAGAACACGCTTTCGGCACCAGCGACTCCGACGCTCGCGATGGATCAGTATTGCAAACAACCGTCGCAGCTGATGGCTCGCTCGCGGTCTCTTACTCGGTGAACCTCGCCGCCGAGGACGCAGTAGTCACCATGGAGCAGTCAACGGACCTTGTCACATGGACTCCGGCGGCACCGGCCTTCCAGCTGGAGAACGAAGTCCACAACGGTGATGGCACCGCGACATTTACCTTCCACAGCATCACCCCGGCCGCATCGGGCAGCAGGCTCTTTGTGAGACTGAGAGTGACAGCCCGCTAGTGACTCACTGCAAGGTTAAGAACTTTTAGCGGCATTTTCATAATCGCTTCTGTGACGACCATCCCGGAAGATTACGAGAGGAGTCAGACTTCAAAAATCACCGCAAGCTTTTCTCCTTATTTCGTCAGTCCCTTTAAATGTGCCCTTTCAAATGACGCATCTAAAAATGCGATGACATGAAGCTCGGGGAAAAAGTAAATTTCTAGCGGCCTTCCAGAATCTCTCCTAAAACTCATCGATGAAAATCCTTAAAAAACCGATTCTGGCGCTCTTTTTCACCATGATCACTCAGGCTCAGGAGAAAGACATCACGATTGGATTGATCGGAGATTCCACCGTGGCAAACACCTATGGCTGGGGACCCTCCTTCGCATCTCAAGTGGCTAAAACCACCAAAGTGCTCAATTTTGCAAAGAATGGCGCTACTCTGGAGTCGCTATCCGGAAAGCTCGACGAGCTCCTGCAGCGCAAGCCCCACTATGTCTTGGTTCAGTTCGGGCACAACGATCAGAAGAGATATAGCAAAGAAGCCTACCAAGGAAAGCTCAGCTCCTATGTTGCTCGAATCAAAAAATCCGGAGCCCAAGCTGTTATTCTAAGCTCCGTCACCCGACGTAACTTTGACGAGAAAGGTCAAATTAGACCTTGGATCAACGAAAAACATCCCTCGAATTTACCTCTCAACGCCAAAGCCGCCCAACAGGTGGCCAAGAAAGAACGAGTCCCCTTCATCGATCTCTATTCCCTCAGCGTTGCACATCACAACAAAATCGGCCCGGAAAAGAGTGCGAAGTATCACTACAACAAAGACGACCGAACTCACTTCAGCAAGGAAGGAGCCGAGGCCATCGCCGCCCTTGTTGTCGCAGAACTTAAAGTTGCGATCCCAAAGCTCGGCCCATCATTGAAATCACAATGACCTCTCCGGAAAATCCAAGACGATGAGAAGGATGTCACTCCGACCTTCTTCATGCTCACTCTGTTTGTAAGAATCAGCATTTTTGAAAGCGGAGCTTCATTCCTTCATCACAAAGAAACCACCTTGCCCTCCTGATAGAAGCCGGGGGCTTCGTTCCTTTTTTCTCCCCATTTCCTCCTGATATATTGAAGCCA
>CALFSW010000497.1 GCA_937916505.1 uncultured Verrucomicrobiales bacterium | reverse complement strand
CTTCTTCGAAACCGACGATGGAAGTTGGGGATGGACACGTTTGCAGGGAGTGAGAGTTGATGATGCCGCTATCACTGGCGTCGATCCGCCCCGGAACCCTAATATCGTGGTCTCTAATGACACCTTTTTAAGATCCGCCACCCAGGGTTCACAGGTGGGCACTTTGAGGACGATTTCAGGAACTCCCGGCGATAGTTATACCTACTCGCTGGTTGCCGGAGAGGGCAGCACCGACAACGCGAAATTCCAAATCGGGGGAGGCGAACTACAGATCGGTCCCTACAACTTCAGCACCACTGCCGAAAACACGAGATTCTCAGTCCGAGTGCGTGCCACCGGCACCCCTTCAGGTGAACAGATTGAAAAGGCCGTTCTTGTTACTGCTCTGACCGAACCTCCGCCCCCTGAAGGTAATCTTGTCTGGGACTTTTCACCCGGGAACGAACATGGTTGGACTACTGTAAGCGGTGCTTCTTTTATTGCCGACAATGGCATCACAGCCGGACAGGCCGATGGCGAAGGGATAGACGGCTTCTTTGGAAACGTGAACAACTCTGGAGCCCTCCGGAATGGTCACGATGGAGCTCACACAAATTTCATCTACCGTTCGCCGGTCATCAACTTTGGTTTCGTTTCAACAGAAGGTGCTGTTCTTGAGGTGGACTTCGTTGGTGGAGGGCAGTCGCAGGGTGAACTTATTCCCACAGGTCCAGCTGAAATTATCGGCAATACCACCGGTGGAAACCAAGACGGCTTCAAGGGGCTTGGTCTTCTCAACCTTTCAACTGGAAACTACGACGTTGTTTCCTACAGGGAAGGTAATGGAGGAGACCGACAGACAGCTTCGTTTACTTTAGACGACCTTACCGCAGCTGGAGTGACAACGACAGATAACTATCAGCTGGATTTCTTCGAAACCGACGATGGGAGTTGGGGCTGGACACGACTCGAAGGAGTCAGACTCGACCCGCTTGCTCTAGGCGAAACCTCACAAAGTTTCGCGATCACGAACATTGATTATTCGCCCGCAGATCAGTTGCTGACTTTGACCTGGAATTCCAGGGAAGGTCAGACCTATGCCGTCAAATATTCGGAGGACATGAAAGATTGGTCAGCAGACCTCGATGATGCGGTCGAAGCGGATGCCGGGGACCAGACAACGAAGACGTTTGACTTGGCGGGGACCGAGCTTACCGACGTCGGGAAGGTTTTCTTCAGGGTGGAACGCTGACGGCCGGAATCGTGATTCGTTTTTTTGAAGGCAGGCAATTCTGTCCGGAAAGCATGGGCAGGTGATTGCCGGGGGGGCATTAGTCCCTGGCGAGGGCCTCGGTCAGAAGGCGGTAGGACGAGGGGGAGAGAGTGGATTTTTTGAGGACCGCCAGGTCTGCTCTGGCTTCTGCGGTTTGTCCAAGGAGGGCGTGGATGAGGCCGCGGTCGGCGATCAGGGTGAGGTCGGGACGGTCGGTCCGGATTCGGGGAGTGAGTTCGGCGAGAGCAGCCCGAAGATCCGAGCGGGCTTGTTCCTTGTCGTCGTGAATGAAGGCGGCACGGGCGCGGCGGATGAGCCAGGATGAGCGGAAGCGGGAGGAGGAAATTTCCTCGTTGATGATGGGGAGGACTTCGCGGGTGAGGCCGGCGGTGAGGGCAGTGTCGATCCAGTTGTTCCGAAGTACAATGGAATCTGTATGCTGCCAGGCTGTCTTGAGGACGAGGGAGGCTTTGTCCGGCTGATTCAGACGGAGATGGGTCTTGGCATGGAGGAGGTCGAGGGCCGGATCCCGGTTGGGGCGAAGCTTCTGGAGCCCTTCACAGAGGGAAAGGGCTGCCGGAGCCATGTCGGTTTCCAGATAATACTTTGCGAGGAGAAAGGAGGCCTCGAATTGCTGTTCCCGGTCTTGTGCGAAGTCGGCGTAGTGTTTGATGAGCTTCAGGCTGCGTTCGGTGGGGCCGAGAAGCTGGATGAGCGCAATGGTCGCAAGACGGTTTTTCGGCTCCAGCTTCAGCGCGGAGAGCAAGTCCTCGATGGCGTGCTTATTTTCACGGATGGCCCGGAATTCGGTCGCCCGTTGGTAGTAGAGCCCGGCGTTTGGGGCATCCTTGATTTGAGCGCTCAAGGCCTTGATGGTCTCCGAGACGTCATTGTGCCCCGGCGCGGTGGCCGGGAGCATGACGAGAACGAGAGCAAGAAGACGGTTAGGCAACATGCCTACTTCCCGAGGAGAAGCCGGGGATGGAGGGTGAAGTCGGAACTCGTGAGATTCGCGTTGTGGCCTTCAATGGCGAGAACGTTTTTCTGTCCGGGCTTGAGGATTTTGGAGATTCCTTTGAGGGGGAAGTATTCGAATTTGTTGTTCGCCTCATGGTTGGTAAAGCCATCGGCGGTGGCTCCTTGTTTTTTATCGACACCCTGGCGGTGGACTTCATGGCCGTTGAGGTAGGCGATGAAGGCGTCGTCGTAGGAAACGGAGAGTCCGAGTTTGTTGGGATTCGCATTTGCGGGGAGATCGAATTCACGACGGATGTAGAGGGTGGTGAATTTTCCCTTCATGTTGATGACGGAGGTGTCGTCATTATCACCGTAGCCGAAGCCGGCCTTGCCGGTTTTCCAGGCAGAGATGTCGTAATCAGGGGCAGCCCAGTCGGTGGGATCACCAGCGGGGTGGGATCCTCCAAGGTAGGCCCATTTGGCATTGCTGGCGATGAGTTCGGTGGCATTTTTGGGGCCGGCGAGCTTGGGTTTCGCTTGCCCGGGCTTGTAGGGCTTGGGCTGCCAGGGGTTGATGACGGGAGTGTGCTCCACGGTTCCACTCTTGTGGATGGCGAAGGTGTCGCGGATTTTTCCATTTGAGTTAAGCATTTCGCCTTTGATGGTGTCGCCCTTGATGGTGATGAGGCAGGAGCCGTGATCGAGGATGATGCGGCGCATGAGAGGGTGGGTGCCGGAGCGGCGGTTGGTGGTGCCACCGTGGCCGGTGGTCACGGAAACGGTGCCGTTGTTGGGGTTCAGGCCCTGGCTCTTTTTGTAGGGACCATCGCCATTCGGGTCGCCGTCTTTGTCGTCGAGAATGACACCTTTGGCGATGGAAGGAGTGTGGTAAGCGCCATCGATGAGCATGGAGCGTTCGTAGATGTGGGAGTGACCGGTGAAGACGAGGTCGACGCCACCGCTTTCGAGGATGGGCATGATGTGCTCGCGCATTTCGATGAGTTGGCCTTCCCGATCGGAGTCATGTGAGCCTTTGGTGTATGGGGGGTGGTGGAAGTAGGCGACGAGGAATTCTGCCTGGGTTTTTTCCAGGTCGGCCTTGAGCCACTGGGCCATTTCGCCGGTGGGGCGTCGGTCGAGGTCGTGTGAGTCGAGGCAGATGAAGTGGACCTTGCCGAAGTCGAAGGAATAGAAGGCTTCCTTGCCGGAAGCGAGTCCGCCGGCTTCACCCTGGGTGGGGCAGATGTAGGCATCATAGTATGGTCCAACGCCCGTGGCTCCTTTGGAGGTTTTGCCTTCGTGGTTGCCCATGGAGGGCCAGCAAACAACGTTACGGAGCGTGGGCTCGTACATCTTGAAGAAGCGATCATTGAATTCCTTGTTGGTGCCCGAGCCGTAGGCCATGTCGCCGACGTGGACGTAAAAATCGAGCTCGCGTTTGGTGTCGGCGTTGTGCTTCACCATGGCCTCGTGGACCTGGGCCTGGGCCTTGCCCCCGGTGCCGGAATCGCCAACGACCCAGAAATAAACAGGGGTATCGGATCCGGGAACAGGGTTGGTTTTGAAGCGGTAGGACTTGTCGGCAGGGGTGAGGCGGGTTTCGCCATCGTAAATCGCGTAATAGTAAGTGGAAGCCGGCTTGAGCTTGGTGAGGGTGGCTTCGAACTGGCGGGTGTCGACCGGGGCGTCTTTGAAGATGGAATTTTCCTCCCCAAGAGAGGGATGAAGGCGGGTGAGAATTTGTCCGGCGGGAACAGTGAGAGTGAGGTCTTCGACCGAGTGGCCATAGACAACCCGGGGCTTCATGTCCCCGGGGGTGCGCCAGATGACACGAATGGAGTCGTGAGTGGACATCTGGACATAGGCTTGGCGGGAGAATTCCGGGACCGTATCGGCGGCCACGAAAAGAGTGGAGAGGAAGAGAAACAAGAGGGATTTCATGTGGAAGGAAGGAGAGGTTGGGATATTTTGAAGAATGCGCAACCAGATTGTAAGTTTGACGCAGGGTGATGGCAGGGAGTATTCAAGAGGTCCTATGAAACTGTTATTGCTTCCCGCCATTTTGCTTGGTGTCTTGTGTCTAACTTCTTGTGGTCTGCTTCGGACAGCTACGCAGGTTCCGCTGCGAACCTTGCAGAGTGTGGGCCGCGGGATTGGCTTGGGAATTGAGAAGACGGAAGTGGTAGGACAGGATGAAAAGGAGCCTGCCATTCGCTTTGAGGTGGAGGAGAAGTGATTGGCATTTTCCCGTTTGAACCGTTTCGAGTGTCCTTGGGAACGAGACCTGCGAGGAGAGAAGAGCGATGACCTTTCCAAGATGGGTGGTCTCTCAAAAGAACACTTGAAAACCGGCGGTAAAAAGCGCCGAAGGGAGCTGCCCCCGGTGGGAACCTTTCTTCCGGAGAGGTCGTTATTCAAGGAAAGAGACCACGGGTTTTCTTGACTTTTGCGACGGTGTCGATGCCGGTGGCGAGGGCTCCGAGGCGGTGGGAGCATTTGTGTTCGGCACAGAAAAAGAGGAGGTTTTCAAAGGCTTCGTTGAGCTTTGTTTCGAGTTTGGCGAGGACTTCGGCTTTGGTCCAACTGAAGCGCTGGAGGTTTTGGACCCATTCGAAGTAGCTCACGGTGACGCCGCCGGCGTTGCAGAGAATATCGGGGATGAGGAAGATGTCATCGCGTTCCTCAATGATGGCGTCGGCGGATTGGGTGGTGGGTCCGTTCGCCGCTTCGGCGAGGATTTTACAACGGAGCTTTGCCGCAATTTCCCCGGTGATGACACGTTCGAAGGCAGCGGGGACAAGCACATCGCATTCCTGGAGAAGCATTTCGTCAGGATCGATCATTTCGCCGCCGCCAAAGCCAGCGACGCCGCCGGTTTTGGCGAGGTGGGCTTTGAGGGCGGCCACATCGAGCCCCTGCTCGTTCCAAACGGCTCCCGAGATGTCGGAGACGCCGCGGATCTTCATCCCGTAGGAATCCATGGTTTCAACGGTATGGGAGCCGACGTTTCCGAACCCCTGGACGATGGCGGTGGCACCTTCGACCAGGATGCCGAGTTTGTTAAGGGCACGGGTGGCGAGGAAGGCGACGCCATGGCCGGTGGCCTGGGTGCGGCCTTCGCTGCCCTGAAGGACGACCGGTTTTCCGGTGACGATTTCGGGGACGAAGCGTCCTTCGCGGGTGGAGTAGGTGTCGAGGATCCAGGCCATGTGCTGGGCGGTGGTGCCGACATCGGGTGCCATGACATCGATTTCAGGTCCGATGAAGGGGGCAATTTCCTGGGCGAAGCGACGGGTGAGGCGTTCTTGCTCGCCCATGCTCATTTCGAGGGGATTGCAGGCGATGCCCCCCTTGCCGCCACCGTAGGGAAGTCCCATGAGGGCGCATTTCCAGTTCATCCACATCGCGAGGGCTGCCACTTCCCCGAGTTTCACTTTGGGATGAAAGCGGAGGCCGCCTTTGACGGGGCCGCGTGAGAGGTGGTGTTGCACGCGGTAGCCGAAGAAGACCTCGGTGCGGCCGTCGTCCATGGTGACAGGGAGGCTGACCGTGATGATGCGTTTGGGCCACTTGCAGCGTTCACGGACGCGGTCATCGAGTTTCAGGAAGTCGGCGACGCGGTCGAATTGCCCGGCGGCCATGCTGAAGACGGGGTCATTTAGAAGATCCTCTTTCATGTTGAGATCAATGTAGGCAAGGATCAGTGATTTCAAAAATGAATTTCCTGACGGGGTGTCCCCGCTTTGGACGGACTCGTTTCCCAGAGCCGAAATAAAGGGCGAACCTTTAAAAGGTGGATTGAGGTGAGATTAAGACGTCCGTGTTTTGATTGGGGTTAGGATTCATTGTCGAAGTATTCGTCGGAAGGATCGAAAGTGGGGACGGGGATGTTGATGATGCGCATTTCGCCGATGGCGCGGTGGCGGCAGCCGGGTTTGATGAGGATGCTGGTGAGGGGCTTGACCGGGATGAGTTCACCGTCGAGCTCGATGTGTCCTTCGCCTTCCAGGACGAGGTAGATTTCGGTCATCTCTTTGTGGAAGTGGGTGCGGGCTTCTTTCGAGATGTCGACGAGATGGATGCTGGCGACGGGATTTTCAGGAATGCAGAAGGCCCGGCGCGAGGTGCCGCAGGGGCAGGGGGTGCCGGGGACCTGGTCGAGTTGTTCGATGAGGTAGTTTTTCATGGAAGGGAGATGGAAGTGCGCCAAACGGCTGAATGAGATTTTAGTGGATGGGTTGGGGGAGGGAAGAAAGAAGCCCGCCGCGGAGTGACCGGGCGGGCTTGTGGAAAGGGGGAAGGGTTCTACTTCACCGTGGCGGTGACTTTGCCTTGGGTTTCGGCTTTGGCTCCCTTGATTTTCTTGAGGGCCTCGCCGGGGTTCTTTTTGTCCATTCCGTTGAGGGCATTGAGACCACCGGGGTTCTTCATGACTTCATCGAAGTTGAGTTCAAAGAGGGTGATGGTGTTGCCTTCGTGGTGGGTGGCATTGGTTTTGGCGATTCCAGGGGCTACCGTGACTTTGGCTCCCATTTTCATGCCTTTCATCATTTCCGCCATCATGGCCATCTGGGGATCGGCTTCGCCGCTGTCGGCTTCGCTTTCTTCCGCATCACTGCTTCCTTCTTCGCCTTCAGGCTGGGGAAGGGTGATGGTGAGTTCGCCGTCGAGGTATTTGAAGGAAGCTCTGGCTTCGTCAGCGGCTTTTTCAACTTCGGCTCCGGGCTGGAGATCTCCGAGTTGGTCCATTCCGCCGCCGGGGCTGATGGTCACTTTGTTGATGTCAGTGAAGCTGTAGGTGACGCGAACGCCTTTGCCGCCGGCCTTGTTCTTGATTTCCTCGACCTTGGTGAAGGTGACTCCCTCGCCATATTCCTTGGCTTTTTCCTTGAGTTTGGCCTCGTCCTTCATTTCAGCGAGCGGGTTCTTTTGCTCACCGCCCTGGGCTGCGGCCATTTCCATCATGCCAATCATCTGGGCTCCCATGACCATTTCCTCGGTGATCGTTCCGCTGCCATCTTTGTTTAGGGTGACTTCGGTTTCGTATTCGAGACAGCTGGGGAGGACGAGAGCCAGAGCCAGGCTGAGGACAGAAAAGAGTTTTTTCTTCATAGGAGATAAGCATGCCGCGATCCAGCGATCGCGCAATCAATAACTTTTAGGTGAGATCCCATCCCCATTCTTGCACCTTGGCGGGGGATGGTTAGAGTGTCGGAACGATGAGCGATGTCGCGGCAGTGGAGGTCAAAAACCTGGTAAAGAACTTTAAAGGGCCTTTTCGGGGGAAAAAGGTGCATGCGGTGAGAAATGTTTCGCTCACGATTGCTCCGGGGGAAGTCTACGGGCTGATCGGACCGAATGGTTCCGGGAAGTCGACGACGATGAAGGCGGTCTTGGGGTTGGTTGCTCCATCCTCGGGGATGTGCGCCATTTTTGGGAGGAATTCGACGAAGGTGGATTCGCGGAGTGAGGTGGGTTTTTTGCCTGAGAATCCCTATTTTTACAAGCACCTGACGGGGGCTGAGACGGTGAGGTTTTATGGGAAACTCTGCGGGATGAAAGGGCTGGAGTTGAAGCATCGGGTGGAGGAGATGCTGGAATTGGTGGGCCTGCAGGACGCGAGGGACCGTCGGCTAAAAGGATATTCAAAGGGGATGTTACAGCGGATTGGTCTGGCCCAGGCCCTGGTGCAGGATCCCAAACTGGTGGTGCTCGACGAACCGACCGCGGGGGTCGATCCGGTGGGGTCGCGGGAGATTCGGGATTTGATTTTGGAGTTAAAGAATCGGGGCATTACCGTTTTTCTTTGTTCCCATCTCCTGGAACAGGTTCAGGAGATTTGCGACCGGGTGGGGATTATTCACCAGGGGGTTCTGGTCAATGAAGGCCGGTTGGATGACCTCATCTCGCTTGAGGACAAGACCGAACTGATTTTGGAGAATGCCACTCCCGAGTTGATGGACCAGATTCGCACTCTGGTCGAGGTGACCCATGGTGCCGGGGTGATATCGGAAGGCCGGGCGCGGACGACGCTGGAGAGTCTGTTTTTGAAGGAGACCCGGTCGCAGACGCTTCGCGTTCGCAAGAAACGGAAGCGCGTGAGCAAGTAATTTAACGGACCCTTGAACATTATTCAGACATCATGAGCCGTCCTTCCCCGACTTCCTTCTTTTCTTTCCGCCGGTCGCTGATTATTGCGCAAAGCACGGTGACCCAGTTGGTGAGGATGAAGGTATTTTACTTTCTCGCTCCCATCGCCCTGTTGTTTCTGGGGCTGCAGTTTTTCGATGCTTTTTGGTATGAAGGTCCGGAGGCCCTGATGCCGGAGCAGGAACTGCGGATGCACAAGAATCTCTGTCTTGGGACGATGATGCTTTTCACTTCGCTTTTCGCGATTGTCTCGACCGCTTTGTTGATCCCCGGGGATATTGAAGACAGGACCCTTTATACCATCCTGTGCAAGCCGGTGCCGAGATTGGACTATTTGGTGGGCAAGCTTTTCGGGGTGATTGCGGTGATCTTTATCGCGATGTTGGTGATGGATGTTCTCTTGGTGGCCACTTTGCATTTCCGAACCGAGGAGAAGTTGATCGAGACCACGGAATACATGACGAAGATCGGGTATCCCGAACGTGAGATTGAGGCGGGACGGGCGGAAATTGCGGCCCACGGTCCGACCTTGCTTTTGCAGTTCGGGGTGATTTCTCACTTTTTGAAAGCCTGTGTCATTGCCGCAGTGGCTTTGTTGATTTCGACCTTCTCGACGTCGACCCTCTTTACAATTGCGACGAGCGTGATGATTTGGATCATCGGTGCCTTTCAGTCGATCGCGCGGGATGGACTTTTCAACGACGCCGAGTTTGGCGATGTCCCGACCTGGGCTGACAAGATTGTGGGAACTCTGGTTTCACTGATTTTCCCCGACTTTCTGCTTTATGAGGCGATCTCGGACGGAGCGGCAAGGGCGGAGGATGTGTTGGCGATGGACATGGCCCAACTGGGAGGGCTGAGTGCGCTTTATATTGGAATTTACGTGGTCCTGTCGTGGTTCGTGTTTTCGGACAAGGAATTTTAGGCATTGGTGTAATGAAGAGATTTAAGACCTTTCGTAATTTACTCGTGATCGCCGGAGTTTTGGCGGGGACGGGTTATTTGCGGATGCCGGTGGAGCAAAAATTTACGGAGGATCTGCGGGAGCGAAAGATCGTGCAGCCCCGGATCGAGAGTGATGCCTGGGGTGAGATGGGGCAAACCAGCCTTGCGGGGACTTTCGGCGGATTGAGGACGGTGATGGCCTCGATGCTCAGTTTGAAGGCGCAGAGTCACTTTGAGGAGAACGAATGGTATGATCTCAAGAAGGACTATGGGGTGATCACAGCGCTGGATCCGTATAACGCCTTTTACTGGTCTCACGGAGGATGGCACATCGGTTACAATGCGGCCTCATGGGCGAGGAGTAACCGGAACTTCAGCCCGGCGCGTCGTCGGATCATGGAAATGGAATTTTTAGAGGCGGGCGATGAGTTTTATCGGAAGGGGTTGAAATACCTCCCGGAAGAGGAGTCACTTTGGTTTGAGATTGGGTCGATGTGGTCCAACGAATACAAGCGGCCGGATTATGAGCGGGCGGCCCAAGCTTTTGATAAGGCGCGCGATTCTACAAATCCGATCTACCGGCGACGTTATCTTTTCACGATTGCGCGGATTCCGGGGCGTGAAATCGAGGCCTATGAAGAGGCGATTCGTCTTCTGACCGAGAACCCGAGGCACCTCGGAGTGCCGACTTTTCGGTGTTTGTTAATCGTGCTTTCCACCAACCCGAAGATTTCCGATATCGAGATCAAGCCAACTCTTGATGGGGTCTTCCGAACCAAGGACAAAGCCTACCAGGATCTTTTCAACTACCGTCAGCGGGTTTTGGATGAGGGTTTTTATGCAGGGGATATTGATGGAATTTTGCTGAATCTCATTGCGGAGCTGGATGTTCCGGACGAGCTCAATCCGTTTTTGAATCCTACCAGTCATCGGATTCACACCGAGCACTGGCGGGAAGGATACGAACGGTCGAAGTCCAAGGTGCCGGATTGGATGCTCAAGAAGAAGGAGGAAGGTGCCCGATAAGAGGATGTGGGGTAAGGATGTGACAATCCGGCCTTTACACTCTGCGCCTGCCTCGTAATTGTCCTTTTTCTGTTAGCGATATGCGGATTGCCCTTTTTGGAGATATTCACGCCAATCTTGAGGCCCTTGAGGCCGTCTTGAAAGATGCGGCGGAGCAAGTTTGCACCGACTACGTCTGTATGGGCGATATTGTCGGTTACAACGCGGACCCTGGTCCTTGTTTGGAGAAAGTCCGTTCAAGCGGCTGGCCGGTGGTAAAAGGGAACCACGACGAGGATGCCTCGGGCGAACATAGTCTCGATAGCATGAATCCGGTTGCAGCGGCCGCTTTGGAATGGACCCGCGACCAGTTGACGCTTGAACAGCGTGACTGGCTCCGGACGATTCGCATGGTCCGTCAGGTGGAAGACTTTACCGTGGTGCACTCGACTCTGGACCAGCCGCAGTCGTGGAATTATGTGACGAACAAGTTCGATGCGATGTCGAACTTCTCTTACCAATTTACCAACCTCTGCTTCCACGGACACACCCACGTGCCCCGGATTTTTGTGCGTGATTCACGGGTGACGGAGGTTGAGGCCGATTCGATCGTGATTGAGCCCGGGATAAAGTATTTCATTAATACCGGTTCGGTGGGGCAGCCCCGGGACGGCGACTGGCGTGCCTGTTATGTCATTTATGATCTGCCGACTGCCACGGTGACTTTCCGTCGCGTGGAATATGATCTCGCCACTACCCAGCAAAAAATTCGTGCCGCCGGTCTTCCTGAAGTTCTTGCCGAGCGCCTTGCCGAAGGCCGCTAGGGTTCTCCTCCTCACCGGAGGATTTTGTGCGACCTCGTGCTTCAGTTCGACTGTCGCTTCATCGGTGGGTCGCGAGATGGCTGTCAGCTCGGAAGGCTTCCCGGGGAAGATAGCCGAGGTGTCGCGGGCGCCCTGGATTGGTGGGAACACGGTGCGCACCCTGCCAAATGGTGACGCATTTTTCCCTCCGATGTTGGCAGCAGTGAAGTCGGCGAAGAGAAGTATTACTTTTGAAACGTTTGCCTTTGTCGATGCGCCGGTGACGAGGGAGTTTTCGAAAGCCCTGGCAGAGAGGGCGAGGGAAGGAGTCCCGGTGAAGATGATTCTTGATGATGTGGGCTCGGCAAAGGCGGGGAAGGACAATATTCGTCTGATGCGTGAAGCCGGGGTGGAGCTTCATTTTTTTCATCCCGTCAATATTTTGCGCCCACAGATTTCCAACAACCGGACCCATCGCAAAATTTTGGTGGTGGATGGCAGGGTGGCCTACACCGGAGGGGCGGGTTTTGCCTTGGCCTGGAGTGGGAATGCGCATAGTCAAAAGTACTGGCGGGATACCCAGTATGAAGTCAGGGGTCCTGCTGTTGCGGGATTTCAGGAAGCATTCCGGGAGAATTGGTTTGAGCTGACGGAAGAGACCATCGGGGGGGCATCGTACTTTCCGAAGTTGGCAGGGGTTGGGAAGACTCCGGTGCAGGTGGTTTTTGACAGCCCGTGGGACAGCTCCCATCCCATCGCGCACGGGGTGCTGGCGGCGATCAACGGAGCCAGGGAATCATTGTTGCTCCAGCAGTCCTACTTTGTGCCCAATCGTGATTTTCGGAAGGCCCTGCTGGAGGCATCGGCGCGCGGGGTGAAAGTCGAGGTGATGGTGCCGAATCATTTGGTGGATTCGAAGCCGACGCGCTATGCCTCGCAAAATTATTGGGCGGGATTGCTACGCGGTGGGTATCGACTTTACCAATACGAGACCACGATGATGCATGCAAAGCTGCTGGTGGCGGATGCTCGACTGAGCATCGTCGGTTCGGGGAATCTTGATGACCGCAGTTTTTTCATCAATGATGAGATCAACCTGAATGTGATCTCGGAGGAATTCGCACGGGAGCAGACCGAGATGTTCCGGAAAGATTTGCGGAGTTCGCAGGAGATTACTCTGGCAAATCTCGGGAAGATCCTGGAGCCGGGTTACAAGCGATTGTTCGCGTGGTTTATTGAGTCCCAACTTTAGTGGAGGGAAGATTGAAGGTGGGCCGGGCGTTTTCTTGAATGATGGCCAGGGGATCGGTCACGGGTTTCATAAGACCGTGGAGTGCGAAAAATTCATCCAGGGACAGTCGATTTTTCGGAAGTTTTTCTTTGGGAGAATTGAGGAGGATCCCTTCGATTTCTTCCTCTGCGATATCGATGGAAACCCCTTCACGAACTTCGAAGTAGAGATCCCCTTGATCCAGGGATCCGAGAGCGGTTCCCCGTGAAAGGAATTGGCCGACCCTGACATGGAAATCGGTCAGGCCGCCATAGAAGGTTTGGACGATGGATCCATTGGGAAGGCGATGGCCGAGGAGAACGGCTTTTCCTTCGTAACCTTTCGGGTCGCCGGTGTAGAGGACGAGGCCGGTTCCGGCAGCGAGGGCTTTGTCCGAAGGAGGACGAGTGAAGCCCCGGGCAGTTGGGAGCCGATAGCGCTCCATGGGAGACATCGAGCTGAGGTTGGGTTGGAATTCGGTGGTGAGGAATTCGATCGGGCTGCCTTCGTCTGATCTATTAATGGCAATGGGGTAGCCGGGGACCGAGTCGGCCTCCTGCCAGTTACGGAGGGAGTGGGCGTAATACCTGACGGGGTCCTGTTGATGAAAAACGCCAATTGTCAGGAAGGTGATGCCGAGCACAATGAGGGCGGCGATGATGACTTGATGTCGGCGGATTTTCACTTATGGGATCTTGGCGGTCAGGGGGGATATCGCAAACTCGAAGTCGATCAGAGTTCGTCAGGGTAGGGTACGGACGAATTGGAGCTTTTCCGGGTGAGTCGGAAGGCCTTGGTTGAGCGGAGGTGATTTCCGAGGAGCTTGGCGAGTTCCTTCACTTTTTGAGGCTGCCGGGAGGCGAGATTGGTTTTCTCTCCAATGTCGTCTTTGAGATCGAAGAGTTCGAGTTGTCCGGTGAGGTGCCAGTGGATGAGCTTGTGATCGCCGAGGCGAACCGAGCTGTAGGGTGGAAGGTGGTAAAGGTTGGGATAGTGCCAGAAGAGAGGGCGTTTGGACCGGTCGGTGGCGGGATTTTTAAGAATGTCGGTGAAGCTACGACCGTCGATTTTTTGTTTGAGTTCAACTCCGGCCATCTCGAGGAAGGTGGGATAGATGTCCTCGATGATGATGGGCGAATCGGTGCGCTGGTTTGTTGGGGTGATCCTGGGCCAGTGAACGATGAGGGGAACGCGGGTGCCGCCTTCGTATCCACTGATTTTGCTTCCTCCGAGGGGGAGGTTTTGCGGGTTGTTTCCGGGGGATCCGTTGTCGGACATGAAGATGACGATGGTGTTGTCGGAGATTTTGAGGCGGTCGAGAGTGTCGAGCATTTGGCCGAGGGAATGGTCCATGCTTTCGAGCATGGAGGCATAGGTTTTTTGATGGGTTTTCCACTTTTCCTTCTGATAATTGGGAAGAAAGCGGCGATCCGGTTCGAAGGGGGCGTGAACGGCGTAGTGGGAAAGGTAGAGGTAGAAGGGTTTCTTCTCCCGGACAGACTGTTCAACCGCGGAAATGGCTTCCCGGGTGATGGCCTCGGTGAGGTTGATTTTTTGTCCGTGGTATTTTTCGAGTCCGGGAACGTCCCAGATGGCGTCGCCTTTTCGCCATTGGGCCGAGAAATTTTTATCTCCGTGATAGGAGCCGGGACCGCCGATGTGGCATCCGGCAATATTGACATCGAAGCCGAGGTTTTTGGGATCGGATCCGGGGGTATTTTGGGCGCCGAAGTGCGCCTTGCCGGCGTGAATGGTGCGGTAGCCGGCGTGTTGGAGAGCCTGTGGGAGAGTGGGGGATTGGTAGCTCCGCGTGATGCCTGAATTGGAAGGTTGCAGGCCGTTGAGCGGCCATTGGGAAGATGCATAGTCTTTGTGCGGGCGTTCCGGTGAGCGGTCCTTGCGAAGGGTCCAGCAGGTGACGCCGTGGCGGGCGGCATTTTGACCGGTCATGAGGCTGACCCGGGAAGGGGAGCAGATGGAGCAGGCA
>CALFSW010000496.1 GCA_937916505.1 uncultured Verrucomicrobiales bacterium | reverse complement strand
CCTTCTTCCGCCACTCAAGTGATTTCACGTCGTCTTTCGGAAGACCCCGGCCGATGCCAATTCATGAGCCGTATGAGTCAATTTCTTCGCATGTATGGAGGAAGACATTAAGAAAACTCCACTTTCATTTCCCAAAGCCTCCGATCTCAGCCTGCCCTGAATACTGAAGATCCTTGCGCTTCTCTTCCTTCCGGGAAGCCTCACTTCATGTTCCTCAGGCTCAAAAACTGATTCGGAATCCCCACCGGTGACATTTCAGCCCAATCATTGGCACAAAGTGGATCACAGCCCCCCGACCTACTTCCCTAAAGGAGTCCCGGCCGATCATCCAACCGCCTTCAGTGACGGAAGCTGGGTATTCACGGGCGACAAAGCTAAAACGCGCTACTTTATTCCCCTGCACGGTGTCGCCTCAAAGAGTCTCAAGAGAGAAGCCATGGCCAGAAGAACCCCCGAAAAGCAAAGGAAGCTTGATAAAGAAAGGGAAATCGACAGGGGGATCAGAGGGGCTGCCAAAGACCTGGCAACCGGGTTCGTAGATTCCTTTGATTGGGTGAACCAACCTCCGGTTGAGCTTGTTCGACGATAGTCGTGCTCGATTTCGGGAAACAGACAGCTCATCTAATTCTGCGTTTTAATCTCCCGGAACAGCCATGCCCGCGCAAAAGTCCAATCGCGCTTCGCGGTGGCGGCTGAAATATCAAGGGCCGCGGCCGCTTCTTCGATTGTCATCCCGACGAAATAACGTAACTTTACGATCTCTGCTTTACGGGGTTCGGTTTCGGCAAAACGGTCCAGTAATTCGTGAATGGCAAGGAGTTCATCGTCATCGTGGGAGGGCCCGGATATGGCGGCCTCGACAAATTCGGTTCGATGCAATTCCCCGCCATGGCGCATCGCTTTGCGGCGTCGGGCCCGGTCGATGAGAATACGACGCATCGCCTCGGCCGCCGCCCCAAAAAAGTGTGCTCTCCCCTCCCAGCATGCGTCCCCCGGAGAGAGTTTAAGATAGGCCTCGTGGACAAGAGCGGTCGCCTGAAGGGTGTGAGCTGCCGCTTCATTCCCAAGACGCGAGGCTGCCAGCTTACGTAATTCGTTATACAACAAAGGGATGAGTTCTTCCCCTGCCTTCGCATCACCGCTCCCGGCGGCGTTGAGGATACGGGTCACCTCGGCATTTCCAAGCTCCATGGCGAGACAATACCGCCTTTTCCGAAAAATGACGAGCGTCGTAAAATCCCGGTTCTTACATCACTCCGGCTCTAACTCTAACGCGCGTTGAATTTGCGAACCTCTCCCAGCACGGCCACGGCCGCCGAGAGGAAGAGTTCATTCAACCCCGGATGGATGTAGATCATCTTCACGAGCTCGCGAACATCGTTCTTGAGATGCATCAGCATGAGAACCTGATGCATGAGGGTTGACGATTCCGGACCGATCAAGTGACACCCGAGAATCGAGTGGTCGTGAGGAGACACCAGAAGCTTGATCCTGGGATAATCGACCCGGCTCGACATCGCGCGGGCGCTCGCCAACCAGTCCTGATGAACGGAAACGTAGTCTGTTCCGGCTGACTTGAGATCCTCTTCGGTAAAGCCTACGGAGGCCACTTCGGGATGCGAAAAGATGGCATGGGCAATGGTTCGTTCGTCGATCGGGCCTTCCTTCCCCTTCACCAGCTTTTCGCGCAGATACTGAACTTCGTAGGAAGCAGCATGTTGGAGCATGTATCGACCGTTCACATCTCCGGCGGCAAATATTCCGGCGACGGCAGTTTCAAGATTCCCATTCACCGGGAGAAAACCCCGCTCGTTCGTGGAGAGGCCCGTTTTTTCGAGATCCAAAGCCGCGGTATTCGGGCGTCGCCCGATTGCAAAGAGAACGCGCTCGGCGGTATGAACCTCCGATTCGCCATTCACCTCAAAGGTCGCGTAAAAATGAGAGCCATCGTACTTGAGGTCCGTCAAGGAAGCTCGCAGGTGGGTCTCCACCTCTTTCCTAAACTCCCTCGAAAAGGTCTCTTCAATATCCGCGTCGGCCCGCCCCAGAAGCTTGTCTCCCCGGGCGAAGAGCTTGGTCTCCACCCCGATCCCGGAGAAGAAGGCGCTCATTTCAGTTCCGATAAACCCACTCCCGATCACGATGATGCTTTTTGGAGGCTCGTCCTTCATTGGGAAGAGATTGTCACTGGTCCAGACCGGGAGATCTGCAAACGGTGGTGGAGTGGGATAAGAGCCGGTGGCCACGACGATCTTTTCGGCGGTCAGCGTCCGGCCTCCGGCTTCGATCGTTTTTTCACCCACGAAACGACCTTCACCACGAATGAGCGTCACCCCGGAGGCTTCGACGCGTCCTTCATAGCGTCCATCGACGCCTTCGATCCATTCATTCACGCTTTCGAAGACCGCTTTGACATCCGTGCCCTCGTAGGTCGCCTTGGTAAAATGACGATCAGCATGTCGCACGTTCCGAGCCGCTTCCGCAAATCCGATGAGTAACTTCGAAGGCACACAGCCCCGGTTCGGGCAGGCTCCGCCCAGCTTGTCGCGCTCGACCAAGGCCACCTTTTGCCCCGCTTTCGCAGCCGCAATGGCCAGAGCCGAGGCCCGTCCGCCACCAAGGACGATTAAATCAAAGTGTTCACTCATGGGAGGTCAGGAGGTGCTGGAATGTTTTGCGGAACTTGGCGAGCTTCGGTGAGATCACGGCCTGGCAGTATCCCTGCTCCGAATTGTCGTTGTAGTAGTTGTGGTGATCCGAAGGAGCCGGATAGAAGACTTCGAAACGCTTCACCTCGGTCACAATGTCGGAGTCGAAAACATCCGAGAGCTCCTCAAGAACATCCCCGGCAATCCGGCGTTCCTCATCGGTCCGGTAGAGGATGGTGCTGCGATACTGGGTTCCCACATCCGCGCCCTGCGCATTCAGTGTCGTGGGATCATGCGTGCCCATATGCACCCGAAGAAGATCTTCGTAGGAAATCACTTCAGGATCATAGGTGACCTCAATGACCTCGGCATGTCCGGTCACTCCGTTGCAAACATCCCGATAAGTTGGGTCGACCACTTCGCCATCACTAAAGCCACTCTCGATGGAAATCACGCCTTTGAGATTTTGAAAAATGGCCTCGGTGCACCAATAGCATCCCCCGCCAAAAGTCGCGACCGCTTCGGCCTCCTCAACTCTCGTTAACGAGACCGCATTCATGCAATACCGCAAACCGCTGGGCTCGGGACCATCGGGAAAGACGTGGCCAAGGTGCGCCTCACAGGTGTTGCAGAGGGTCTCAATCCGCACAGACGCCAGTGAGGCATCCTGATGATACGAGATGGCATTCTCCTTCGACGGCTGGGTGAAGGAAGGCCAACCGGTTCCACTGTCAAACTTCTCCCCGGCATCGAAAAGAAGAGTCCCGCAACAGACGCAGGCATATTTTCCCGGTTCGAAGAGTTCACACATCCCGGAACTGAAAGGCCGCTCGGTGCCGTGTTGGCGGGTCACATAAAACTGCTCGTCGGTCAGTTGCTTCCGCCACTCGTCCTCCGATTTACGAACCTCACGATCGGGCTCGGGGTTTCCTTCGGCGGCAAATTTGATGATGTCGTTCCAATGAAGCATAGGCTTGGTATTCTGAGGCGTGAGCAAGGAACCTTATTCCAGACAAAAATCAAGATCACCGACGACGACGGGCCTGCAAAATGCAGTGGCGCGACCGTTTTGATTTCTCGTGGGGCTTGGAGGCAATTTCCTCAACCTGGAAGCCGGCCTTAATGAGGAGTTTTTTAAACTTGGGAGCGGGTTCGGAAAGCCAGTAGGCCACGCACCCCTCGGGCGTGATGAGATTGCGCAGCTTATCGAGGAAGCCCGGTGAATAGAGGCGGGAATTTCCCTTGGTGATGAGGTCGTCCGGAGTGTTATCGATGTCGAGAAGGAGCGCGTCGTAGGAACCCGGCTTGGCATCTGAAACGATGTTGTAGAGGTCTCCTTGAATGATCTTCGTCCGCGGGTCATCCAATAGGGGCCCATTGTGTTCGACCAAAAAGGTCCGGTTCCACTCGATCAAAGGAGGCATCAACTCCGCGACATCGACATTGGCCGGACTCCCCACCAGCTCCAGGGTTCTCTTGAGGGTGAATCCCAACCCCAAACCCCCGATGAGAATCCTGGGATGAGCCGGTCGCGATCCCTTTCCTTCTTTCAAAGCGTGGCATCCCACATCCGCCAACATTTGCTCGGAGTAGGTGAGCGCCGTGCTCATAAGCTCAAACCCGTTGTACTTCAGGTAGATTTTGCCATCATGTTCATGGAGCGAATAATGAGTGCCGTCCGGCATCGTGGACTCGGCGAGCTTCAAATAAGGCTTCATAACGGGGACATTTACCGCTGGAGCGACGGGAGCAAGGCAAACCCTACCGGGACCTCAACTTAATCATCCCCTTTGCGAGAGCATCGCCCACCAGGAAATAGCTCTCGGCATTTCCAAACCAATGGTGGCCATGGCCGGTATTCGGCGACATCTCCTTGGGACGGGCAAACTCCCTGGTGGTCACAAATTGCCCAAACTCGATATTCTCCGCTCCTTTCCTCTGGGCCGCCCGAAAGGTCGCCATCCCGGATCCCGCGGGGGCGGCCCCACCATTTCCCAGCTCGCCCACCACGAAGGGAAGCTCTTCATCCTCGAACTCCTTTCGCACGTCCGCGGCGAGATTTACGAGATTTTCGGCATACTCCGCGGTCGCTTCCTTCGAAACCATGTCGTTCCACCCCTGCATCCAGACAAACCCGGCCAGCTCATAGGTATCGCGGGGAAATCGTTTCAGCTCCGCCCGGATCTCTTCAATCATCTGGATGTAGTAAGGCCCGGTCACACCGCCCGAACTTGGTGGACGAAAATCCTTCTGCAGGCTCTTTCCTCCCCAAGCCGTTTTGATCAGTAGGACGGGATCATCAAAATGCTCTCCCATGACATGTCCGAACTGAAGCTCGGGGCCGATGTGACTCTCCCCGCCGTATCCGGTGTAGCCAATCGTGAGGGGCCCACGCCTCACCTTCCCCTTCGCCTTGAAACTGATTTCGACATCGTCCCGGGCGACCCAATTCCCCTTCGAATCACGAAGGTGTTTCATAAGATCCTTGCTCTGTGAATGCTCCATCGACCACTCCAAATTCCCCTTGCCGCCGTTGTAGTGTTTCTCGTGATCCATGGAAACCACCCCCTGCCCTTCCATGTTGGATTGGCCCGCCAGAATAAAGACCCGGACATGCTTCCGGCCAAGCTCTGCGGCCAGCCAGGGCTTGACCTTCTCCGCCCAGGCCGCTCCATGCGCCTTCAGACCGATCCCGCTAAAATGAACTCCTTTCCCGCCGCCATCACGATTTTCTCCGACCAGCTTGTCGGAATCCGGCCCTTCCAACGCGACTCCGGAATCCCAGAGCGCCTTTTGCGCAGCTCTGATCTCAGGTGAACCGGTGTCATCCGGAGTGTGGTAACTCGCCTGAGCCACAAACCAGGGGCACTCCCAATCCAGATCCCGTCGGGTCGCGGCAATCAGGTCGGCAAGATACTCACGATACAGTTCGCCGGGGAGCGTTCGGGAAGCATCCCTTTGATTGGCATCAGATTCACCCTGGTGCCAAAGCACGGCTCGAAATCCAAAACGCCCGAGTGACTTTGTTCTCGCGAGGAAGTTTTTATAAACGTCCCCTTTGCTCACCCAACTGCCGTCGGGAAGCTTCGACACCTTGTTCAAAATGGTGGGCGGATTGGGAAATTTTGCTCCTTTTGGAAGCCATTCCCGCACACTGGTGGCACCGACACCGGTGGCGATGATTCCGATCGGAACCTCAAATTTTTGAGCCAGGGCATCGGCAAACGCAGGGACAAAACTGCCACCGCGCCCACTCGCCCCGGGCTGGGGGTCATCGGCAATCCGCCACGTTTTTCCATCGAAGGTCGAAACCAAGCCACTCCGAACCTTCTGTTTCTCTTCACCGTGATTTGCGGAGTTCGATTGCCCGGCGATGATAAAAATCTCGCCGACCCCCACTTTTCCGACCACCGCTTCTCCGACGACCTGATCACCCAAAACCGCTCGAACCTCCAGTTCATGCCACCCGCCATGGGCGAGCGCATACTCTCCTTTGAAGGAGGATTCCCCCTTTTTAATTTCGGCGACGTCCTTCCATTTTTCACCTCCCGACCGTGCCTGCACGGAGACCAGCCCGGCGGCGGCCTGGCCGAGCTTCCCCTCAACCGGAACTCTTCCAAAATGAAAATCATGCCTCTGGATCACCTGATATTCCGTCGGCGAGCTTAACTCGATTGCCGGAGCCCCGGCGTATACGGAAAGTGCACAAAGAAGAAACTGACTGATCAAAAGGAGGCTAGATTTCATAAGGAGGCAAAAGCGGAATCTGACAGAAGAATCGCCGTCCCGTAAGCTCAAACACTTGCAAATCCCGCACCCCAATGAGCCTCTTTTGCGCATCGCGGCATCTTCCGGGCATTCTGTGACCGACAAGCGCGATTGCTTTGATACTCTCACGCCCCATGAAGAACCTGGTCCTACCGCTACAACTATTCCTGCTTTCTCTCTCCGGATTATGCGGAGCAAAGGAAAAGATGAACGTCCTTTTCATCATTTCGGACGATCTCACCGCCACTGCTCTTTCCTGCTACGGCAATGAGGTTTGCAAAACACCCAACATCGACCGCCTCGCCTCACAAGGGACGCGGTTTACCAAAGCCTATTGCCAGGGAACCTACTGCGGGCCGTCACGGGCATCCTTCATGAGCGGATACTATCCCCACGCCATCAAAATGCTCGGCTACGGATCACCCCGGCCCGCCATCGGAGACCGGGCCACCTGGGCCCAGCACTTCAAAAACTCGGGATACCACACCGCCCGCGTTTCCAAAATTTTCCACATGGGAGTGCCCATCGGAATCGAGAAAGGCACGGACGGAGCGGACGACCCGGCTTCCTGGACAGAACGTTTCAATTCACAAGGACCCGAATGGCGGGCCCCGGGCGACGGTGAGACCCTCGAAAGCAATCCCGATGGAAAGAAGCCCGGCCCCGTGGGAGGAAACACCTTTGTGGTCGTCGAAGCCGACGGAGATGACCTTGTGCACTCGGATGGCAAAACGGCCGTCAAGGCTGCCGAGCTCATCAAACAACACAAGGAGAAGCCCTTCTTCCTCGGAGTGGGATTCGTGCGCCCGCACGTTCCCTTTGTTGCCCCCCGAAAAGACTACAAGGACTTCCTCCCCTACGATAAAATGACCCTTCCCGAAAAAGTCGAAGGCGATTGGGACGACATTCCCAAAGCCGGCATCAACTACAAAACCAGCAAAAACATGAAGATGGATGTCCGCCGGCAAAAGAAAGCGGTCGGTGGTTACTACGCCTCGGTCGTCTATATGGACCGGATGGTGGGACAGGTTCTCGATGCCCTCACCGAAGCCGGACTCGATGACAAGACCATCGTCATTTTCACCAGCGACCACGGCTACCACCTCGGCGAACACGAATTCTGGGCCAAGGTCAGTCTGCACGACGAATCCGCAGCAGTGCCTCTTATTATTCGCGTTCCGGGTAAGAAGCCCGCGATTTGTCATTCCTTGGTCGAGTTGCTCGACCTCTACCCCTCCCTCTCAAAAATGTGCGGACTGGAGGTCCCCAAACGCATCCAAGGCAAGGACTTTTCCCCGGTCTTCGACAATCCCAAACACGAAGTCCGTGACGCCGCCTTTAGCGTGAATGGAAAGGGCTTCCTCCTTCGCGAACACGACTGGGCCTACATTTCATACGGGAAGAACGGCAAAGGCGGCGAGGAACTCTTCGATATGAAGAAGGATCCCAAGCAATACACCAACCTCGTAAAAGATCCCAAGCATGCCGGAATTACCGCCCGTTTCCGGAAAAAGATGAGCGCCAAGCTCGAAGAAGTCCGCACCAACGATCTGGGATTGAAGTATTGAGTCCACTTCCCATTGATCCACAAGGCCTTCTCCCCATTGGTCTCGCTGACCAGGGGGAGACCGAATGAGGAAACAGGGAATTTTCATCGGAATGACTGACCCGACGATGGCCTGAATTAAAAATGCCACCAAGGTTTCGACCATCGTCGCATCAACCAAGCGGCCTTCAGCTCCACTCCACACGAAAAAGCATCCGGAAAAATCCGGATGCTTTTTATCAAGAAGTTAATTAAGCCTTGAACCGGCCTTTTCCCTTAGTGTTTTTCAAGGAAGGCATAAATCTGATCAAGTCCTCCGCGGAGTAACCACGCTCTTTCAGTGTCACTTTCGACCTTGTTGACCCGATCGACCAGGGCCCGAACGACGTTCCCTACCTTGGGGTCCAATTGGTCGTTCTTGGACAGGGAGACCATACAGTCACGGTAAATTTCAGCACACTTCCCATGATCTCCGCTGTTGAAAACAGAAACACCCCGATCAATTGCCGACTCGATCAATTCCAAAGGGCTCTTTGAGCTTGCGGCAGCCGTCTTGACATCCGTGTTGGCCTTTGCCGGAAGCAGCACCGCGTCGATGACATGGATCACCCCGTTGTCACACTCGATATCGGTCTTTACAATCATCACTCCGTTCACCCGGAACACCCCGCCGTCGATCGCGAAATTCAATGAACCTCCGTTTAGTGCCTTGGCACTCTTTGCGTTCAGCGCGTCACCGGCGGAAATCTTTCCGGAAACGGCATGGAGCGCGAGGATGTCGCGAAGCTTCTCTTTGTTTTCAGGCTTCAAAAGTTCTGCAACCGTTCCTTTCGGAAGAGCCTTGAAGGCATCGTCCGTTGGCGCAAAGACGGTCAGGGGACCGCTGCCTGAAAGGACCTCTGTGAGATCTGCCGCCTCAATTGCCGCAAGGAGCGTCTTAAACGATCCAGCACGCTTGGCAACACTTGCGATGTCGTTCGCTGGTTTGGGGGGAAGAATCACAGAATCGATGACATGAATCACTCCGTTCGAGCACGAGACATCGGCATCGATGATCCCGGCATCGTTCACCCTCACCTTACCCTTGGAGAAGCCAATTTTGACCGGATCCCCCTGGATCGTCTTTGCCTCTTTGGCCGCGAGAGCACCGGCAAGATCCACCTTGCCTGAAAGGACATGGTACTTCAGGACAGCCTGCAACTGATCAAGATTTTCCGGCTTCAGGAGATTTTCCACAGTCCCTTTTGGCAGCGCCGCAAAGGCCTCGTCCGTCGGGGCAAAGACCGTAAATGGTCCTTCGCCTTGCAGAACGCCTACCAACTTGGCCCCGGTCAGGGCCTTGGCGAGAATTCCAAAACGTCCGTCGGCAAGGGCCGTGGCCACGACGTCTGAAGCTTCGGAACCAGAGCCATAGGTGCGAATCCAATCAACCTGCAGTTTAAAAGGACCCGTCTTTTTATCACCAAGTAAAAGTCCGACACGACTGATCTTCGCCGGATCAAACTTCTCATTCTTCAGTTTCATCCCGCGGAAGCTCCCCGTGAGTCCCGAGAAAGGAACCTTCACCTCGGTCCACTTGTCCTTTTCAGTCGCGATCTCACCCATGAAAGAGACTTCCATTCCCCGAAAGCGGGCGTCGGTTCCAAATCGAATTTGATAGGTCCGGCCATCCCCTTTGACCCGGGCAACCACTCCCTCGGCACCGCTGAGGTCCTTCTGGAGCGAGCCGGTCCTCAAGGACGAAAACCCGCCGTTGTTCTCCAAAGAAAGATTGCCCTCGAAAGTTAACACTCCGTCATCTGAAATCTCGAGATTTCCTTTTGAAAGCCCTCCCATCACGCCATCGTCCACGACGCGCCATCCCGCCGCCTTGGCCTCCTCGCGATCGAACTCAGCGACCGAATCCTTCGCAGCCGAAGCTGAAAGATGGCAAATTGAAAAACAGGCCGCAGCCAAAGATGGAATTCGAAATGACTTTTTCATCAGGCGGCAACAACGTCTCGGATTTGAAAGTGTCAACGGAAAATATCGATCCTTTTTTGGCCCCTGTTTTCAACGAAATTCAGGCGGTCACAATCCCCCCTTTTTCAAATCCCCCGCGAACTCAACGGTCGGAAAACTCACTCAGATAGGATTGAAGGTCGGCCCGCTCTTTTTTTGAAAGCCCTGCCAGAGCCGACATCGAGTCGACTTTATCGTGCCAGGCCGGCACGGTCACGGTATTGGGAAGCCGGTGCTCGTGGCACTGGGCACACTGCCTCATGTAGACCCCATGGCCCCGTTTTAAATCTAAAAACGGCTTCCCGGTTACCTTGGCCATCTTTTTAGTGGGAATAGGAGTGGCAATCATGCGGGTTGAATTCTGACAGGACAGCAGGCCCAAACCACCGGTCAGAAAAACGATACAAAAACTCTTTTTTATGATCATCGTTGCGAGACTATCCCGATCCTTACTTTCAAAGCAAGAAGGACCGTCGCGAGCGCCCGACTTATCGCATTGATGAACAACCTTGGCCCGCAGTCAACGGACTATAAATGGGAAATCCTCCCCGCCCGGGATGATCCAAAAAGTGACCCAAACATCGAACCGGTTTTCGATTTTTCTTCGTTTGATGGGCTGTTTGAATCTTCAATTTATGTGGCGCAAGCTTCCTGGAAGGCGTGAATCACAGTTTCGATATCTTTCCTGCAGATCCCCAGATGGGTCACGAGGCGAATCTTTTGGCCCGGGTATCCTGAAATCAGGATTCCCCTTTCCTGCAGACCTTCGGCAAGGAAAGCGGGGTTGATCTTTTGACTCTCCACAAAAACCATATTCGTCTGCACCGGATCCACTTCCAGTCCGGAAATCCCGGCGAGCCCCACGGCCAAAGCACGCGCATTCTCATGATCATCGGCCAGCCGGTTCACCTGATTTTCCAGCGCGTGGATCCCCGCCGCTGCAATCACTCCCGATTGACGCATCCCGCCTCCCAGCATTTTCCGCCAACGTTTTGCTTCCTTGATAAAGTCCTCCGAAGCCACCAGGACCGAGCCGACAGGCGCGCCCAGACCCTTCGATAGGCAAATCGAAACGGAATCGAAATGCTCCGCGATCAATTCCGCACTTTTCCCTGAGGCGATTGCGGCATTGAAGATCCTCGCTCCATCCAAATGAAGGGCCAGTCCACGCTCGTCCGTAAACTCGCGGGCCGCTCCGAGGTATTCAAACGGCAGCACCTTTCCCCACGTCGTATTCTCAAGACAAAGCAGCCGGGTGCGTGCGTAGTGAAAGTCATCCGGTTTCACGAAAGCCCCGACCCGATCCAGCGGCAGGGTTCCGTCATCGGCTTGATCAAGCGGCTGGGGTTGAATCCCTCCCAAAACAGCGGCCCCTCCACCTTCGAAAAGGTAAGTATGAGCGGTTTGCCCCACAATGTATTCGTCCCCCCTCCCGCAATGGACCAGGAGGGCACACAGGTTGCTTTGGGTTCCACTGGGCACAAACATCCCCGCGGCCTTCCCCAACAACCCGGCAGCCAACTCCTCAAGACGGGCCACCGTCGGATCGTCACCAAAGACATCATCCCCGACCTCGGCCTGAGACATCGCCTCACGCATCGCAGGGGTCGGCTTCGTCACCGTATCACTTCTAAGATCAATCATTGTTCTGATCGGTCCGAATCAAGTCTTGCGAACGAAGAGCCAGATCAGCCCGCGAGGCACAGGAAGTCACCGCAACCGCCGGAGGAACGAATACCGCTCTCTGAAGAATTTTTCTTCGTGTCATGGCAGAAGCATTGCACGAAGTTTCGCCCAAGAGGAATGCTCATTTTAAAAATGAGCGCCCCCACCGCCTCCTAAAATTTAAAGCGCGCTCCCAACCCCGGGTATTTCATGCCCCAGTAGATCGCACTGACCGAGAGATTGTCATTGATCCGGCGCGATAGAGTCAGGTGGGTGTCGGTTCCACTATACTGAACCATCAGCGAAGCCTCCTTATGGGAGAGACTGAGTCCTGCCAAAGGGCGGAGCTCATTGAGCTTATCGATCCAAACCGCCCCGACATACGGAGACGGCGTGATCCCTCCAACTTTGAATTGAGGCAGCGCCTTGCTCACCGTCGCGAAGTAGGACCGTGATTCCACCTGGTCACCTCCGTCCGAAAAATCATCGACGCTTGTGCCCAAAATCACCGCCGGCCTCCAGCCACACGGATCTTCCGCAACCAACCGGTATGTCGCCGTGATGCTAACGTCATCAACCAGCGGTCGATAGTCAAAGCCCAGCCCCAGGTCATTTGTCACCCAGTATTTAAGGCTGAGGAAGACTTGACCGGCATCACCCTTTTCAGGGATCCAACGACCACTGAAGACAAACTTGTTTTTCTCTGCTGCGCCACTCACGGTGCCGCCTTCGCCCGGTCACATCGGTCAGGCCGGAACCTGCGAGACGACAGCCTCCACGGACTCTTCCCCGGAACTTCCGAGCATGATGCGATAATCAGTTCCTCCCGCTGCGGGCACCGCAAGCAATCCGGAAAAAAGGGCGAAATTCGATAACAAGAATACTCTCATGTCGCTGACTTCATAAGCTATCGTCAGGATCTTTCAATCACGCCGACCACTTTCCGGAGGCTTTCTAAAAATGCGACCAAAAGCACCCGGTCGCCTTCCTATCTGCTTGATCCCAGCAATTTCCCAGGCAGGCGCCGCCTGATTTGGAAAAGTCCACGACGTTTCCCTTCTCCGAAGAAAACGCATTGCCAAGCCCCGGTTTCAAGCCGATTCTAATCTCTTCAATGTCTGACTTCCTCGTGATCGGCTCTGGTGTGGCCGGACTCTCTTTTGCCATCAAAGCTGCTGAACACGGCAGCGTCACCGTCATCACCAAGGGCAGGCTGCTTGAATCCAATACCGCCTGGGCCCAGGGCGGTATCTCGGCAGTGCTTCCTCCCGGACTTCGTGATCCCGACGACACTTGCGAAAAGCATGTCGCGGACACCCTCGACGCCGGAGCCGGGCTCTGTAACGAGGAAGCTGTCAGGGCCATCATTGCCGAAGGGGCCGGGACCATCGACGAACTGGTCAATTGGGGTACCACCTTTGACAAAGATCACGATGATCCCGGGCGCTACTCGCTTGGAAAAGAAGGAGGTCACTCGGAACGTCGTATTCTTCACGCCAAAGACACCACCGGGCGCGAAATCGCGACCTCTCTCGTGGAGACAGCGAAGCGAACGAAAAGCATCACTCTCCTCGAAGATCACTACGCCATCGACCTCATTACCACCGGGAAATTAGGCGCTGTGACCGATGACCGCATCCTCGGAGCCTACGTTCTCGAAACGAAGACCGGTGAAGTCAAAGTCATGGAGTCTCCCCGTGTCATTCTCGCGACGGGAGGTTGCGGGAAGACCTACCTGTATACCACCAACCCCGACTCCGCGACGGGCGATGGTTTGGCGATGTCCTGGCGGGCCGGTGCCTCCATCGCCAATATGGAGTTCATTCAATTCCACCCCACCTGTTTCTACAACCCCGCAGCAACCGGACCGGAAGCACGATCCTTCCTCGTCTCAGAAGCCGTTCGCGGAGAAGGTGCCGTTTTGATCAATGGGGAAGGCCACCAATTCGTCAATGATCATGATCCGAGGGGCTCCCTCGCTCCCCGCGACATTGTGGCCAGAGCCATCGATACCGAAATCAAGCGCACCGGTGCCCCCTGTGTCTACCTTGATGTCTCCCCGCTTGGAGAGACTTTCGCGGAGCGCTTTCCCTTTATCCACGAAACCCTCCTCACCTACGGCCACAACGCTCTCGAAAAGGCCATCCCCGTCGTTCCCGCCGCCCATTATCAATGCGGTGGCGTCGTGACCGATCTCCAGGGAAAGACCACCATTCGTGGACTTTATGCCGTGGGAGAAGTCGCCTGCACCGGACTTCACGGAGCGAACCGGCTGGCATCCAACAGTTTGCTGGAAGGGAATGTCATGGCCCGGCGGGCCCTCGCCGAGATCATGCGCCTTTACCCTCCCGGAAAAGATGTTCCCTCCTCCCCGGCGATCCCCGCCTGGGAAAGTGGCAACGCCGCTCCACCTGATGAACTCGTAAACATCTACCATGCCTGGGACGAACTCCGCCGCACTTTGCAGGACTACGTTTCCATCGTCCGGACCGATAACCGACTGCGACGCGCCGGCTACCGGCTTAAAAACCTCCGCCGCGAGGTGAAGGAATTCTACTGGGGATACACCTTGACGCCCGACATTCTTGAGCTCCGCAACCTTGTCGCGACGGCGTCACTCATTGTGGACTCCGCACTCCTGCGAAAAGAATCACGAGGTTCCCATCACACTCTCGACTATCCCGCTCTGGAAGAACGCTTTGACCAGGACACCGTCCTCCGCCGCTTCTAAGCTAG
>CALFSW010000495.1 GCA_937916505.1 uncultured Verrucomicrobiales bacterium | reverse complement strand
CCAGGGCCAATGGAAGGCCCAGCCCCGGGATGTAGGCCAACCACTGGGCAATCACGGTGAAGACGCCACCTACGAGGGCATATTTACGGAAGGCAAACAATTCCCTCGCGGAGACATTGATGCCACTGAAGATCACACACATCATCACGGCCACCGCGAAAGTAAAGTAAACCCGTCCCCCAACGCTCGAGCTTCCAAAAACCGAGAGTCCAACCGGATTTCTTCCATAAACCTGAACAACAGTCAAGATCACCGCAAAACCAAAAAGGTGAAGAAAACCCAGTCGAAAGCGATAATCCAGCTTTCGACTGAGAAAAAGAAGACTGCACCCTGCAATGACAATGAGATAAGCCAAATCAGCCGCCCGCCACTGACCCGGCATCCAACGGAATGAGAGGCTCGAGAGCATGGTGAGGGGCACCAGCAGCCAAACGCGGCGGCCAAAGCCAACTAGGATCGCGATAAAAGCTGCCACCCCGGTGACCTTGAGAACCTCGGTTTGGGAAGAGGCCGCGCCAATTCCAAGATACAGGCTTAACAACAAAGTGATGACAACCGTGACGGCAACCTTGAGCTTGCTTTGGTTCATTTGAGAGTTTGGGAGTTTGGGAGTTTGGGAGTTTGGGAGTTTAAGAAACAGGTAGGACCTGAATAGATTAAAAAGAACGGGGTGGTGGAGCGAAGGGCAAGAAAAAGGTCAGGAATATTGTCGCGACACTTCCTGAAATACCTTCAGCATCCGGTCTGATACAGCTTTTAGTGAATAGATCTCGCGGAGCCTGAGGCCGCACTCCCTGACCTCGGCCGGAGTCATCTGGAAAACCTCGTCGAGTGCACCCAGAAGTGAGTCAGGGTCGGACAAAGACATGCCTCCCTTCGCCGTTGCAACACTTAAGACCTCTTCAACCGAAGTTCCCCGAACAAAACAAACCGGAGTCCCCAGATAGTAGGCTTCCAGGGCCGGCAAACCAAAGCCTTCGATTTCAGATGGCAAAATCAGCGCTCTGGCATCCCGGTAGGCCTTCTGCAATTCCTCATCACTTAAGAATGGCCGCTTCACGATCCATTCGGATTCCTCGATGAGACTTTTCACCTCTTCCGGCACGGAACCAATCAAATGAAGGGTAGGAAGCATCGGCTCTTTTGCAGCGGTCTCGGTCCACCACCGGATCAGATGAGCAGTGCCTTTATGGGGTTCCACCGAGGAAAGATGAATGACATAATCATCCTTCTCCGGGCTATCTGGTTGCGGAACATCATCATAGGCGCAAGGCTCGTAGGTCACCGTGATCTTTTTGTCGGGGATTCCATGCCGGACCATGAAGGAGAGGATCTGTTTCTTGGATGACTCCGAAACAGTCAGAATCCAGTCCGCATGCCAAAGGGTATGCTTTAGCATCATTGCCCAATAGCCATATTCCCACTGACTGCGCCACTCGGGATAGTGATCTTCATCATACTGAATGATGGTATCGTGAATCGTTACCACCGAGGGGCTGCATTGGCTGCTCAACAATGGAAGATACCCTTTGGGAAAATAATTTACCGCATTCGAGTTTCGTCGTAATGACAAAAGCGGGTGAAAATGATCCGTCAAAAAACGAACCAACTTGTGGCGGGTTCCCCAAGGCAAGGTGAGGGCCTTCGCAACTCCTCTTGGAGCTTGTTGGGATGTTTTCGATACGATCACCGTGAGCGCGACCTTTCCGGTGGAAAAGAGGGCTCTGAGAACGATATGGGACATGCGCGAGATTCCAAAACTCCGGTCGTAGCCAGGGTTTTGATCGGCAAGATAGACCGAGATCGGAATCTCTTTAACGACTTCACCATGCGGGACGGATCCTGCCAGAATGGCCGTTTCCTCGAGAACCAATCCGCAAGAAGTAGTCAACGCTCCTCTCAGATTTTCCGCAAAAGAATCAAGTTGATAATTCTCGAGAAAACGAGAACGCAAATTCACGCCAATATCGGAAGTCGTTCCATCACGAAGGCCCTGGCAACATTCCAGTAGTGATTGTGAGAGTGCCTTGTGATCCCCGGGAGGAGTCAAATAGGGATAGCCCGCTGACAAAACCCCTTTCACGCCATCGGAAGCTGATGCCACGATATGCATCCCATAGGCCATGGCCTCGACCGTGGTCAGGCCAAAACTCTCCCATCGGCTTGGCGAAAGAAAAATTTCATGGTCCACATAAGCTTCGGTTTTTTCCTGAACTCCCAAATATCCAAGAACATTCAACTCCAACCGCTTACCACCAGCCTTCCTTAGCTCCTCGGTTTTTCGTTCAAATTGTGAAACGAGGTTACTGCTGACTCCACCGGCCAAGGAAACCTTAAAACGCCAGGATTTTTCCCCGCTTTCGAGAACATGGCCTATCGCATTGATGGCATCAATGAGCCCTTTTTCTTCGGTTCCATGCGACAGAAAGAGAATTTTAAAGACCGGTTCCGGGGAATCCTTAAGCCCTTGTCTCGATCGGCGACGAACTGGCCCCAGATCCTCAGTATATCCGGGACAAGGATCCTCGATTCCATTGCAGACCACAATAGAATGAAGAGCCCCAACAGCCGAGACATCACAGGCTGATTGCGCTGAAACCGCAATTGAAGCATGGGGCTTTTCAAGTACGAAGCGACTGAGCTTCCGCGCCACCTTGTCAAGCCAGGCTGGACCGGGCAACAACACCCTCTCCGAGCCATTGGCCCACTCGCCCTGCCCGATTGCGTGCCAATGGAAGACGATCCGACGATAAAAAAGCCGTAAAACAGCCAAGACAAACCAATCCCGAATGACGGCACTCCACTTCGCCGGTCCGGGAACATAATAAAGAACCGGATTGGAAATTTTACACCGTAGCAGGATCGCTTGAAAAAGATAACCGGTGATCAGGAATCCCTTTCGTAGGGAGCTTTCCCCAATATCTTCCAGTGTCTCTGAAAATCGGGCGTTGACGTGGCGAACGTCAAAGGCTTCCCCATCGGCCCGGAGCGCCTGAAGTGCCAATCTTACCATTCGACTCTGTCCATGTTCAGGTGGAGGAACCTGGGCAAAAACTACGATGGAGATCGGAGGACTTTTGATCTGAGTGTGGCGGTTGGAATTTTCTTCCATTGGATTTGATTTCCGGGAAGTTGGAATTGATTTGATCTTTTGTGATTTCTCAGGAAATCGGGGCTTTGAGGTCTGCGGGAACATCAACTCAGCGGGGACTGAATAGCCCCGACCCGATCATTCATTGTGACAAAAGATCTTCAAGAATCGCCTCCGATCCCTTCAAATTTGAACCCAAAGAAAAAGCAAGCGCCGCTATAAAAAGTTCACGATGTGAATCGCCCCAGCCAGCCCGCCGAAGATAGGTGGAAAAGGGCTCCTTGGATAGAGTGAACTCAACTGCCTCCACGATCGCAGAAGGTGTCAATCTCTGAACCAGTCGCAATTCCTGGGTAAGATAGTGAATCAAGTCAAATCCCGGCACTCCCCTGGGCACTCCCCACTCCCAATCAAGCGCAAGAATTTCATCATTCTCGTCCCGAATTAGATTCCAGGGGGCAAAATCCCCGTGACGAATTCCAGGCGTTAACTTGAGACCTTTTAGGCATTCGAGAATTTCCCCACCATCGGATCGTCCGGAAAGAGTCCTCTCGATCCCTTCCCATTCGGGGAAATCTTCCAACAAACAAGAAGGCTCATCCCGTAACCAGTCCGTCAGCAAGGTCACATAACTTTCCGCATCGTCAGCACTCAAAAATCGGCCCTTGAGGTAAGGCATCCTCATCACCCCAATTTCTCCGGTATGGTGGGTTCCAAGTAGTCTGGGAATCCCCCTCACATTCTCCGGTAAACTTTTGATCGTTGTCGCTTCTCTCTCGATCAGATTCACGCCTTTTTCTCCAAATGCCACCTTTGCCACTTCGAAGCCATTCCCGGTGCGGAAGGAGACAATTGCTCGTCGAACAAGATGATCGGGGTTTCCGATCAACACGCCTGCCGTTTCGGCCACTACCGCTGGCATTCCCTCTCCCTCACCCGATGTTTCCTCCCCCACCCACATTCTTTTGAGGAAGGATTTGTGCAGCCCCAAGTGGACAGCGAATGAAATAGCCCGGACAAAAACCTTTGCGACAGTTCGCTGCGGTTGGTAGAGCCGCAACGCTATCAAGGCCGCTTCCTTTTCCCCCGGAAGGGCAAGCAAGACACGACCGCCCTTCTTGACGAGGAAGACCTCTCTTCCCGCCGCTCCGACAGCGGCAAGTGAGCGGGATATGACTTCAAAATCAGTCATCTTAAAATGGCTTTCATTATGATCTCCCAAACTTCCGACCTCCCAAGGCTGACACCTCAGTCCTCCGGACTGCCTTCAAGGATTTGGAAATACTTTGGGATGAGAGCAGCAGATGACCAACCGGAAGTTTTTTCCTCATCAACAATCAACTTACCCTCCTGATGAGCCGCCCAAAGACGGCTGATGGCATCTCTTCCCTGCGTCACATCATCGCTCTCACAAGAATATTGCCCCATTCCCGCGCTCTCCAGCACTCCACCCATTTCTGATCCCTCGGGCACAAAAGCCAGGATCGGGCGGCGGGATCCGAAATAATCCACAATCTTACTCGGCATGAAGAGGTTGTGCTCTTTTGCCACAATCAAAAGTAGGACGGGACTCGTCTGGAGCCGCTTAAGATATTGGTCGTATGGAACGGCGGCATTAATCTCACAGACATCCCCAAGTTCCAGCTCATTCACAAATGAGTCATGTCGCGCCAACCATGCCCCATAAAAGACAAAACGGGTTGCTTCCCGTGCTTCAGGAAACCGTCTCAAGAAGCCGGCCAAGGACTTTAGAAAGATCTCCGGAGAACGGGCCCCCGTGAGATCGAAGTTTCCATAGTATCCAATCTCAAATCTCCCGCTAATCCGGGCAGGAGAACGAAAGGCCGCCTCATCATAAAAATAGGGAAGGTGCTTTGTTCGCTCCGCTGGAACCAAACCTCTCTCCACATAAGCCAAACGGTTCGAGTCAGCAGTAAAGACAACAGTCCCGGCATCATGGAGAGTGTCTCTCTCCATTCGTTTTAACCTTCCAAGCATCATTCGCTGTAAAACAGACTTACGGGAAAATCTATCGAACTGCGGCGTGACCGATTCCTGGAAGTCAAAGACCCAGCGCCTGTCGACAACTCCATAGGAACCACTTAACAAAACCGAGGGAGGAAAGACGAACGCGAGGACACGGTCATGGCTTCTTCCCTCTTTTTTGATTCTTCGGAAAATTTTCCGGGCCCAAATGGCACAAAAATCAGGAAAAAGAAGGCCGTTCGCTGCGAAGCCTAGAATCTTAGCCAAACCTCCGAGCCTCATCTTGCGAAGCTTTCCCTGAAGCCGCCAAACCGGATCACCGTCTCGAATGATGTTGAGATTGGGATGCTCGATCACCTCAGGCTGATCACTCTCAACTCCGATGAAACTCGTAACGACATCAACCTCCCAGCCTGCATCAAGAAATGCTCTGACCAAATAGTGTGGTCTTTTGGCATTGCTGTGTTTCGACGGAGGAAAGGTATGGGTAATGACCAACAATTTCATGACCTCAAATGACAGGAGTTCAAAATTCAATGAACCCTCAACCCTCGCTATCCTTTGGACCAAACCCGACGGTTCACGTAGTCGGTATAGCTCAGGATAATCTTAGCGACCTTCCACGAAACCTGATCCACATCATAGTCGTTGGGCTTGCGGCATGGTCCCAGGGTCTCGAACTGTTGGCGCGTCATCTCCACTGCCTGCGTGATGCGAGTTGGGCAGAGTCCGGTCATCACAACCGCTCCCTCATCCATCCCCTCGGGACGCTCATGCGCCTCCCTTACCGTCACAGCCGGGAAACCTAAAAGCGATGATTCCTCTGCAATCGTGCCGCTATCGGAAAGAGTGCAGAAGGCGTTCTTTTGAAGATGCACGTAGTCCAGAAATCCCATCGGAGCCAGCGCCTGCACCAGCGGGTGCAGCGTGTGCCCGCCGCTCTCCAGCCGCTTCCGCGTCCGGGGATGAACTGAAAAGATAATGGGATATTGATAACGCCCGGCCAGGCTCTCGAGCGCCTCAACCAGCTTACCCAGGTTTTCATCAACATCCACGTTCTCCTCACGATGCAAACTCACCGTGAGATACTCGCCTTTTTTGAGATTCAGTTTCGCAAGAATCCCGGACGCATCGATCCCCTCCAGATGGTGATCCAAGACCTCTTTCATCGGAGAACCGGTTTTCATCACCCGATCCGGTGGCAAGCCTTCCGCCAGCAGATAGCGCCTTCCATGCTCGGTGTAGCAAAGGTTAATGTCACTTACGTGATCAACAATTCTTCGGTTGATTTCCTCAGGCACCCGCATATCAAAACACCGGTTTCCGGCCTCCATGTGAAACACTGGAATCTTTCGCCTCTTTGCCGGAATTACCGAGAGGCAACTATTGGTGTCTCCAAGGACAAGAATGGCTTCCGGCTTCACCTCATCGAGAACGGTATCCACTGAAATGATGGTGTTCCCAATTGTTTCTGCGGCCGTCCCACCCGCCACATTTAGAAAGTGATCCGGTCGCTTCACTCCGAGATCCTCAAAGAAAATTTCGTTGAGCTCGTAGTCATAATTCTGGCCGGTATGAACGAGACAATGGTCGGTCGTTTCGTTCAAAACGGCAAGCACCCGGGACAATCTGATGATCTCGGGGCGAGTGCCCACGATCGTCATGACTTTAATTTTTGACATATTTGAAAGACTTAAAGATTACACTGATTCGTCGACCTTCACAAAAAAGGTATCGGGGTGATTCGGGTCGAAAATCTCGTTTGCCCAAAAGAGGGTGATCATTTCTTCCTCTCCCGTGTTTTCGATGGAATGAGTGAGGCCCGGCGGAATGTCGACCACTTGGATTGTCTCATCATCGACCGGATAACTTAAGATTTCGTTCTCTAGAACGTGACGGAAACGAATCGTGCCCTTCCCCTTGATCACGCAAAATTTTTCAACTTTTGAGTCATGATAGTGGTGACCGCGGGTGATTCCCGGCTTGGTCTTCGAGACGAAAATTTGGCCTGCGGCATCTGACTTAACCAACTCGAACAACCAGCCGCGGTCATCCGTTTTGAGATCAACCGGATAACCAAAGTCCTCCTTCGGAAGAAAGGATAAATAGGTCGAATACAAGGCCTTGGTCAGGGGATCCCCTAAATCCGCCAGCTTCGACAGGCGGCGATTGTCCTCAAAAGACTGAATCGTATCACAAAGCTCCTGCAGGAGAATCGTGTGAATGGGAGAGACTTCGGGGTAGGGCTGCGCCGGACTCTTTTCGCCCATAGCCACTGCCACGAACTCTGCAACAAGGTCATCAATATAAGTTAATTGAAGCATTGCTTCGGGGGCATTGACCGTCACAGGAAGCCCCCGACTGATATTGTGACAGAAGGTCGCCACCACGGTATTATACATTGGGCGTGACCACTTTCCAAAGACGTTGGGAAGCCGGTAGAGATAAACAGGAGCACCGCACTCTTCGTGGTACGCAATCGCCGCTTTCTCAGCACCCAATTTGCTTTGACCATACGGATTGTCCTTCCCGGCTTGAATTGTTGAACTCACGATCAAGGGAAGGTTCCTTCCGTCACTTTTGAGACCTTCGCAGAGCATCGAAGTGAACCCGGCATTCCCCGACTCAAATTCCTCTTCGGTCTTCGGCCGGTTCACACCCGCCAAATGAATGACAACGTCGGCTCGAGAGATCATTCCGGGAATCTCTTCGATCGAATTCGAGGAGAGAAACTCCAAAACCTCAACATCTCCCCATCTCTTTAACGCAAGGCAGATATGCTTGCCGATGAAACCTGCGGCTCCTGTGACTAATACTGTTTTCATTTTAGGGTCGATGTTGGATTTGGAGTGAGTTGCTTTCCAGCCGTTCACTTTTCCGAACTCTTAGGATTCCTTCAACTGATTTTGGACATAGTCCAGTTTGAGCAACATCTCCTCCAGTTCGTCGTCCGATAACATTTGGGTATTGCCGGAGGTATAATCCTCGGCTGCGGCAATTTTCTTCTCTCCCTTCTCGAAGAACAAAGCGTAATTCAAATCACGGGCATCCGAAACAATCCGGTAATACTCACCAAGGTCTTCCGAGCGCACCATCTCTTCCCTGTTCAAGAGACACTCGTGTTGTTTCTCACCGTGACGGGTCCCAATCACCACGATTTCACTCTCGCTTTTGAACATCTTCACCAAGACCCGTGCCAGCTGTCCAATGGTCGCGGCAGGTGCTTTTTGAATGAAGCTGTCCCCTCCCCGTCCGTTTTTAAACGCAAACAACACAAGGTCGACCGCATCTTCCAACGACATCATGAATCGGGTCATCTCCGGATCAGTGATCGTGAGTGCTTTCCCCGCCTTAATCTGTGAAATAAAGAGCGGAATCACCGATCCTCTTGACGCCATCACATTGCCGTAACGGGTCACACAAATCGTGGTATCGTCCTCACCCAAATTCCTGCTTTTGGCCACCGCCACTTTCTCCATGAGAGCTTTTGACATTCCCATCGCATTGATCGGATACACCGCTTTGTCCGTGCTCAGAACAACGACATTTTTTACGCCGCAATTGATGGCCGCATTCAGGGTATTGTCGGTTCCATTCACATTCGTGGCCACCGCCTCCATCGGATGAAACTCGCACGAAGGGACTTGCTTGAGGGCGGCCGCACTGAAGACGTAATCAACTCCGCGTAATGCCGAAGCGATAGAGGAATAGTTCCGGACATCTCCAATGTAGAACTTCAACTTTGGAGAATTCATGGCATGACGCATGTCCTCCTGCTTCTTTTCATCCCGACTAAAAAT
>CALFSW010000494.1 GCA_937916505.1 uncultured Verrucomicrobiales bacterium | reverse complement strand
TTCTGTCCGTTTGTGTCTCTGGGAATCCCACAAAGATCCCGAAGTGTTCCCTGAGCCGTTCACGTTCAACCGCAACCGTTTTTTTGATAAGAACTACTCACTCAAAGAATACGCGCCGTTTGGTATCGATCATCACCGCTGCCCCTTAGGTCAGGTAGCCATTCGCATGAGCATGATGGTGGTCAAAACACTGGCCGACAATTACACCATCCAACCGATCGGAGACGGCCCCGCCCACCGGAGCCCATTCCACTGGCAACCGGCCCAAAGTTTCGCCGTTCGATTGGAGCCCAAGTAAGGGCACTGCCCAAAAAAGATGTTTCTTGGCATTGATCTACCGAGAATTGCCATGAGAATAGGGACTCATGAGAAGCCGCTGCCCTGCCCTGTTAATATTCGCTGTATTGATGGGGGCCCTTTGCCTGACACCCCTCTCCTACTCACAATCGCCCGATAAACAATCCTTGGGCGTTGCCCGCATCGACATCACGCCCAAAGAGCCCATTCGCTTGAGCGGCTACGGCAGCCGAAGCGAACCCTCCGACGGTGTTCACGGAAAACTCTGGGCCAAGGCGGTTGCGATCGGAGACGGTGACGAACCAGCCGTATTTGTTACCCTCGATTTGATTGGCGTTCCCGACTGGTTGACCGCCGCGGTTGCCGAACAGTTGGACTTGCCCGCTTCCAAAGTCGCTCTCTGCGCAACTCACACGCACTCAGGTCCACACCTGCGAGACGTCCTCAATCCCATCTTTATGGAAGATATTCCTCAGGCTCATTGGGAGGTCATCGAACGTTACTCGGATCAGCTGATTGGCAAAGTAGTTACCGTCTGCCAGGAAGCCATCGACAAGCGAACTGCTGGTTCTCTCGCCTGGGGTCAGGGCAAGGTAACATTTGCCGGCAACCGACGGGTATTAGAGAATGGACAATGGACTGGCTTCGGAATTCAGCCGGACGGCCCCGTCGATCATTCTTTACCGGTCATGAAGATCAACGACGCTGACGGTAAGCTCAAGGCCATCATCGCCAACTACGCCTGCCACTGCACCACCCTCGGCGGTAATTTTAATCACATCCATGGCGACTGGGCGGGCGAGGCACAACGTCTGATCGAGGAAAGACATCCCGGCACCACAGCCCTCATCGCTATCGGTTGCGGAGCTGATGCCAACCCCAACCCAAGGGGCTCCATGGCTGAGGTGATAAAAAACGCTACCGAGCTTGCCAATGAGGTGGATCGCCTACTCACAACCGAGTTCCTCCCACTCCCGCCCATTTCAGAAACTACACTCAATCACATCGACCTTCCCCTCGATCCACTTCCATCCCGAGAAGAGTGGGAAACGCATGCGCAATCGGAAGAGAAGACCGCTTACTACGCCCAACAAATTCTCAAACGCCTCGATGCCGGCGAAGCGTTACCGACTTCGATTCACTACCCCATCCAGACATGGACCTTCGGCAACGAGCTGGCCATGGTTTTCCTCGCTGGCGAAGTGGTCGTCGACTACGCTATCAAATTGAAAGAACGGTTCGACGCAGACCGCATCTGGATCAACGCCTACGCCAATGCCGCGCCATCTTACATTGCATCCCGCCGCCTGTATGATGAAGGCGGATACGAGGTCGATCGGTCTATGCTCTACTATGACAAGCCAACCCGCCTATCCCCAGATACCGAGGAACTGGTTCTCGATGAAGTATTAAAACAGTTGCCCTACCATTATTATTCCCAGGCGACCCTAAACCGTATTCCGGCACCTATCGAAAAAGAACAGGCGCTCGCCACCATAAAGGCGCACCCGGATGTGTTGGTTGAACTCGTGGCGGCTGAGCCCCTCGTCATGGACCCCATCGACGTAGCCTGGGGACCCGACAAGCGTATGTGGGTCGTGGAAATGGCCGACTACCCGCTTGGCATCAACGACGAGGGCATTCCCGGCGGCCGTATTCGTTACCTCGAAGATCTCGACGAAGACGGCACCTACGACCGTTCCACCTTGTTCCTGGAAGACATCCCCTTCCCCACCTCAGTCCTACCCTGGCAAGACGGTGTCCTGATCACATCACCACCTAATATCATCTACGCGACTGATACGGATGGCGACGGGAAGGCCGACCAACAGGAATCTCTCTACACAGGATTCACGCTCGGCAACGAACAACACCTGGTTAACGGCCTGAACTGGGGACTCGATGGTTGGATCTATTTAGCCAACGGGGATAGCGGAGGCGTCGTCAAGGCGACCGGTTCTACCCAACCCCCCATCGACATCAATGGACGAGACCTACGCATTCATCCAGCCACTGGGCAGATCGAAGCCATCGAAGGGCGCTCTCAGTTTGGACGCAACCGCGATGCCTGGGGCAACTGGTTTGGCAACAGCAATTCATGGCCGGGCTGGCACTTCGCTCTGGAAGACCAGTATCTGAAACGTAATCCCTACGTCACTTACCCCACTGTCCGTTCCTACCTTCCCGAGGAACCCCAAGCAGGTCCCGTCTATCCCATCAGCAAAACCTTGAGCCGCTACAACGACTATGAGAAAGCCAATCGGTTTACATCAGCCTGCGGCTACATCGTGTATGAAGACCAAGGACTCGGTGACTCCTTCATCGGCAATTCATTCGTCGCTGAGCCAGTTCACAATCTAGTCTCGCGAGGCGTCCTGAATCGAAAAGGCACGACATTTGAGAGTAAACGGGCTCCCGAAGAAACAAATACCGAGTTCCTCGCCTCGACCGACAACTGGTTCCGCCCAACTTCGATTCGCAGCGGACCCGACGGAGCGCTTTATGTCACCGATATGTATCGCCTGGTTATTGAGCACCCGGAATGGGTGCCTTTGGACTGGCAACGAAAACTCAACCTCCGGGAAGGTCACGACAAAGGACGCATCTACCGCATCTCAGGAAAGGACCTGCCCCGACGCACCGTGCCCGACCTGACTCAAATGGACACTGCCGCCCTCGTTCAGGCGCTCGATTCGGACAATCGCTGGCAACGGGATGGCGTGCAACAGTTACTGCTTGGAAAGCCGGCACCTTCAGCCGCCGAAGCGCTGAGCCAACTAGCCATTCAGGGTAACCATCCCGAAGCCAGAGCCCAGGCACTCTGGACACTCTACACCCTCAACTCGCTCACCGAAGAACTCCTCCTCGCCGCCCTTAATGATCCCGATACCCGCGTCATCCGACAAGCCGTGAGACTCAGTGCAGACATGATCGATCAGCAGCCTCAACTACTGGAGAACGTTATCGAGCTCGCTCAAGACAATGACATGGCCCTCGTCCAGCAGGTAGCCTACACACTCGGCGAATCTCAATCAGAAATCGCGGCCCATGCCTTGGCCCAGATCCTACTCAGCCATTCAAAGGCCTCCTACATTCGAGCGGCAGCACTCAGCTCGATCTTACCGCATGCAGACGTCCTGGCCAGAGATCATACCCGTGCATTCCTGAATTCCGGCGACCGCGCGCTTATTGAAGGGTTTCTGCAAACAATCGTCGGCAGCAAGTCTACAAGTGGAATCGCCGACGTTCTACCCCAGCTCATCAGGCGAAACGACCTACGGACGATGAACCTCGCGGCGATCTTCCTACGAACTCTTAGAGACCAGCACACATCGCTGGCTGAACTCTATAGCGCGGCCAGCTCAAAAACCCAAAACAGCCTGGATAAATTTCAGGTCCTCTTTGACCATGCGGGACAGCTCGTTTCAGACCCCGCTGCGAGCCTGTCTGCAAAACGCACCGCGCTGTCACTACTATCCTACCCACAAGTTGACGGAGCTGTGAATGGAAACGTTTTCCTGGACCTGCTAACCCCTGCCACTCCGGTCGAGTTGCAACTGGATGCAATCGAGTATCTAGCCCGAAGCGCAAGTGATAACCTTGTATCCGATCTTATGGGACATTGGTCACAAGCAGAACCGCGGATCCGGAAAGCCCTGATCGACACGCTACTGAAAAGACAGCCCACCACTTACAGTCTGCTCGACTACGCATCCTCTCATCCGCATATACTACCAACGTTCTCTCCCTCCCAAATCATTTCCCTAACGACCTACAGCAACTCCCACATTCGAGAAACAGCGAGTCGACTTTTTAAAGCTAACGTATCGAAAGACCGACTACAAACGATTAAGTCCTTTGAACCAGCCCTTGACCTCACCGGCGATAACACTACCGGTCGCGCAGTTTTCGAAGCCCGCTGCTCCATCTGCCATCAGGTCGATGGCTTCGGCCACACAGTCGGCCCTGACCTGGTATCCCTATCCGATAAATCAGCTGAATCACTACTGATTGGCATACTCGATCCCAATCGATCGCTGGAGGCGAAGTATGCCCTCTACACCCTTTCCACTCAGAACGGGGAAACAGCGACAGGGATCATTGCCGATGAATCGTCCACCTCGATCCGACTCCTCAACGCCGGGGGTATCGAGCAAACGGTTTTACGGACTCAGATACAATCAATGGACGGTGGGTCCCGCTCACTCATGCCGGAGGGACTCGAAGTCGGATTAGATCATCAAAGCATGGCCGACCTGCTGGCATTTGTCGCTGACAAAGGGCAAACGCTAACCGTTCAAGCCGATGTAGACGGCTCTTACGGCCTGTCCGCACAAGAAGCCACGATATCGGGCGCCACAGCGTTTTACAATCCAGCAACCCGAACCGTGGACGCCGTATCTGACAGCGATGCGATCCAGTGGACCGTGCGCGACCTGAAGGCCGGTTACTACGATATTTTTTCGGACGCGGCCCTCGCGATGGATTACAGCGGTAGACCATTCACACTCACGGTAAACGACGACTTCGTGACCGGCGCTATTTCCTATACCGGCGGCATCGACCGCTACCGGAAACGCAAGTTTGGCAACATCCAGATTGACGCTGATCTGGAGACAGCTGTGATCACCCTCGAGCACCAACTGGATGGCCCTCACCTGAGTCTCCACGAATTACGCCTGATACCGGTGCATTAGAG
>CALFSW010000493.1 GCA_937916505.1 uncultured Verrucomicrobiales bacterium | reverse complement strand
TACGTCCATCCAACCGATTTGGATTAGGACCCACTCCGCGAGAGCGAAAGGGCAGATAAGCTTTTGCCCTCCGTCGAGTTAGGCTCTATCACTTCGCAAATGACTGCGAAGAAAAAGACCGCCACCAAAAAACAAGAGGCTTGGGCCAAGTCGATGCCCGCCAAACAATTCGACTTCATGCGCGAGATCCTCGCCGCTCCCAGCCCCATTGGGCTTGAAGGAGCGATGAGTTACGGCGTCCTCAAACCAATGTTCGAGGAGATCAAACCCAAGTCTTGGGCCGTTCGGCAATTTAAGGGCAACGCCGGCATCGTCCTCGACACCCATCCCGGGGAGGACAAGCGCACCTCGGTCATGTTCATCGGCCATGCCGATAAGATACGCCTGCAGGTCCGCAGCATCGGCAAGGACGGAAAAATTTGGGTCAACAGCGACTCCTTCCTCCCCTGCACCCTCATCGGCCATGAGGTGAAGCTCTTCTCCCAACACCCCGACAAACCGGGCCAATACCGGGTCATCGAAGGCGGCACCATCGAGGCCATGGGAGCCATTCACTTCTCCGAGCCCGCCCAACGCACCGGCGACAAGGGCATCAAACCCGAGATGCTTTTCCTCGAGCTCCAAATGCACGGAGAAAACTGCAAGGAGCGCGTCGAAAAACTCGGCATCCGTGCCGGCGATCCCATCATCCTCGATCGACCCATCCGCAAGGGCTTCACCAAAGACACCTTCTACGGTGCCTACCTCGATAACGGCCTCGGCTGTTTCATGGTCGCCGAACTCGCCCGCCTGCTTGCCAAAAAGCCCCTCAAAAATATCCGCGTCCTTCACACCATCGCCACCCACGAGGAAATCGGCCGCTTTGGAGCCACGGCCATCGCAGGGGAAATGAGGCCCGACGTCCTCATCGGATCCGACGTCAACCACGATTACGACGCCGCCCCCGGCCTCGCCGCCAAGCGCATGAACAGCCTCACCATGGGCAAGGGCTTCTCCCTCACCAATGGCTCCATCACCAGCTCCTTCATCAATACCTTGATTGAGAAAGCGGTCCGCAAAGCCGGCATCCCCTACCAGATCGACTTTTCCGGCCGCGACACCGGCACCGATGCCATGGCCGCCTCCCTCGCCGGGATCGATAGCGCCGCCACCTCCATCGGTTTTCCCATCCGCAACATGCACACCATCTCCGAAACCGGACACACCCTCGACGTCCTCGCGGCCGTCCACGGCATGGAAGCCACCCTCCGCGAGATGGACAAGATGAACCGCGGCAAAGGCCTGAGCCGGACCGACCTCCAAAACGAGCATCCCCGCCTCAACGAAGCCAAAAAGGCCTGATTCCGAATCAGAAAACATCCCCGAACCGGAGGCCGTTACCCGTGAGATGGATCCTCTTCAAATCAGGCGGCAGGGTCTTTTACCAATGCCCGATGAAAAGATCCAAAACCACCGGGAAGCCGCCGCTCTCACTTTCAGGCAGACTGCTCACCGGGACCGAGCCAGTCTCCTGATTCGACAATCCGGTAGCCTTCGGTTCCCTTGAGCCATTCATAAATCCAGACCTCGGTCGGCTCGCCATTCAAAGTGACCCTCGCCCGGATTCGGTGATATTCGCTATTGCGTTCGTCTCCTGATCCGACCCCTTCAAACTCGTCGAGTTCCTTGAGTAATTCCGGTCCGATCTCGTAAACCTCGCCTTTCACCAGTCCTTCGTCACCCAGAACCAAACCCGGATACCAATCGATTTTCATCAAGGTGCCCGGGACCTCGGCAGGCCCCAGCCAGCGGGCGGTCTTCATCCGCCAGTCATTCGACGCGCCCTTACGTAAGGCTCCATAAACAAACAGGAGATCAGTCATCGCTCGACTCCAGAATCCTGGAAATCTCTTCCTTCAATTCTTCCAAGCCTTCCCCTTCCATTGCGGAAATCGGGATGATGGGGACTTTGGGAAAGCGATTCTTAAAGTAACCCAGGTTCTCCTCGGCACCTTCAAGATCCATCTTATTGGCGACGACCATCCAGGGGAACTTGGCGAGATCCTCGTCATACAGTTTGATCTCGGTCCGCAGGGTTTGAATATCTTCAATGGGGTCTCGCAGTTCGCTTCCGGCGATATCGACGACGAAGAGCAGGACCTGGCATCGGGTGATATGACGCAGGAACTCGTGACCGAGTCCTCTGTTGTCATGCGCTCCCTCAATCAAACCGGGAATGTCTGCGACCGTGCAACGTTGCTGACCGGCCAAAGTCACCACTCCGACCTGGGGAGTGAGCGTGGTAAAAGGATAAGAGGCCACCTTCGGCTGCTTCGCGGAAATCTTGCCGAGAAGAGTCGATTTTCCCGCATTGGGAAAGCCAACAAGGCCAACGTCGGCGATGCGCCGAAGCTCGAAGTAAAAGATGCCTTCATCTCCCTCGGTTCCCAACTCACGTTCCTGTGGAACCTGATTGGTTGGGCTCCGGAAGTGGAAGTTGCCCTTCCCTCCTTTTCCTGGTTCGAGAAGGACGAATTCCTGGCCTTCTTCAGTCAGATCACAAACCGGAACCAGTTCAACGCCCTCTTCGCTTCGCTCCATCGCAACCGCTTCGGTGACATCAATCGCAGGACTCCGATAAACCACGGTTCCGGGAGGGACACGGCCAATCTTGGTCTTACCGTCGCGCCCATGCCGCTTCCAGCTTTGACCGTGCGCCCCGTCCTCCGCGAGCAACTTGGGATCGTAGTGGAAAGAACGCAGGTTGTCGGTGTTGCGATCAACAATGAGCATCACCTTGCCTCCGTCACCACCGTCACCACCATCGGGACCACCACGGGGAACATATTTTTCCTTACGAAAACTAACGGCCCCGTGCCCTCCATCACCAGCCCGGCAATGGACGCGAATATGGTCGACGAATGATTTATCTCTCTTCATGAGCTGATCTTTCCAAAAGTGTTCATTAACGAGACCTCAAGAGCGAGAGCCTCCACAACATTCGTTTCCAACAAGCGTCGCAGCTCCTCCATGGCCGCAACCCGTCGTAATAGCACGTCTAAATCTTCATTCCCGACCGCTTCCGCCATCACTCCGGCAAATTCCGGGAACTCCAGCCCCTCGCCTCCCGCCTTAAGACGAAGCAAATCACCCACCCAGGCATGAATCGTTTCGATCATCAACGAACGCTCGGCCAGGTAATCCGCCGAGGCCTGCGCAAGGTGGATTTTTTCACGATCATCCATCCACTTGGCATCAACGATCTTCTGATACTTCACCTTCTCCTCCTTAAAGACCGCCGCATAATTCTTCTCAATTTCCGCTTTGCGTTCCCGGAGCAGGTCTTCAAGTCCGGCCTTGATCGCCAGGCCTGATTCCAATTCTCCGATGCCATCGCGGGTGACTCTTTCCAGTAAAGGCAGGATGCGCTGAACCTGTTCCGGCCTTTCCGCCCCCGGAGTGGCCGCGAGAGAAATATGGACACACCGGGACCAAATCGTGGCGAGGAGCTTCTCGGGCTCGCTTGAGAGAAGAAGGAGCAAACTCTCGCGAGGGGGTTCTTCGAGCGTCTTAAGAAAGGCATTTGCCGCCGAATCACCCATTCGGTCGGCATCGACAATGACGCCAATCTTCCACGTTCCTTCGGGCGCTGATTGATGCATCATCTTCTCAAGTGCGCGGATGTCATCGACCGCGATGAGCCGGGATTTCGAACGGGGCCGCACCGCGCGAATGTATTCCCCTTCCTGCGCGGCGAGTGAGGGCACAATCGCCTCCACCGGCTCGCCCCACAAATCGCCACCCTCATCCTTTTTGCCATTCAAAAGATGAGCCATTTGCGCTGCCAATTTTTCCTTACCGCTCCCCTTGGGACCAGTGATGAGAAAGGCATGTGCCAGCCGCGCCCGCCCGTGAGCCGCCGCAATCAGATCAAATGCTTTGGCCACCGTGAATGCCATGTGCGGAAGCTATCGCGACACAGGCAAACCGGCAAGACCAGACCAATTTCCTCTGGCAGGGCCCTGCCGAAGAAGATAGGAAGGGAACCCTATCAGATGAACACTTCCGCGCACTTCACCCGCCGATCCTTTTTGGGAGCCGGCCTGACCTCGACCCTCTCCCTTCCCTTTCTTCATGCCAAAAAGGAAACGTCCTCCTGGCTCGAGATTTCTCTTCAGCAATATTCCTTCAACGGAATGTTCAAAGCCAGGACCCTCGACCCCCTCGACTATCCAAAATTCGCGGTCGAAAAAACCGGCATCAAAGCCCTCGAATACTACAACGGCTTCTTCGAAGACAAGCTGGGGGATGCCAAATACTTCGCCGAAATGACAAAGCGCGGTCTTGATCTCGGAGTTGAAAACCAGCTCATGCTCTGTCGCTCCACGCCGGCCCTCGATTCCGCAGATCCCAAGGAACGCAAAAAAGCCGCCGCGGTCCTCACCCGCTGGGCCGAAGTCGCAAAAGTCCTCGGCTGCCACTCCATCCGGGTCGATTGCCGGTCAAAGGGCGACCGCGGGGAAGTGAAAAAACAAGCGGTCGAAGGCCTTAATCAACTTTGTGATCTCCTCAAACCCATGGCCATGAATGCCATCGTGGAAAACCACGGCAACTGGTCAAGCAAGGGCGATTGGGTCAAAGAGGTCATGCAAGCTGTCAAGCGGGACAATTGCGGCACTCTCCCCGACTTTGGAAACTTCAATGACTACGACAAATACCAGGGCGTCAAAGACATGCTCCCGTGGGCCAAGGCGGTCTGCGCCAAGGTTCACAAGATCAAAGCCAACGGAGAAGCCGAGGCCACTGACTTCCTGAAGATGCTCCAAATCATCAAGGACGGGGGCTTTAAAGGATACCTCGGGATCGAGTTTGAAGGGCACAACGACCCGGTTGCCGGAGTCCTTGGCACCAAAAAACTCATCCAAAAAACCCTCAAAAAACTCGCTTGAGCCATGACCCTCGCCCGTTCGCTTTTTCTCCTTCTCGGCTCCCTCACGTGCGCGCAAGGCGAGCTCAAGATCACCAAAAGTGATCCCAAACTGCAGGCGCGTGGCGAGCTCCTCTTAAAAGAGATCGTATCGCAAAAGTGGGCCACGGGATGGAAAGAGGCCACCTTGGAGAAAGTCCGCCTTGTAGCACAAAAACCGGACCTCGCCCAGCCCACCGGACTTCCCCCGGTTTGGTCCGCCACCATCAAAGGCCCCGCTGGCAGGAAAGGTCACCTCATGTGGAACAGCTCCGGCAACGGGCGGCTGGTGGAGTTTTCGCTCGATGACAAACTCGAAATCGAAGGCGTCGTCACCGGAGTCCCGGCGCTCCAGCAGTTCCCCTTCAGGGACGAGAAAGGACAACTTGTCGCTTCGGGTTGTGTTCCAACCGCCGCCGCCAGTGTCGTCTCCTACTGGATCTCCAAAGGACACCTTCAATGGCAAGGCGAAGACGGCAAAACCCCCGGGGAACTCGCCCTTCGCTTACGCAGGCAAATGAAAATGTCCCTCTTCCCCGACAGCGATGGCTTTTCACCCAATCGCCTGACCCTTGCCGGGACCTACCCCACCGAGCTCTACAAATCCCTGAAACAAGACAGCCAATCCCACGGAGTTTCCATCTCGGTGGGATTAAATAGGTTCTCCATTGAAGCATTACAAATCGAAATCAAAGCCTCCCGTCCCGCCCTTCTCTCATGCCTCGTGCGGGTCCCTCATATCCCGGAGCTTTCCTGGGGGCACGAAGTCGCCGCGGTCGGGTTTTGTCAAATCGATGGCACTGAACTCGTCGGGGTCCTCGACAACTTCTACCCCACCAAACATCCCGAAACGATCCGCTGGATCCGCAGAGATGCCTTTAGCTCGCTCGTCACTCTGCGCCCGATTCGGGAGAATCAAAAGTGACCTTAAAGGGAACGCATGGTTCAACTGCATGGATCACTATCCCATGACCAAGATTCTCCGCTCATTTCGTTTCACTCTTTCTGCAGATCACGCATCGACCAAATCTCGCCCGCCAAATCCTGCA
>CALFSW010000492.1 GCA_937916505.1 uncultured Verrucomicrobiales bacterium | reverse complement strand
GTTTCCTTCTTGGTAGAGTCGTAAGCGTCATAAAATTGGGCACCTGATCTGAGCTGGGTCTTTGGTTGAGGTGCTGGTATTTTAGGCGGTTTTTAATTCGCCAGCGGCGTTTCTGGCTGCCGCGAGGGCAGCCGGGGTCAGCTCGGCGACTCGCTCGATCATGGCGGGATCACGCAGGGCTTCGATGACTTCCACGAGGTAGGCTTCAGGATCAAGGTCGTGGACTTTACAGTTTTTCGATTAGCGTATAAAAGAGGGCGGAGTCTTTGCCAGCTTCGGCACTGCCCATGAAGAGGTAGTTCTTGAGGCCGAGTTTCAGGGGGCGGATCGCGTTCTCGATCCGGTTGTTGTCGATCTCAAGTTCTGCATTCAAGATGCTGACCTCCATTTTACTCCATTGGTTCCGAGCGTAGGTGAGCGCTTTGCCAAGCTTGCTTTGGGGCAAGGGTTTTATTTTCTCAATCCCATCGATGAGGGTTTTGAGTTCTTTTAAAAGCGGCAGGCTGCGGGATCGACGAATCATTTCACGACAGCCGGGCGGGGCTTTGCTGAGTTTTAGATAGCGCTCGACTCGGTAGATTTCCTGGATCTTTAAAAGAACCGGGATGCTATGGTCGGGCGTCTGCTTGCGGGCGTCGAAAAACTTCCTCCGCAGGTGGGCCATGCATCCGGCGAGGACGATACCCTTGAATCGTTTGACGAGGGTGTCGTAGGCTTTGTAACCGTCGCATTGAATGTGGCCGGTGAAGAGGAGTGTTTTGCTTTCTTCATCAAAGCCGAGCATGTCTAACAGGCAGTCCATGGCGCGGCTGGTGTGCCAGTCGAAGTAGACGGTGCTGGTGTGGATATTGCGGTAAGCCCACCAGTATCCGGTTTGGCTTTTGCCAGTACCGGGGGCGAGGCAGGAGCCGGGAGTCTCGTCGATCTGGAGGGCGTCGGTGTCCAAGACTTCGGCTTTGATCGCTTCATTGACGGGGCGCAGGAGGTCGGCGAGTTTGGCTGTCCAGATGTTGATGGTGCCGCGTTGAAGTTCGATTCCGTGACGACGTGCGAAGCGTTGGCTTTGGCGATAATGCGGAAGGTGGTCGCAAAATTTATCGCACACGATTTGGCTGATGAGCTGCGGGCCGCAGAGGGTCCCGGGGACGCTGGAGATGGGAGCGGCGCTCGTGACGGGCTTTTCCTGTTTGTCGGCTTTGAGGGCGAACTTGGGGATGCGGGTGACGCGCCAGTAGACTTCGCCTCGGGTCGTTTCGAGTTCACGGTGCTCGCGGCTTTCGATCTCGCGGTAGGCCTCCGGGTTGGCCTTGACCTCATCGGGGATGAGTTCTTCAACGATGATGCTTTTGATCCAGCGGGGAAAAAGTTGGTCTTTGGTGCGGCGGGGCCGCTTAGCTTTTTTTCTTTTTGCGCCTTCGCCCTCCTCCGGTCCTGATGTTTCGGGGCCGGAGGGTTCGGGCTTTCCCAATGTCGCTTCGTCAAAGTCGAGGTTCTCCTGGGCGGGGTCGTAGCGTTCGGCCTTGGAACCGTAGAGTTGCTGCCGGTAATATTCGTTGAGCTGAAGAGCTGCGGTGAGCTGCCCGGTCACTTCTTGAAGAGTGGCCTCGAGTTCCTCGACCCTTTTCAGGAGGGCTTGGGGATCAAATGAGGCAGGCTCCGGTATCGGTTGTATTGCACCCAAAACCGGAGCCTTTTTTAGCAAAAACTTTATTTTTTCGATGTGACGTACGAGAGCTACTCGACTTGATACCAGCCGCGCATTGAAGCTCCCTTGAGATCGATGCCATCGAGGAGAAGTTGCAGGGCCTGTGGAGCGAGCTTGAGTTTCTTGTCGCGGGCATTGTTGCTGGTGGGCCAGCTGAAAGTTCCTTCTTCGAGGCGTTTGGCGGCGACCCAGAGGCCGGTGCCATCGAAGTAGAGAAGCTTGAGACGGTTGCGGCGTTTGTTAACGAAGGCAAAGATGGCTTCTTTTACGAGTTCTTGGCCGAGGTGCTCGGTGGCGATCTCGGCGAGACCGTTGAAGCTTTTGCGCATGTCGCAGGGTTGAAGGGCGAGGTAGATCTTGAGCGAGGCGTTGGTGAGGTTGATCATTTCCGTCCTCCTTTCCGTTGGCGACGACGCAGTTCGGAGATGAGATCGGCAGCGAGATGGAGATCATTGTGACTCCCGACGATGATTTTGAGACCATCGGAATATTCGATGACGAGGCGGGACTGGATCACGCCGGGGAAGTCAACTTCAGCGAAGCGGACTTCCGAGCATTGCACGGGTGGTGGGTTGGATGATGTCGTGGACATGACCCGCCTTTTAGCGGATCAAACCGCCACGCGGTAGGTGCCCAATTTTATGACGCTTACGCTTGTTTTACAGACACGATTTGAGGTGTTGATTCCATGTTTAATCGGCTTCTTGCACTGACTTTTGTTTTCGCAGCATCTGCCTTTGCCCAAGTGGAATTCACAAAGGCTGAAGACATTGACTACGTGGGTGACGGGAATCCGCGACAGATGTTGGATTTCTATCTTCCCAAAGAGAAGACGGAGAAACCGCTGCCAGTGCTTTTGTGGGTTCATGGCGGGGCCTGGTTACAGGGAAGCAAAAAGAACCCCGGATTGGCATTGCGTGCCTTTCAGTTGGGGCCCTGCGCGGTTGTTTCGATCAACTATCGCTTAACC
>CALFSW010000491.1 GCA_937916505.1 uncultured Verrucomicrobiales bacterium | reverse complement strand
CTAGCGTTTCCTCAGGGCGAGGTAGTTCCGGGCGTCTTTGGTGAAAAAAGAACTCGTGGTGGTGCCTCCGCCGGGTATGGAGCCGGAGATCCAAAAGTCGCAGGAGGTTCCGCCGTCGAGGTTGACGGCGTATTGAATGTTGAAGCCTTTCAGGGGTTGGGATTTCAGATTGTTGGAAAGTCCCTGGAGGGTTGCGGTGTCGGCGTAGGCAATTCCGAAGTGGTTTTTGCCATCCCAAATGACGAAGGAGCGGGGTCGTTGGTTTGAAGCGGAGAGGCCGGTGAGGGTTTCGCCATTCCAGACAAGTCGAGGGCCGGACTGGAGGAGCTCGGAGGATTTTTGGTAGCTCTTGCGAGTGGCGAGGGTGAGGTTTTTTCCGTCGATGATTCCGGTTCCAAGAAAGGAGGTGGAATTGAAAGATCCGCGTGATTTTCCGTCGGAGATCACGAGGCCGAGCGGGGAGCCGTCGGGGTTAAAAAATCCTCCGTTGATGGCGGCCAGGCTTCCTTTTCCAGCAGCCTGGGCATTGCTGTATTGGGAACCGGGGCCGCCCTCTTGGTCGATGACTTTGAGGAAGTAGTCGCGGCGGTCAAAGGTGACGGCGGTAAATTCGGTGCCGTGCAGGGAAGCGGTGCGGACTTTGAGAGGGTGCCTGGGCGAGGGGGCGGGAGTTGGTGGAGAAATCTTTTGGGCCACCGCAGATGTCGCAGGCGCAGGGGGAGGAGACACCGGAGTTGCAACCGGAGGGGGCGGTTCCGGGGTTTGGGCGCGCGGGGTCGAGATTGAACAGGAGCTCAGAAGCGCGACGATTGGGAAAAGGAGGGGAGCTTTTGGGAGGAAGGTCATTTGACGGCGCTGGCAAGAAGTGTCTGAAAGTTTGGCGGGATTTCCTCACGGTCAACGATGGCGGTTTCGACATCCGAAAATCCGACACCGGCGATCATTTCGGCGAGTTCGACTTCGGGGAAGCCGAGCCAGGTGTCGAAGTAGAGTTCGCGGGCTTTTTCGAAGGTGTGCTGGAGGAGGTCGAGGACGATGAGGCGGCCGCCGGGTTTCAGGATGCGGTGGGCTTCCGAGAGGGCTTTGGCGGGTTGCTCGGCGTGGTGGAGGGCCTGGGAAAGAATGGCGAGGTCGACGGTCTCATCGTCGATGGGAGGGGATTCGATGTCTCCGAGACGGTATTCCAGATTGGGGAGGTTGTTCTCCCGAGCGAGCTTTTTGCCGAATTCGACCATCTTTTCCGAGTTATCGATGGCGATGACCTTTTTGGCCCGCTGGGCGATGAGCTGGGACAGGGTTCCTTCGCCCGCGCCGAGATCGGCGACGATATCGTAATTGAGAATCTTAAGCATGGCCTCGGCGAGGCCTTTCCAGGAGCGGCCGGGAACGTATTCGCGGCCGAATTTCCCGGCGAGTTCATCGAAGTAGGCCCGGACCTGGTCTTTGCGCTTTCTTAAAATGTGGCGGAGAGAGGAGTGGTCTTTTTCGCACTCGGGAAGTTCGTTGCCGGCCTCCCGCACGATTTTTTTCAAAGCGAGAGGGATTTTGGCGGAGTAGATGTTGTTTTTCCCCGAGCGTTGGTCGGCGACGAGGCCTTCCTTTTTGAGTTGGGAGAGTTGGGTCGAGATCCGCGATTGCCCCATTCCGAGGATTTGCTGGAGTTCGGCGACCGAGAGCGATTCTTCTCCGAGCAGCAGTAGAATGCGCAACCGCGTAGGGTCGGAGATCATTTTCAGGGAATTGAGAATTGACGGCATGGGAAAGGGTGGTTACTTCACATCAACGAATCGCGATTCGACGATATCAAAATTAGACCCATGAGTAAAAGCTTCATTTTCTCCTCAGAATCCGTCACCGAAGGGCATCCAGACAAAGTCTGTGATACCGTGTCCGACGCTATCCTCGACGCCTGCCTTGAGCAAGACCCCAAGTCCCGCGTGGCTTGTGAGACTCTTGTGAAGGACAATGTCCTCGCCGTTGCCGGTGAAATCACGACCGGGGCCAAGTTCAATTACGAAGAAGTGGCCCGCGAGGCTGTCCGTAAGATTGGCTACGACAAATCTTACGCCGATAACACCGAGTATTCCTATACTTCGAAGTTTGATGCCGATGGCCTCTTCTTCATGAACCTTCTTGGCAAGCAGTCGCAGGACATCGCGCAAGGCGTGGATGCGGATGCGGCCGACCACAAGGATACCGCCGAGCAGGGAGCCGGAGACCAAGGCATCATGTTTGGTTACGCCGCCAACGATACCGAGGAACTGATGCCTGCTCCTGTGGCGTATGCCCACCGATTGGGTGAGGCCCTGACCAATCTTCGCAAAGACCGCGTTCACACCTGGCTTCGTCCTGATTCCAAGACCCAGGTTTCGATGCAATATGTCGATGGAAAGCCTGTGAGCGTCACTGCGGTCGTCGTTTCCACGATGCATGCCGCTGAGATCGACACTCCGGAAATGCGGGAGATCCTCAAGCGTGACCTCATTGAAAAAGTCATCCCCGGTGAGCTTCTCCGTGATGACACCCAGTATCTCATCAACCCAACCGGACGCTTCGTGACCGGTGGTCCTGAAGGAGATGCCGGCCTCACCGGTCGTAAGATCATTGTCGATACCTACGGTGGCATGGGCCGTCACGGTGGCGGTGCTTTCTCTGGAAAAGACCCTTCAAAGGTCGACCGCTCCGCAGCTTACATGGCGCGTTGGGTTGCTAAAAACATCGTGGCCGCCGGTCTCGCCACCGAGTGCGAACTTCAGCTCGCCTACGCCATCGGTTACCCCGATCCAGTCAGTATCAACGTCAACACTTTCGGCACGAACGAAGTCGACGAGGAAAAGATTGTGAAAGCGGTACAAGAAGTCTTCAGCTTTAAAGCTGCAAACATCGTGGCCCAGCTTGACCTCCTCCGCCCCATTTACGGTCAATCCACCAACTACGGTCACTTTGGCTATTCGTCCGCTGATCTTCCCTGGGAGCAGCTGGATAAGGTCGATGCCCTCAAGGCAGCCCTCTA
>CALFSW010000490.1 GCA_937916505.1 uncultured Verrucomicrobiales bacterium | reverse complement strand
AGTAGTTGCAAAACATGCTTTCCAAATTCAAGCAACTCACTCCATCGAAAAATCGTTGAATATTAATGGATAAAGGGGGCTGTTCAATCGTTAGCGGCCCGGCATACGAATTGTGACGCTATACCCGATCCAAGCCACCTTGATAACCGGCGAACTCATCCGTTTCGACACCAAGTCTTTTTAAGATGGTGACGAAGAGGTGGGCGAGCGGAACCTCTTCGTGCTCTTGATTACTCCGCCATCCCGCAGTATCGGACACGATTCCGGCTCCGGCTTGGTTGTCTTCATTCCCCTTACCAAATTTGAGGTAGCGGCCATTCTTGAAACCGAGATTTCTTCCCCCGGCAGAAATGATCGGGTAATTTCGAGAGAGGTGAAAACTACTTGAGGCCGAGCCGTGCATGGCAAAAGTGTTATCGAGCATCGTGCCGTTGCCATTGGGCTCGGCAGTGTCCTTCAACTTTTGGACAAAGCGCCCAAACTCTTCTGCCTGAAAGCGATTATAAGTTCCAAGATTCTTCCAACCATTGGGCTTCTTCACATCGTGAGTGAGGCCATGGGCATTATTGAGACCAACCGCTCTCGCCAGGAGATCCTGGGGGCCTCCGGTGTTTTCCCGGCCCATCATATAGGTGGCCACGCGAGTGGAATCACTTAAGAAAGCCAGGTAGGTCAGTTCATAAATTGTTTGGATGTAGGCTCTGCTGTCACGGACAGTCACATCCAGATTTAAGTGGCTGGAATCAACTTTTGGCAAGGGAGCATCAATCCACTGTTCTGCTTTAAGCAGCTTGATCTCGGTATCACGGACAGCATCCAGATATTGTTCAAGAGTCTGTCGGTCGTGGCTGGAAAGTTTCTTATTAAGAGAACTGACATTGGCAATGAGGAGGTCCAGCGAACTCTTACTTCGTGCCAGCTTGTCCCGGGTATGCTTTCCGCCGGTCACGAAAAGCATCTCGAAAACCCGTTTGGGTCGGTTCAGCGACGGTATGGGGCGGCCCTGTTGATCAAAAGATGAAGTATGAGTGGCCCGTGGGGCTCCCGTCCCGGCATTCGTGGACATGACCAATGAGGAATGCCGAGTGTGTTCGCCGGCATAGGCGGCAAGAACCTGATCGAGTGAAACTGAATTCTTGTAGGGCCCGTGACTTCCGGTATTTGCGCCGGTCAAATACTGGTCGGCATTCGCGTGGCCAATCACTTTTCGAACAGAGGGATGTGAGAGCCCTGAATAAAAAGTAATTTCACTGCGAAGAGGTTCGAGGACGTCGAGAACCTTGGTCAGCTTAAAGTCAGTTTCGCCACCTCGTGGAAACCAACTCCAATCCTGCCAGGCAGGATCATCTTCCCGGGGCACGCCAACACCATCGGGGTGATAAACGCTCATAAAACGAGCGAGCTTGGTTCCCTGATCACCCTTTGCGGCAAAGGTTTCCATCCATGGTAATGCCAGGCCCACCCCGGCACATTGCAGAAAATTTCGTCTTTTCATGAGAATTGCTTTTTATTCAACGTCGGAGTCACTCGTGATCTTGGTTCTAAATAGATCGCTCTTTATGATGATTGATACCAGGTCTCTTAAACCATCACCACTTTCCCTGAGTTCTTGAGTCATCTTGTCAATTTCACTTCGGTCACCAAAAGACATCGGGCGCCCCAAGGCATACGAACTGAGTTTGTGCACCATTGCCCGGGCAAATTGATCCTGACGCTTGGCGAGGAGGTAATCTTTCATACTTCCGGCTCCGTCCAGTTTTTGCTTGTTGTATAAAACGGCGGCAGCATCAACCGGCTTGTCCTTGATCTTGGTTCGGTAGGCACCAATCGCGTCGTAATTTTCCAGAGCAATCCCCCAGGGGTCGATCTTGGCGTGACACGATCGACAGGCGGCCTGATTTCGATGATCCGCCATGCGCTCTTTCTGGGTCATGTTCAGAATTCTTGGGTCGGTTAAGTCAACCTCCGGAACATTGGGCGGTGGTGGTGGTGGCGGATCATGAAGGATTCGTTCCAGGAGCCAGATCCCCCTTTTCAGAGGATTCGAATCGACCCCGGTGGCATTCATTGTCATGACCGCCGCAGTCGTTAAAAGGCCCCCGCGATTTGATTCAGGGCCTACCGCAACTTTGCGAAATTTCTGACCGTAAACTTCGGGAATCCCATAGTGCCGGGCCAAAGCCTCGTTGATCATGAGGTAGTCCGAGTGAAGGAAATCCATGATGCTGCTGTTCCTCTTCAGGACTTCATCAAAAAAAGTCAGAGGCTCCTTCAGGATATTCTCTTTGAATACGTTGTCATAGATTTTGAACTTTGCTTGATCGACGATGACCGTTTCGAGCGCATCAAGACCAAGCCACTGCTCGACAAAATTCCGGGAGAAACGCTGCGAGCGGGAATCCGCTAACATTCTTTTAATCTGGGAATCCAAGACGTCCGGGTTCTTTAGCCTGCCTTCAAGAGCAAGCTTCAGCAGCGGTGAGTCCGGAATGCTTGACCACAGAAAAAATGAGAGCCGATCGGCCAGTTCAAGATCACTCACCGTTGCTGATCCATTGGCATGAGCTGCAGAGTTCTCCTGAATGAGGTAGAGGAACCCGGGCGACGCCAAGACGGTTGCCAGGACTTCAATGATGGCCTCTTGAAAGCTGGTAAACTCCGGGCGGTATTTCAAAAACAAGTCGGAGTAGGGCTTCACCTCCTCTTCCTTGACCGGTCGCCGCCAGGCTTTGGTCATGAATCTTTTCAGGATTTCCCGGCTGTATTTTTCCTCATCGTTCTTGTTCGGGCTGTCGAAGAATATTTCGGCATGGGATCCCGGCGGCCAACTTTCATGAAGACCGGCTTCGATTTGGACATAATCAAGATGGACATCAACGGGGGTTCCGTTCCCGGTCACCCGGGCATTGGAGATATTTTGAATCTCGAGGAACTCAGTCGCATTTGGAGAGTCGCCAACCTCATGAATCCGACGAAAAGGATTCCGGGGGATTCCATTTAGGGGGATCTCAAAAGTGATGAACTGAGGGGCCTCAACAGACGCGGTCACCGGGATGTCAAGTTGGCTCACCTTTGCCGACATTTTGCCTTCATTGTTGGTTTGAAACCCAAATATCAGTCGAAGGCTGGCGTACTGATTAGCTTGGTGGGAAGTCGCACCGACTCTAATCCGAACACGCATGAGGCCTTCATCCGGAACCGAATTTCCGAGGTCCAATTTGATTTGTTGCGAAGGCGGGAGGACCGCAACAATCTTGGAAAGGGCGGGGACATCGGTGACGACCTTGTCCGGTTTCAGGTTCCAGATGCCATGTTGAGCTCCGTCCAGAACCACGTAATAGGTCCATCGATAGAAAAATCCCTTCCCTGTTTCCTTGTTGAAGATGTGGGTTCTTCTTTTCTTCTTCGAGTAATCAGGATCACTTCTGTTGATGGGCTTCTGCTTCAACAGGCTGGCCTTATCCATGGCCTCCTGCATCGGGATCTGATAGGTGACAACTTTAGGGCGCTTCCCTTGGACCGTTGCCTTCTTTAGAGCGTTCAGAGCAATTTCACGATAGGTTTCAAACTGCATCGCCGACATCTGTAACAATTCCGAACTGTTCTTAAAGCCATCCTCGGAAACGGATTCGGGCGGCAATGCCCCTGTGAACTCCAGGTTTAGCCCCAGTAAATCCTGTAAGGCATAGTTGTATTCATAATTCGCCATGCGACGAAATGAAGTATGGACGCCTTCATTGCGACGAACCTGGGAGGCTTTGTTCATTTCAGCCCCGAGCCAGCCGACGATTCTGGCGCGATCTTCATCGCCGAGATGGTAGTCCGGTTCATCATCCGGTGGCATCTCGGAATTACTCAAAACCTCATAGACCTCGACCCATCGATTGATGTCGTTACCTGTCAAAAGATTCGGATCGAGTTCATTCACGCGAAAGTTGCCTTTGGATTTTTTGGGACCATGACAATTCACGCAAGATTTCTCAAAGATCGGAGCCACGAAGTTCTTAAATTCCGAAAGGTTTGCTTCAGGTATCAGATGATCGATGGGATCGGGCCGTTTGTTCTCAGCCGCGACGTGGGATACGAAGCCCGCCAGCGTGACGACAGCCAGAGCCAAGTTGGGTTTGATTCTGTGAGAGATCGCCATTAATCAATTTTTCCGAGGACACCATCCACTCTGCCAGAGGCCCAGTCAACTGCTAGAAATTTGCTTTTGAGGTGGGGCGCTTGGGGAAGCCGTTGCGAGGAGTGGAGAGGTGAGAAAAGGGAAATTCTTCGGGCCTTCAGGTGTCGTCGAGAACCAGAGCTCACCCGACGGTCTTCTCTTTCCACGCCAAGCCCGGCGGCTAGATATTGGGTCAACGCTTTGGGGCTTCATCCGTTGCAGAATCTGCCAGGAACTGAACGGCATCGACGATGACATATTTTCCTTCCGTTCCTTCGCTGGAAATGGTCACAGAACCGCCTTTCCCTTTCCTGAATTTAAACACTCCCAGCGAGCGGAAGAGTTTTCCATGTTTGGGAACATTCTGTTGGTTGATCCGGATCGTCGTTTTTCCGGTGGCATGAATGATGGTGACGGGCGTGTTGGTTGAGCGCTTTGGATTGTAGCAGTGGGACACACGGACTTCGTATTTCCCTGCTTCCGGGAAATTCGGTGTCCAGGTCGCCGACTTTTTCCCCTTGTCGGATTTTTGATCGTGGAGATAGCCAATGCCGATGTAGGGCGGGGTGTGGGTTGAGTATTGCCACTGGCCCTTGAGAACGGCATCGGTTTCATCGAGAACAATTCCGGGGAGGGTCTTCGGGTTCGCGATGATGAACTTCACGTTGGCCGTGATATCGACCTCGCCCGGAGCGTGGGAGTTGGGCACCGCGTCGGGATGGGGTTCGATGGAAAAGCCGGAGCCTCCTCCCAAAAGAAGAGCGATTATTGGAAACCATTTTCGCATGTGATTGAACCTAG
>CALFSW010000489.1 GCA_937916505.1 uncultured Verrucomicrobiales bacterium | reverse complement strand
AGAATACCACTATCCAAAACCAAAGAAACAGGCTTAATCAAGTGCCATTCATACTCGGCATACTTTTTAAAATCTAGAAAAGGACTCTTTTCCGGACGTTCAGATAGGCCCGATAGAGAACTCCTCCATCACGAAAGCGGTGACGAGGTGAGGTCTCAAGGGATTTACGAATAATGGCGATGAATTCTGGATAAGCCTTGCGTCGTAATTTCGCGTAGTGAGGGGGCGGCCAGGTAAAGGGGTATTCGGGAAGGTGACCGGTGATCATACGATAGTGAAGCAAGCCCATCGCGAAAACATCGGATCGGAAGGAGGGCTTACCCATGGCCTGTTCGGGGGCCATGTATCCTAGGGTGCCTGATCCAGAGGCATTGAGCGTGTGGCGCGCCATTCTCGCGATGCCGAAGTCTGCAAGGCGGAGTGTTGGGCCGGGGAAGAGAATGAAGTTTTCCGGTTTGATGTCGCAGTGGACGATGTTGTGTTGGTGGAGCGTGGCGAGGGCTTCGAGAGATTGATCGATGAAAAGGGTAAGGTTTCTGCTTGAAAGGCGCCGTGACAAACGATCAGCAAGGCTTTCGATGCCGAGTTGAGAAGTCATGACGAAGTTGCCATCGATGATGCTGGCATCCTTCAGTCCCAGGAAAAGTGGGTGCTGGATCTTTGCTGCGAGACGCGCCTCCTGGCGAAAGGCGTCGAGGAAAATTTCGTTGGCAAGATGGCTGTGCGGAATTTTGAGAGCAATCCGGATACATTCGATCGTGTCGTATGCGCGATAGACGTTCGAATAGGCTCCTTCGGCAAGGCATGCCTCAATACGGTATTTTCCCAGTCGGGATCGAACACGGAGCCGAACGGTCGGGAGGAATGGACGTGGAGACATCATGAGTTAAGAAAGGCGCGGTGGTCCGTTAGTCATTTAATTCAAATCTTCTCTTTATCATCTCTGCTACTTCAACCGCGTCTAAATTGGTGTTATCAATTTTAAAATGACTAGCTCCCATGAAGTCATCGTTCTTTGAATTTAAAACATGCTTCCTGTCAGTTTCTATGAGCTCCAATTCCGACGCCTCAAGATCCCTCTTTGAGGGTTTACATCTCAATCTGTTTGGTGACTGATTTCGCTTAAGTCTTACTTCTGGACCTGCCTCCAGTTCCACATAGCAGACCGTCGCATTCGCTTTTTCAAATATTTTGACGATACGATCGATGAATTCACAATCATTCTTCGAGTCTAACTCCCAAACATAGGTGAATATCAAGCCCTCCAAATCGCTCCCGGCTACTTCTTCGAACAGTTGTGTTCGGAACGAATCTACTAAGCGCTTAAAGCTGTCAGATTTCATGTCAAAAAACGGCAGAACCATTTCAATGGTCATGTGATTGTGAAATAATTTTAACGCAGTAATCTTCTCCAATTCCTGGCCGACGGTCATCTTGCCAACGGCCAGAGGTCCAAATATAATGACAAGGTTCATTTTTTTGTTTCTTCGCCCTGATGGGGTAAACCTGCCGCATTCTGCGCACAGTCTACTTCTCGGAGCTTGTGAGGATCTGTCCCGCTTGATTTCGGTGCAGTGAACGCGCTCGCTGAATGCTCCGCGTGACGCCGTAGAATACTTGGCTTACAGCGAACACCCACAACATGGCTGTTAAATTATCGAAAAGAAGAGCTGCCGATAGCATGAAGATGAAAACACCTTCATCAAAGAAGAGGATTTTCCGCTGCTCGCCTGCGAACCATCGAAGATTCGCGGCGATACCAAATCCAAGTCCAGCTTTTGATGTTCTTTGATTTTCAATCTCGGCAACTTCTGAAGAGGTGCGTCTGAGGTAGTCCGGATCATCAACGATCTCGGTATAGATGGTCACGTATTTGACATAACCACGGAGCGAGTAAAAGGCGACACCCGCGAAGGCAAGGAACACCGGCAGGATCTCTCCGCTCTGTTGATTCGCCGCGTAGCCGATTGCGCCGAACCAGAGGATCACTTGAACCTGGTCCGTCATCTTGTCGAGGAAGGAGCCAGCGCGCGAAGCGACACGTCGGTAGCGCGCCATCTGCCCATCCATACAGTCCAAGATGTGGCTTGCGTGAATCAAGACTGCCGCGATGCCAAACTCAATTCTGCCTCCCTGGATAATCAGGACGACGGCTGCACAAGCGACAATGAAAGAGAATGCCGTCAGCCGGTTTGGCGTGAGCCATTTCCAATCAATGACCAGGTAATTAGCGACGATGGCAAGGGGCGACGTCACAAAGGAAGACCACCACTCGTCATTCTTGTTCTTGGTCGCCCAGAGATTTTGAAACTTTGAGTTCATACCGCTGTGGCCGGAGGAGTTCCCCTGCCATTCAAATGTCCAGCGGGTTGAGCGTTATTTCGGATACCTGTGAAGGCATGTTGAGGATGAGAAATCCAGCTCGAGAGACGATTGTAATCCTCAAGATTATCGACCTCGCTCCAGAAGGCTCCCTCAACATCTTTGTGTGTAATCGCGACGCCTTCGTCGATAAAGGAGTAGAGCACTCCCTCCCACCAGTTTCTAAAGTCACCAGACTTGATCATCTGTTCCAAACGCAGCCGAAAGCGCTCAACGAAGCGTTTATCGATTCTCACAATCCCGACATACTCGCAATCCGTTTCCAGATCGGTGAGTTGGTTCCCTGTTTTTAAGATTCGATCTCCGTCGACTCCAAAGCGGAAGTCGGCATCGATGATTCTCGTGGAATCCGAGAGCATGACCGCATTGCCACTCTGGGCGAGAGCGGTATCCAGCACGGCGGTCTCGTAGTAGAGATCGGCGTTCATCAGGATCAAGTCGTCGTGTAGCAACTCCTTTGCCAGCCATAGCGATGCGATGCTGTTTGTGACCTCAAAGTATGGGTTGTGGAGGTAGGAAACCCGTTTCTGAAGCTCTTGCTGAACCAGTTCACTTTTATAGCCCGTAATGACGGTTATGTCAGTGATGCCCTGGGCGGCGAGAAGCGAGACTGACCGACTGATCAGGCTGATCCCGTCCATTTCGATCAAACATTTGGGACGATTCCCGCTGATGTTTTCGAGACGTGAGCCGATTCCGGCAGCCATAACTATCGCTTTCATTTGTATGTTTTTGTTGGTTGGAATGATGCACTGATTTCGCCAAGTGCTGTGACCAGACGCCGGACATCGGCCTGGTCCTGAGCCCCCATGTGGGAGACTCTGATAAGTTTTGATTTTAACGCGCCTCCACTAGGGGCGACAATAAGGTGGTAACGGTCCCGCAGTTCAGCAGCGACTTCACTCGCATCGAGATCCCGGCACGAGAGCGCGGTGATGGCGTTCGAAGATCGAGCAGGCAGGATATCGAAGGCCATGTCCTGAATGGCATTTCGGAAATATTGAGCGCGCTCTCGGTGCTGAGAAATGAGCATCGTAAGTGGGTGCTCGTGGATGTCCCTCAATCGCGCTTGAAGCTGTAGCATCAGACCAATCGCAGGAGTGTAGGGAAGCTGTCCCCGTTGTTGATTTTTGAGGTAATCTTCAAGGTCAAAGTAGAGGCTCTTTGGGCGAACCCGACCGCTTTCCAAGCGCGTGATCGCTTGCTTTCCCATGGCAATGAATGACAGGCCCGGTGGTAAGGCGAGGGCCTTGTGGGAACTTAGAATAGCGACATCGACGCCCCAGTCATCCATTTCGAAAGTATCAGCACAGACACTGCTGATCGCATCGACGATAAAGAAAACATCATGCCGTCGAGCGATCCTGCCAATCGCCTCTATATCGTAGAGGAGCCCGGTAGAGGTTTCATGGGCATTGATCAGTAGGACCGAATGCTGCCCGCCAGCCAAGGTTTCCTCCAGGCTCTCAAGATCCAGTTCGGCTCCGAGATCAACCTGAAGTTCGTCATGGTTGATAGCCAGGGCTCCGCAAAGATCGGCCCAGCGCTGTCCAAAGGTTCCTCCATTGGCGATCAGCGCGCGATCATCAGGCCCGATGAAATTGAGAACAGATGCTTCCATCGCCGCCGTTCCTGAACCGGTCAACACTACGACTTCTGACTCGGTCTTAAAAAGCTTCCTCAAGCCACCGAGGATCTCTTGTGTCGTCGTAGAAAAGGCCTCGGTCCGATTATACGGTAATTGCTGAGTGCCAATGGCAAGCAGGTGAGGCGAAATTGGGACTGGCCCCGGGACGAACTGTCTCCAGTCAGTTGAGGTCGTGGTGCGAGAAAGAGCGGGAGACATTATAATGAGACTCAACTCATGAACTCAGAAGAGGAGGCTAGATCGCACCGATCTCACAGGGTCGGATTTCAACGAAAGCTCGCCACTTAGCGATGGGTCAAGAGCAGCTCCTTACTCTACTTGTCACCTAGAGCCAACATAAATATCGCAAGTGGACGGGTCGCTTCGGCCACCCGATCCGCACCCTGCGGGACAAGCTCGCTACCGAAAAAAGCAAAGCCATCTAAAAAAACGAGCATCCACTATCGAAACCATCTTCGGAGTCATCAAATCAGTCCTGGGCTTTCGCGGCTTCAGCCTACGAGGCGTAAGGGGCCGATCGGACCCTTACACAGATACGGCAACACGAGCCACTCTCCGAGAGACTCCGGCATTCTCTAGCGGAACGTCATACGGTGGTCCGATCTGGGAGAATCCCGGGCCCCTCCTTGGACATGATGCTTTAGCCTCTGTTCATGCTCCGGCCGACACTCTCATTC
>CALFSW010000488.1 GCA_937916505.1 uncultured Verrucomicrobiales bacterium | reverse complement strand
GTCCGCTGAGATCGTCGATCCCATTGTAAAGAACTCCGAGGCCGCTCACGCTACCCGTCACCAGTCCGCTGAGATTAGTGATAGCATCTTCTAAAGCGCTGATCTCAAGATCATCTGACGCCACAGCTTCCCAATAACTAGCGGTTTCGTTCCACGATAACACGTCACCGTCATTTGGAGACGGGACGTAAAGATCGTGCAGCTCATTCAAATGATAACCATGCTCCGCCCTCACCATAATACTAATATTGCTAGGATTAGGAGCCTTTAGAATCATGGCAGTTGGAATGCTTTTGTCAGGGGCAGTAGGTTGGATTGTAGTAAACTTTCCAGATTCATTAGGAGAGCAATACAAAATGGACCCGATAGCCCAAGTCCCCGCGTCGTTGGTATCTTTCACATTCGCAGAATCTATACCGCGAACTTTCCCAAAAGTAGTTACATAACCAAATTCATTAGCATCAAAATCTTGAGTTGCAACCCCCAAAAAATACAGTTCATCGATACTTCCTGATGAAGCAAGAAACTTATCTATCTCTATATTCTCAGAACCACCGACAGCGCCAACTGCTGCGATAACAGATCCGTTAGAAATAGCCTGCCTAGCTTTGACATGGATCAAAGATTCTTGACCTACTTGCAAGGTCACCTCGTCAGTTAGGCCCATATTAAAGGTCTCATCTACACTGTTCCAATTGATCGCTCCGGCAGGGGCGGTTTCAACATCCTCTACACCAGTATTGAAATACAGATTTCCCGTTTGAATATGAGCATCCCCTGAGAAATTAATCTGATCCATGAAGGTTTTGACACCAGATACTGTTTGATCGCTATAAACTAAAACAGCTTCATCCCTTAACTCAAATGGGTCAGCAGGTGGGGTTGTCTGTCTAAATTCGTGAGGACCAACAGTCCAAGCTTCACCAGCCCCTATAGAGCTATAAGGGACAGCGGTAAGCCATAAATCACCTGATTGAGGCAGGTCATTTTCAGTAAGAATAAATCTTTGGTTTTTTAAATTACTTAATGTCGATGTTTTAGCTAAGTAATTAACGTCAAGGCCGCTTAAGAACTGGCCTGAATTATCAGCCCAATAAACATCTAATCGGTCAAAATCAGTATAGTTTTCGGAGTTTACAAAATCAAGATCCAAATATATTAGACCTGTTATAGGATCTGTAGGATAACTTGAAATTACATCGCCGCTAGTAAAAGATCCAGTATGAGAACTGGTCCCAGTATTATCTGTTATTATGAGCTGCTCTATCTCTAATTTATTGCCGTAGAAGTAATACTCAGAAACGTATTCTGCATCTACGCTATCAATCAAGGTGGTGCGAATACCAAAGTGGGGCGCGTAAGATCCAAATACAGATCTATTATTTGTTTCTCCAAAAGTAAAAGAGGAGTTCTTATACCCACTCAGGTAATTCGGATAGACATCACCACCAGTAGGATCTAAGATGTCAATATTAACCTCTTTAACAAAAGGGTTACTTAATAACTGTTTTGTAGAGCTAAGATACTCACTCGCTCTATCAATCACTCCCATATTAATCGTGACATCTTTATAAAGGTGGACTCCGCTGCCCATACCGGTAGCATCTAAATTTCCAGAGTCCCCGCTGTAAACCGAGTCGAATTCGAATATTCCAGTATTATAGAGATCGTTATCGTAAATGTAAGACATGTTAGTAGAAAGTTATTTGAGAGAAAAATGGTTTGTCGAATTCTGCGTTATCTTCATAAAGGAAAAAAGCTTCTTCAGAAATGTATTCCGAGTCGAAATATTTATTTTGTGTGTCGAAACCGCCATTAGCTTTTACACTTACATTGAAATTTCCAATGCTAGAAATATTATCGAACGCAGCAAAATCTACATCTTTTGGCAAAAGAACCTCCTCGTAAGATCCATTAGGATAGTATATAATAACAGAATAACCGTTATTGTTTGCGACTCCATTCCACGTTGCATCGATTTTAAAGGTATCTGGGTCTGTCCCTGCACCAGTCACTAAACTCAGGCTAGAGGGCGTATCTAAAGTATTATACGTGATATCACCGACTTGAGAGTTAATGTCATAGGCGTATGTGTTTTCTTTCCTCTCTATGGAAATATCTTGCTCAAGCAATTCGTATTTGCCGCTATCGAATTTACTAGCTGAAACTAAATATTCATTTATTCCTTCTTCTTGGATGGATTCAATTTTGTAAACAAAATCAGAAGAATCAGTTAATTCCAACCTATAAGGGCTACCGACTTTGATGTAAGGCAGGTAATCAGGAAGGTCCACACCGCTAACGTAAGAGCCTCTATAATCGGCAACATCGTCGATATCACCCGTCACGGCTAATGTTACAATTTGTGGATTCGACCCCAAAACAATTTCTTCAGTCAGAATGCCTTGAGTGTTATTCATGCCTACAAAGAAGCCTTGTTCGCTAATATCGTAATCAGTTCCCAGCGTCAGACTATGCAAGATCCCCTTTTGGTTTACCTCTGTAAGAGTTTGTTCGTTATTTTCTGTAGTAAATTGGTAATCAGCGAGAGGGTCTGGAAAAATATGAATTCCACCTTGTGTAAATACCCAATTTCCATTTGGTATAAGGTCGTTATTATTAGGGTAAAAGTAAATTGTTTGATTTAATGACCCAGTATATACGGGATACTCTTCATAAAACCCTACTGGATCATCTGAGTTGATATCGCCTAAAATAACTCCAGCAGAGAATCCCGGTGTGTATCCCGAAAAACCATACTCACCTAGATAATCGCTAAAAAAAGAAAAAGGAGTATCGTCAACAATCTCAAACGACGTATAAGAGCGCTCTCTTAAGGTGGAGGCCTTTTCTGATAATTCTTCTGTCGGTTGGTCTCCAGTAGGGATATAAACAGTAAGAGAAGCATTCATAGTGGATGGATCATAAGGCCCGCTTAATCGGATATACTCATTATCGACATCGACATCTAATACTTTTCCAAAGTTCGACTTATTACTTTTCAACTCATCCTCAACAATAATCAAATCTCCCGGTTGGCATAACAAGGCTTCAAATCCGGTATTGAATACTACTTTTTGATTCTCTTTGATCGTTTTATAGATCAAATGCTGTCCAATACGACGAGCCATCGCTTTCGATGTGACGCCTAGCGCGTCTATTGTCGTTTTAAATACACCTCTATCACGGATGTCTTCAGCGTCCTCTACAACTTCAATTTTTGGTGCAAAGTTCTCAAAACGGTCAAGGTAACCAACCTCTACAGTGTTGTATTGCTGGTCCCTTCTGAGGTTGGCGTAATTAAAGACCCCATCTTTGACATTAATATTATTAAAAAGTGCAATCGGATCTTTAACCCTCTCATCAGAAAAAGAAACTTCAGAACTGCGGAAGAAAGTCTTACCTCTGAATAATTCAGAAATGGTCTGTATTGAATCAAAAATCTTCTCGTTATTATTGAAGATGATATTGCAGGAAAAGCGCGGCTCCAATCCCCCCTGCGCGTCAGGCACGCCTACGAAATAACCGTTGTCATCTACGGCATCACAAAATCTGCCAATTTTATAGAGTTCCCATTTATTGACTTCATCTTCAGATATTTGTTGACCCAAACCATAACGAGAGTTAGTCAGAAGATCAAAAAGAATCCATGCTGGGTTATCAGTCCATCTTTCTACAAAAGTCCCATCCCAGTCGCCTTTATAAATGTATTTGCTTTCATTTGAAGCATTTTCGAAATCTACAATCTTATTATAGTATCTTTTATCTCGGTTATGCGCTAGTGAATTTGATGGGAAGTAATTAGAAGGAACTTTAATCTTTTTTAATTTTACATCAAAAGTGCGTTCTGGTATAGAATTGAACTGTCTTGAATCAATTTTGGTTCCAATAACTGCGGAATATGGATAAGAAAAATTAGCCTTAATTATTTCAGTGATTTTTGACAAGGTAATATCCTTTTTCAATAAGATAGAAAAGGTTTCTGTAGATAGCTTCGTTACTCTGACGTATCTTTTTTCGGGCGTTTCATCCGATTTGATATTGTTATTGTATTGAATCTCAGGCAGTTTAAAAGGGACATTTAAATTATGCTCTTCGTTATTAAGGTCTTTGATATACCGGTAGTCGGCGCTAGTTCCTTGAGAGCTGGGATTACCAACATCGATTAATGTCAAAGATTCAATAACGGCGGTTATTCTATAATTAAATGTTTGCTGTTCAGACTCTTGACCGTTTGCATTGATTTTACCAGTTTCAATTTGAATATTCAAAATTGCTGGTATTTTATCGCCAGCTTTTAAATTATCATCTCCTTCGCCTTTACTGACTTCGACAGTATCATATAAAGCGTTTACAGCCAAGGTGACAAAAACTTCAGATACATTAGGATTATAAATAACATGAGTTAAAGGGATGGCTAATTCATTACCTATATTACTAGCGTTGTTATTATTCCATTGGGTAAAGCTATCGGTTAAGAGCTGACCTCTTTGGTTGTCTGCGCTTCCTTCGTTATCAGGTAAGCCATCGCCATCGACATCTGGGGTGTTGTGAAACAGCTCAGTTCCTTGTTGTGTTAAATCAGTGCGAAGCTTTGGTTGTAGAAGTCTTTGAACTTCCTGACCTATAATGTAAGGGCCGTATAGTTCTTGTTGCAGGTTTTTGTCAATATAGACGTTGTTGAAGTATTCGAAAGGCGTTTGAGA
>CALFSW010000487.1 GCA_937916505.1 uncultured Verrucomicrobiales bacterium | reverse complement strand
AAAACTCCTCCAGCAAGCTCGCCCCATCTAACCATCCTCAAGCCAATCGCCCTTAGGGCGAGGTAGAATTTAAATTTTTCGACTCGGCTACTCCGTATTAAATTACAAGGGTAATTCTCCGGCCGACGAAATGGCGAAGTCGATTCTGGTGCCCCGATGAATCATCCCTGCGACGCGTGAGACGGAACAAATCGGATCGCAGGGGTGGTCGTCTCGGAGGCTTGGGAATGAGGTGAGAGAACGATCCTTGATAGGCCCGGGATTTTAACGCACAAGAGATCACTCATGATGCGAATTCTATTCCGAATCCGTCTGGTCATTGCCATCGCCAGCGTGGCCCTCTCCCTATCTGCCGTGCCCTTGCAGGCCGCGCCTCCAGTGAAGGTTTTCATCCTCGCCGGCCAGTCGAACATGGAGGGAGCCGGACGGGTCGAGGGCGACCCGAAACGTAACGGCGGAAAGGGGAGTCTCAGTTATCTGGCTGCCAATTCTGAAAAGTTCAAGCATCTGAAGGACAAAGACGGCAAGTGGATCGCCCGCGACGACGTCTCCATCTGGTATCTCGGCCGCAAAGGTAAGCTCGCCCCCGGCTTCGGGGCCAAGGGCAGTTCGATCGGTCCCGAACTTGGCTTTGGCCATGTCGTTGGCGAGGCCTTCGAAGAGCCGGTCCTTCTGATCAAGACGGCTTGGGGCGGCAAGAGCCTACAGAAGGATTTCCGGCCGCCGAGCTCCGGCGGCGAGGTTGGTCCCTACTACATTGAGATGGTCAAGCATGTGAAGGTCGTGCTCGCCGACCTGAAAAAACTGTTCCCGGACGTCGCCGCCGTCGGTTACGAAATCGCGGGCTTCGGTTGGCACCAGGGATGGAACGACGGGTGTGGGATGCCGGCGACTTTGGAGTATGAGAAGAACCTCGCTAATTTCATCCGCGACGTGCGCAAAGAGTTTGGCGTCGAAAAATTGCCTTTCGTAATTGCCGACAGCGGCTTTGGTGGCGTAAACCAAAAAGTCGAGCGTCGCCTCAAGATCCGCGCTGCCCAGGCCGCTCCTGCCAAGTATCCGGAATTCAAAGGCAACGTCGTCTGTGTCCAGACCGAGAGCTTCTTCCGTTCCCCAGAGGAGTCTCCCTCTCGCCAAGGCTATCACTGGAACGGCAACGCCGAGACCTATTACCTCATCGGCGAATCGATGGGTGAGGCCATCAAAAAACTCTGCGGGAAATGATACCGCGACCGGACCCTTGTGCCCCTTTTTTAGATTGGAGTGTTGCGGAGCAAATGGATCGACAGGTAGATCGAAACACGATCCCCCTTCACACAAAGGAAGAACACATAAGATAACCCATCGACAGGATTCATTTTCAGGAAGCTGATTGTCCCCCCTGGATTGGAGCCTGCAGTCAGTCCTATGGCAAGGCCACCACCACGTGGCTGAAGCATGTCGCTGCCGTGCCCGGATCACAGGGTTCGTCAACCGTCACGCGCTCCCATTCTCCATCGATGGATGTCACGGCCTGTGTGCCGGTGAGTGGCACGAAGGATCCTGGATCCAACGATATTGATTTTTTCGGAGTGTAGGTGAGTCCGCTTCCGATACGCCGCACATACTCCACACGCCAGAATGTCTCGCCGTCAACCTCCACGAGACCACCTCCGGGCAATCCGGAATTTCCTCCCGCGGCCATCGAGCTCGTATCCGGGCCCGCAAGATTCATGTTGAAGGCATACTTCAACAAATTGGGAACGCCATCGTCAAAAGGCTCGGCCAGCGGGGCCGCAGCACCACCAAACAAACCTGCCGCGACAGCGGCATCATTGAGCTGTTCCTCCGCAGGGGGGAAGGTAGCCAGAGAGATCTCAGGCAGGACGCTGATCCGGGCAGAGAACCCGGAAACACCAAAGCCGGCGGCACCTGACGAATCGGCAACATTGGGCCCCCCGAATTCAAGGTAGCCATATGACCTGCTGTCGGCCGGCAAGGTCCCCGGAGGGAGAGTCACCTGCGACTCACCACTGCTAAGATCATTCTCGAAGAAATACTCGTCTCCACCGTCTGGCTCTGAGTGCACTTCGAAGACAACGGCATAGTCTGGTGATCCGTTCCACTGAATTGCAAAGGGCTGGGTAGGGTCCACCGATTTCGCACCGGTAAAGACCGTCCCGGTTAGATAGGGCGCTGAAGGATAGGGTCCCGAACCAATATTGATCTCCTGGATCAAGGTTCCCAACTCGCCCCCGCTCAGTGTCATGGTATAAGTGGCACTATCCGGAAACTCGCCGTTCATTAAAGCTTCGGAGTCAAAGTCTTTGTCAAAAGTCCACTCGCCGGGTTCCTCCTGGGTGAACGGCAGGCTTCCAATGATTCCTCCACCAGAGAGAGTGATCGCGCTGGCGTCACCCGGGTTCCTGGTCGTCACTTCACCCCAGATAGCCCAGTAAATTGGAGTCGTGGATTGAGTGTCATCTGCGGTTTGGGTATAGTTCACCTCCTTGTTGATTCGCCAATCTTCAAAGACCCTGGCATTGCTGATCCGGTGAAGAGAACCGGGATCCCGAGGAGATTCGTCATTGATCATCAGAACCCGGGAACTCGGATTCATGATCTCATAAAAGCCAATAACAGGATTGGATAGCCCCCATTCAGAGTTGGTGTCCGGACTGATCGTTGACGCATCAAGCCGCCCCGTTCCGGAGTTGAAACTATAACTGCCCCGCTCCATCCCCGTTTGCCCATTCGTGTCATCGTTCCCATTGCTTCCATCCGCGCTGAAGACTTCCATGTGGAAGTAGGTATTGTTGGAAAGGAACACGAGGCATCCCGTGATCATCCCTTTGTTGTCACAGAGCATCCACCCTCCCTGAAGGGGATTTGTGGCAGAGAACGCGACTCGAGAGAGAGTGTAAGTCTCGTCTCCTTCCGTGATGATGAGGGAGTCTCCATCGACTTCCATATTGAATGCTACAATGGGATGGGAGAGGCCGATTTCACCGTTGGTATCGATCTGTGCAGTGGAACTAAAGGCTCCGGTATCAGGGTTCCAGGTGTAAGTGCCCCGCTCCATGCCATCCCTTTCCCATGGCTCATCGTCTACAGAAATATCCTCGGCATGAAAATAGAGACCATTGGCTTGAAACACCAGAACCCCTGACTCTCCTGCCGCTCCGTCGCCAAACTGCCACGCACCCACAATGGCTTTAGGAGTGAGATCCAAGACGGAGTTGAATCCAAACCGCGTCAGCGTGGCATGCGAGTAGTATCCATCGACTCCGAAGCCACCCGCGCCACTGACATCCGTAAAGACATCAAATATCAATCCTGCTTCAGCACACTGCCCGGCTGCCATGGTGTTCGCGGGGAGAGTTCCCGAGGTTGCGGTTCCAGCATACTCCCATTCATACTCATCATCCTTCAGCTCCAGAAAAACGGAGTCGACTTCAGCTGGCGGAGTCTGCCAGCGGACGACGTGACTTTGCGAAGCAATGAAAGAACTGGCCCGTCCCAACTCATGTTGCGCCAGCGTCGGGGGACTCGGGTAATTCGCCGGCCCCATTACGACCTCCTGGGTAACGGTCCCCATCGAGCCGCCGCTTAGGGTGATGGAATAGGTCGAATTATTCGAGAACTCCTCATCCATCCCGGCTTCGCTCAAATACCCCCAATCAAATTCAAAAGTGGTTCCATCCTTTGGAATTGGGAGGCTTCCGACGATGCCTCCTCCCGAAATCGTCGCGGTGGCTGCATCTCCTTCATTGTCCACTTCAATCCAAACCCAAACGGCCCAGGACTCGGCCTCCGTCGGGGTCGTGTTCTCGCTGGTCTGTCGGTATAATCCAGCTTTCCCCATGTCCCATTCGGTGACCCCGGCAGCTCCAAAAATCGAACTCATGACAAAAACCAGGATGGTTGGAATGGGGATATTCTTACAAATGGTAAAAAGCATGCTGACACCCTATGTATCGCTTCGAACTCTAACAAGTAAGGATTCTTTGGGTAGGGAAGAGGCGAAGGATTAATGCGAGTGCTCCTATCAAAAGTGTACCCGAAATCCCGCGAATCCCGTTGTCACATCCCATTCATCTGGAATCACTTGAAACCTAATTCTGGATCGAGCGGATTGAAGGTCGTTCAAGTTGGTCGCCACTGGCTTCATCGCGAAGATTACGATCGAGCTTACTGCTCCTCATCGGACTCATCTTCAGGAATCAGATTGTTACCTTGCTCCCGTCTCCCTTGCAGTCAGACTTGAGAATGAAGAACAAACTCTCTTCGACCGGTCGGTCCCTCTCCCGGTTCCTGTCTGTGCTTCCCCTCGTTTCCCTCTTATCCGCCCAGGATGCGGCTCCTGATGTTTTCCCCGGAGCGGTGGAGTCATCTCCTTCCCAATCCCACTACTTCACCTGGATCAACAACACCAACGAAGGACCGACCGAGGCCCAATCACTCGCGAACCTGGGCTTCTTCCAGTGGATGAACGACGAGTATGGCATGGAGCTCGACATCTACGCCTTTGACGCCGGAGCCGTCGATGCTCCTTCTTACTATGGCAAACCCTCGACCCGCAAATTCCAACAACAACTCCCCAACGGATTTGGGCCACTTGCGAAAGCGGCCCAAGGTTTCGGCGGTCGGCTTGGAGTCTGGCTCGGACCGGATGGCTTCGGAGACACTCCGGAAGAGGAAACAGCCCGGATTGAATTCCTAAGTTCCTTGTGCCGCGACCACGACTTCCAGCTCTTCAAAATGGATGCGGTTTGCGGGCAGCTACGTAACGAAAAGCAACCGGCCTTCATCCGTCTCATGGAAGCCTGTCGGAAGCACAGTGAAGACCTCATCGTCCTCAATCACCGACTCAATCTTGGTGAAGCCGCGCCCTACGTCACCACCTTTCTTTGGCAGGGTGCCGAGACCTACATCGACGTCCACATGTCGAACAACACGACCGCTACCCACAACCGCGCGAAGGCTCTCAACCGTGGTCTTCCTCCGGAGCTCAAACGAATGGCAGAAGATCATGGCGTGTGTCTCTCGTCATGCCTCGACTATTGGGCCGACGATCTCATCCTGCAGGCCTTCAATCGCTCCATGCTCCTCGCTCCCCAGATCTACGGAAGCCCGTGGTTTTTGCGCGACGATGAATACCCCAAGCTCGCCCGCATTTTCAATCTTCACGAGCGCTACAACGATCTTCTCATCAACGGGATGATCCTTCCGGAAGAGAGCTATGGCCCGAATGCCGTTTCGAGAGGAAACGAAAAGACCCGCCTCATCACTCTTCGCAATAACACCTGGCAACCGATCACCCGCACGGTGGCGCTGGATGAAACGATCGGACTCAAGGACACCCGCCCCCGCGAAGTCCGTCTCTTCCATCCCTACGAGGAAGTCCTCGGACGCTCGTTGGGTGCGGCCGACACCGTCGAAGTCACCATTCATCCTTTCCGGAGTCTCCTCCTTCTCGTCACCGCTGATGAATGCCCCGAGCCATCACTCAAAGACGGTCGCTATCGCGTCATCAAAAACGTGAAGGGGAAACGTCCCGTGTTTGAAAGACTCACGCCGCTTGCCCTCAAGAATCCATGGCATCGGAAACTCGGTGATCTCACTGCTACCGGGCTCCCCGCTGATTGGGAAGCTCTTTACGAAAGCACCTGCTTCGCCGCCGACAACAACGCCCTCGAGATCCGAAGCCTCGACCGTTCCGGACCCAGCAAGATCCCTGCCGTCGAAAAAGCCCGCGCCGCTTTCCTCGATCAACCACTCATCAAAGGCCGGGCCCTTTGGGATCAGTTCCTCTTCGATGGCGATATCACGACCATCTTCGACGTCTATGCCACCGGACGCGATGCCCGCCTCAGCGGAGGCAGCCTGCGCGTCGATTTTTCCAAGCCTGTTACCTTTGACCGGCTCGTTCTCAAGACCCAGGCCTTGGACCGGACCTTGATTAAGCTTCTCGTCAGCGCTGTGGAATTTAGCCCCGATCTTACGACTTGGACCAGCGCCGAAGAGGTTCTCCAAGATGGTTCCTCGCTCTCAATCTATCCTCCCGCCGACGGCAAGTGGCGCTACTTCCGCATGAAGGGTGGGCCTGAGCAAATTGCCGAAATCGAAGCGTGGAATAAAGGAACGATGCTCCCGCGTGATGGATGGCGCGCCAGCAATCTCTTCGCGCATCCCGAAGCCGTTCCCGCCGTCACCGCCTGGCAAACCAAGATCACGATCGATGAAATTACGCCCACTTCCTACCTCTGTGTGGCCGTCGATGGAGAACACGGCGTGGAAGGTTGTTATGCCGCCCTCCGCATCGGTGACCGGCTTATCGGTTCTCCGGATCGCGCGGCCTCGTATCCTGCCAATGCCTGGGAGTATCCCGCTCGTCGCCAGAAGACCGGCTACACTTACTTCTTCCCGCTCGATGACTCAATGGTCGGCAAGGAAGTGGAAGTCGTCCTTCTAGGGATGAAGGGTGGGGGATCAGAGCTTAAACCCTCGGTCTGGCTGACCGCACGCGAGATTCCTTTCACCTCCCAACTCGTAAAGTAAAGAATTCGCAAGCGCGATCGCTGGAACTCAATCCAGATGAAAGGGGAGGGGGTAAATGATGCCCTTGGAACTTTTTAATCCCTGGATTCATGAAACGTTAATTGGGTCGGACGTCAGACCGGATCAATTCAGCGGAATTAAAATGCTCGCCAGCCAGACGACTCCGAAGCCAACGACCCCCATCAATGACAGCATCACCGAGAAGGTCTTGAGTGTTTCCGTCTCGTTCATGCCCGACATCCTGGAGACGATCCAGAAGCCACTGTCATTCATCCAGGGTAAAGGTTTCGAACCACAACCGATCGCCAACGCCACGTAGACTGCATGAAATCCAAGATCCGCGTCCAACACCATCGGGGCCACAATGCCTACCGCGGTAATCATTGCCACCGTCGCTGATCCCTGCGCAAACCGAACGAGTGCTGTCAGCACGAAGGCCAGGAGAAGGACACCGCCGCCATCGCCCACCTTCCCCGAGAGCTCCCCGCCAATTCCGGTATCCTTCAACACCGCTCCAAAGGCCGCCCCCGCCGCCGTGATGAGAATGATCACGCCTCCGCTCGAAAGCGCCTCGTGAACCACCTTCTTTAACTCGCAGAATCGTGCGGCCAAAACCATCGCCACGCCCGCACCGAGAGCCATCGCGATGTTCTTGTCACTCAAGGCTGCCAACCAATCCGGCACCTCGCCCTTCATCTTCACAAAGGTCCCCACGCTGATCAAAACGAGCGGCAGCAAGATGGGCAACAAGGACCATCCCAATCCGGGGAGTTTTCTGTCCTCATCAATCTCGATCCCGGGAGCATCAACCTCTCGATAGGAGATGCCAAATCGTCCGTTCGCCCAGTGGGCATAGGCGTATCCCACCGAAATTGTGACCAGTCCCAGCAGCAATCCCGCCGGAATCAGCATTCCCAAACTCACTTCAAGTCGAGCCGCCACCAACAACGGTCCCGGAGTGGGGGGCACCAGCGAGTGCGCCATGCTCGCTCCTGCGACGACACTGAGAAGGGCCAGCAAATAGACCTTCGGATTCGTCCGTGCGAAGGATCGCACCAGCGGGAGCATGAGATAGAATACGGTGTCGAAATATACTGGAATTCCCAGAAAAAATCCGCTCCCTAAAAAAGCCATGGGCGCTCGTTTTACGCCAAAGAAAGAAAGCATCCCCCGCACAATGCGCTCCGCTGCTCCACTCACCAAAAGGCACTGTCCAATGATCGCCGCCAGCGCGATGAGAATTCCGATCTTCCGACACCCCTCCCCAAATCCTTCCGCAACCCGGCTCATCGCCTCCGTTCCCACTCCGGGCGTCAGCACCGACACCACAAAGGCTCCCAAAAGCAAGCCCAGGAACGCGTGCAGTCGCAGTAGCAGAATCGACACGATCACCACGGCCAATCCCACCAGACATATTTCAATCGCTCCCATCTCTCCACCTTCTCCAATTACTCCCTCGGGAGCCATCCAAAAATCCCACCGCATTGCAAATCAGCTTCGAATTTCTGCTCAAGCAAGTATGCTTTCGGCGGAGATTGAAGTTTCATGTCTTCAGTCTGAAGTTCCCGGATCCCCGCCTCCATGGATCCCCAGCTGCCCCGCTGCTCTGCGTGAGCCCTCCCCTCAGCCAAGTCTTTTAGAGCTCAACCTTTGATGTCCAAAAATTCCTCTCTTTCCCTCGCTCTCTAATTTCGGCAATCTTCGCTGTCACCATGAGTCGCCTCACTCCCGATCAACTCCGCTCCTACCGTTTCTTCGGTCCCGATGATCTCCGCTCCTTCGGCCATCGTTCCCGCCACAAACAGCTCGGCATTAATAACGAAGAATATCAGGGCAAACCCGTCATCGCCATTCTCAACACCTGGAACGACCTCCTCCCGTGCCACTCTCATTTTCGCCAACGGGCCGAGGAGATCAAACGCGGCATCTGGCAGGCCGGCGGCTATCCCGTCGAAATGCCCGTGATGGGTCTCAGCGAGACCTTCATGAAGCCCACCTCGATGTTCTATCGCAACCTCCTTGCGATGGAGGTCGAGGAAACCCTCCGCGCCCATCCCATCGATGGCGCTGTCCTCATGGGTGGATGCGACAAAACCGTCCCGGCCCTCCTCATGGGAGCGATCATGGTCGATCTCCCTGTCATCTTCATGCCCGGCGGAGCGATGATGCGGGCCTCCTGGCGCGGAGAGCCACTCGCTTCGGGATCCGATGTCTGGAAATACTGGGCCGAACGCGGTGCCGGGAATCTCTCCTGCGAAGACTGGGAGGATTTCGAAGATCACATCACCCCCGGTCCCGGCCACTGCATGACGATGGGAACGGCCTCCACCATGACCTCCATCACCGAGACCCTCGGCCTCACTCTTCCCGGAGCGTCCTCCATCCCCGCGGTCCACGCCGCCCATTCACGCATGGCTGCGGCCTGCGGACTCCGCATCGTCGACATGGTTTGGGAAGATCTCAAACCCTCCCGTTACCTCACCCGCAAATCCTTTGAAAATGCCATCACCGCCGACATGGCCATCGGCGGCTCGACCAACGCCATCATCCACATCACCGCTCTCGCCAAACGCGCCGGCGTCGATCTTCCGCTCGAACTCTTCGACGAGATCTCCCGCAAAACCCCGGTCCTCGCCAACCTGAGACCTGCCGGGAAATACGTCATGGCCGATTTCTTCGATGCCGGCGGCCTCCCGGGCCTCCTCAACCGCGTCCGCCATCTCCTCCATCTCGACACCCCCACCGTCTTCGGCAAGACCCTCGGCGAATGTCTCGACGGATCCGAGGTCTACAACGACGACGTCATCTTCCCCCTTGACAAACCTCTCTCCGCGCAAGGCGGAACCGCCATCCTCCGCGGCAATCTCGCGCCCGATGGCGCCGTCATCAAGACTGCCGCCGCCACTGAGGAGTTCCTGCAACACAAGGGCCCCGCCATCGTCTTTAAAGACTACCCCGACGTTCAAGCACGCATCCACGATCCCGCCCTTGGAATCACTGAGAAGCACGTCCTCGTCATGCAAAACGCCGGCCCCATCGGCGCCCCCGGCATTCCCGAATCCGGGATGCTCCCCATTCCGAAATACCTCCTTGAGCAAGGCGTCCGTGATCTTCTCCGCGTCTCCGATGCCCGGATGTCGGGGACTTCCTACGGCACCTGCGTCCTCCACGTTTCTCCGGAAGCCTCGGTCGGCGGTCCGCTTGCCCTCGTGCAAGACGGCGACCTTGTCGAGCTCGATACCGCCAATCGCGCCATCACTCTCCATGTCAGCGAAGAGGAACTCGCCATCCGCCGCTCAGCCTGGACTCCTCCCGAAAAACGCTTCTCCCGCGGCTACGGAAAACTCTTCGAAAGCGAAGTCACTCAAGCCAACGAAGGCTGCGATTTTAAATTTCTCCACAACGACGGATCCTGCACTCCCGAGCCCGGCATCCACTAAATAACATCATGCAAACTTCACCCGTCACTCCCGAACAACTCAACGCCTCGGTCATCGCAGTCCCCCCCTTGGCCCGCGACTCAGATCTCAAGATCGACCGCGAGGAAAACGCCAAAATCATCCGCCACATTGAAGCCGGAGGAGTCTCTACCCTTCTCTACGGCGGCAACGCAAACTTCTACCACATCGCCCCCAGCGAATACGCCGATGCCCTCAACCTCATCGCGACCGAAAGCGCTGAAAACACCCTCGTCGTCCCATCTGTCGGTCCTGCTTATGGGACCATGATGGATCAAACGATGATCCTTCGGGACTTCGATTTTCCCACTGTGATGGTTCTCCCCATGCAAGGCCTCACCACCGACGCCGGCGTGGCCGCCGGCTTTCGAAAGTTCGTCGAAGCTCTCGGGAAACCTGCCGTCTTATATATCAAGTTCGAAGGCTACCTCGAGCCCGAAACCGTGGCCTCCCTCGTCGACGAAGGACTCGTCTCCTGGATCAAATACGCCATCGTTCGCAAGGACACTGCCCAGGACGATTACCTCTCCCGTCTCATTGAACTCGTCGACCCCCGCCTCATCGTCAGCGGGATCGGTGAGCAACCCGCGATCACCCACCTCACCAAATTTCAAATCAACGGCTTCACCTCCGGCTGCGTCTGCGTCCGCCCCGACCTCTCCCAGGCCATGCTCAGCGCCATCAACAACGGAGACCTTGACCAAGCCGAAACGATCCGCAAAATCTTTCAACCCCTCGAAGACCTGCGAAACGAAATCAGCCCCATCCGTGTTCTCCACGGAGCGGTGGCCCTCGCCAAGATTGCCCAAACGGGCCCACCCCTTCCTCTCCTTAGCGGCCTCGACCCCGGCGATACCGAACGCGTCCAGAAAGCCGCGCAAACTCTCTCGGATCAAACTGGTCCAAGCTAAATGATCAGACCCAAGATCTTGGAGAGCTGAGAGCTGGAAGTTGTAGTGTAGGTTAAGATCCAAACCTGGATTCGCGTGGTCCTGAAGGGACAAAGGACCAAAGCCCGGGGTTTCAACCCCGGGAATTCTGGAGTGACTAATCTGTGTCCTGAAGGGACACTGGAAAACTTGTGTCCGCCTGATACGTTTCCCGAATGGGACAATCACTTCATCAGGCCTACGCGCATCTCATATTCTCAACCAAGGATCGCGCGGACCGGATTTCATGGGGTTGAAACCCCATGCTTTGGTCCGTTGTCCCTCCAGGACACGACTCGCATCCATTCGGCCCTTGAACACGAGGCTGGGCTGGAGGTGTTTCGCGGATTTGCTACCCACTGGATTCTTTTCTGTTCCCCGGGGCGATATGTCTGTCGGGGCGATATGTCTCGACACGTGTTTCAGAAAATGATCCTCGATTTATTGAAATCTAAAAAAGATCGAGATTCCGATCCCACTTCCCCATGAAAACAACACGTATTGCCCGGGCGCTTGCGCTCATGCTCACCTCCACGGCGCTGCACGCGCAGGTGCCAACGGCTCGCAGCTGCTCACGCCCGACCAGCGGATCGCGGCGGTGGGGTATGCGATGATGGCGGGCGGGATTCCGGAGGTGTATCCCGTGGGTGGCAACGTCGGCATCGGCATTGCCCTCGGCACCACTCCCTCCACCAAGCTGGAGGTGGCGGGGACGGTCACGGCCACGGCCTTTAGCGGTGATGGCTCCGGGCTGACGAATCTTCCCTCATCGACTCCGGCCGAATCACCCGAGACAGTCTTCCCCGCGAAGGGAATGGTGTGGATCAAACCGGGGAAGTTCCTGATGGGCAGCCGGACGGACGAGCCGGGGCGGGAATCGAATGAGACCCAGCGCTGGGTGACGCTGACAAAAGGCTTCTGGATGGGGTGCACGAGGTGACCCAGGCCGAATATGAGGCGGTCATTGGCAGCAACCCGAGCAGTTTTCAGAGCCCCGTCGAAACGAACTGTCCGGTGGAGAGGGTCTCGTGGACTTCAGCGGTGGCGTATTGCGCGGCCCTGACGACCACCGAGCGGGCTGCGAATCGAATCTCGGCGGGCCGGGCGTATCGGCTGCCAACGGAGGCGGAATGGGAGTATTGCAGCCGTGCGGGAGCGCGGAACACGCGCTTTGGCTACGGGGATGATGTGAGCGCCAGCGCCCTGGCGGAGTATGCGTGGTATTTTCCCAACAGTGGAGGCACGACGCATCCGGTGGAGCCGAAACGGGCGAATCCGTGGGGACTGATGGACATGCACGGGAATGTATGGGAGTGGTGTCACGACTGGTATGCCGCCTACCCGGCTGGGAGTGCGACCGACCCGCAAGGTCGCGTATCTGGCTCCCTCCGCGTGATTCACGGCGGCAGTTGGTTCATCAGCGCGGACAACACGCGCTGCGCCGACCGCTTCTTCTACCTCCCGGGCTTCACCTCCGACTTCATCGTTGGTTTCCGGGTGGTTCTGGCCCCAGGTCAGCCATGAGCAGAGCAGCGCGGGGCGCAGCGACAACCGAACGCAGTGAGATAGCCAGCCGGAGGCTGCCCGAAGGGGGCTCGGTGCGCAGCAAAGGAGCGGAGACTGACTGCGGAGTGGTGGCTTAATCAATTGAAAGTAACTGAAATGGAGTGTGGCAGCCGCGCAGCGGCGAAATATTGTTTTGAGAATGGCCTTGGGTCGTAAGTCAAAATGCAACTGAAACTGTTTGTGGTACCGATCAAAAACGTGAGCGAGGCAGAAGCCGAGATGAACGGCTTTCTGCGCGGGCATCGGGTGCTGGCGGTGAAGAAAGAAATCGTGCCGGATGGCGAGAACTCGTTCTGGAGTTTCTGCGTGGAGTATCTGGACGGCGCAACGGCGACGCCGGCCTCACACCGACCAGTCTTCCACACGCAGGCCGGGGACGCGATTGAACTCATTGCAATTGTGAGTCACCACGGTGAGGTCATGCGTGAGCTCGATGGCGGCAATCAGGAGATCATTGCCGCCGATGCGGCTGCCTTGTCGTTCGAGATGATCGCGAATGCGAGCGTATTGAGGCACGCACGCCGAGTCGAAAGAGAGAGAATGAAACGGCGCGAGAAACGCGTCCAATATCGCCTTGCGCCGCGTCGGGCGGCCATACTTGGTGGCACCGTGGTAAAGCTCCGCCTCCACGATCGAGCAGATGGACACGTCATCGTGCACGGCTTCGCCGATGCGCAAAGCCGATCTGCCCTGTGCATCCTTGAGCGCAAAGATAATGGTGTTGGTGTCGAGCAGGCAGCGCATCACCATTCAGGGGTTGGCTCAGGAGGAGGGTCATCAGGCGGAACCCAATGTTCCCCGGCAAGGCAGCCGGCGAATTTTTCAAAGTGCCCTAAGGGCCAGCCATGCGCATCCAGCTCGACAGGCTTTGCCTTCGATGGCTGTGCAAGGTCGATCGCATCGCGCACCAGACGTTCCCGCTTGGCGGCCGAGTCGGCGTCCAGACCCTTGAGGGTGGCTTGCAAGTCAAAGATGACCTTGCTCATAGTAGAGCCTTGCCACAGGCCTCGCGAAATGCCAATCGTAGAATCCACGGTGGACGACCGGCGCTTCATTTGCTGAACTGAATAACGGACATCTAATCTTGAACATTGAAAGGTATGAATACGACCCCACTCATCCGCGCAGCTTCCCCAATCATGAGATGCATTCCACTCCAGTAATGGATGTTCAGCGTGGGATGTTCCCTGTTCGTTCACGCCGGTCCCCGCACCAGCACGGACTACACGGTCCCTGCCGATACCGCCGATGCGCTCTCGCTCTTCTCATTCTCCGTTAAGCCAGACCCTGACGTAGCCGGACAGACTCAAATCGTCTTTGATCCCATCGTCGTCGGCCGGAGCTACACCGTGATGACGAGCCCGCACCTGGGTGCGGGTTCCTGGAACCCACTCAGTGGCGGAACTACCAGCAATGATGGTGACGAACGGACCGTCACCGACCCCGCTCCCGGAGAGACCGCGACCTTCTACAAGGTGAAGATTGAGAAGCCGTGAAGCGGCGGGGGCCAATGGATTCTGCGAACAGTTGAACCGGTGGAACCAGTCCAGGTCGGACAGCAGATCTGACTTGATCGTCCTGCTGAGAGGTGTCAGCCAGAAGGATTGTCTTCCTTTCATCTCAAAATACGGTATC
>CALFSW010000486.1 GCA_937916505.1 uncultured Verrucomicrobiales bacterium | reverse complement strand
GTGTCTGACACGATAATGCCGTAAAATTCGTCGGTGTCCGCGACCGCTTTCGTGATGTCGTGATCGATGAATTGTCCCCATTGCCACAAGAAATCAGTCCCGCGACGTCGATTGGGCACCGAGCCTTCTTGCGTGCAGAGTAGATTGGAAATCTCTCTTGGCGACGGTCGTCCGAGCCCTCCCGGTGCACTCAAACCGTCGGTGTAATCCGGATCGATGATCCGTTTGAAGGGCTGGCCCGCCGCGCCGCGATTCCCCGTCGAGTTATCGCGACCATCAATCGAACGGTTTTCTCCCAAAGCATTGACTGAGAGATGGAGTATACAGACTCCTGAGATGAGAAAAATTCGTCCAACCATTTCTTCGCAGTGTGTATCAAATCCAGTCGTTCCTGCCAATGTCATTCCCATGGTCGGTCGGTCGCTGTCAACACCTCGACCACCCGGGGAAGCCCCAGCGCCCTGCTGGAAGGGGTTTCATCCGGGATGAAGGGGGATCGCATGCCCTGGATGTCATGCCATGCCGAAAGGCGGGGACACCGGGGTCACTGAATGAGAAATTCAGCATGCCCATCGAGGGCGGTAAAAAGTTCATGCGCCTCAAGGTGACCGAAGCACCTTAAGTGATCTCTACCGATTCTCCAAAGCCTGAACAATTCCCTGCGCGATCAGCCCGGCCAGCAGTTGGTTCCCGCGAGCATTGGGATGCACGCCGTCGTGGGCCAACAGTTTGGTATCGCTGGTCCAGGCACCTCCGGGTCGGACCACGATGCTCTCGCTCTCCATGCAGGCCATGAAGGCAGCACGTAGATCGACCAAGGTCGCTCCGGTTGCTTTTGCCACCTTTCGCGTGATGTCGGCATAGGCATCGCACTTCGCGTTCCTCTCTCCGACCTTCTCGTTCATGATCGCCAGGGTGGCGAGCACTGGTCTTGCTCCGGCCGCCTTGGCTTGAGTGACGAGATCAGTGAGAGCTTTCTCAAAAGCCTCGGGAGTGGTCTTGCGCCACCAGACATCGTTCACCCCGATAGAGATCACCGCGACATCCGCCTTGTCTTCGGCGAGGGTTTCAGAGAAGGGCCACGGCTTGGTGTTCCCAAAGTGGGCCGTGCCTTTGTCACCGTCGCGGAGTGTCAGGACGCCACCACCATTCACGCCGTGATTGATCAATCGCACGCCCAGGTCTTTGGTTTCCTTGCCCTCGGAAATCGCCTTCTTGATGACGTTGAGATAGCCGCCGCCCCAGGTGATCGAGTCGCCATAAAACGAAATTACCGTTCCGGATTTCTTCAGCGGCGTTTTGTCACCGGTGAGTTCCAACAGTCCTTCAACTTCATAAAGCGCGCGACGTCGGGCATCGGCTTCCGTTGAGAGATCGACGGGAAGATTGACCGGAACAACCAAGTCACCGGTCGGCAACAGTTTCCCATCACCGGAAAGTTTTGCAGTATAAGTCCCGGTCGGGAATCCTGCGGGGTCGACGAATCCGATCTGCCGCAATTGCTGGTTCGTCAGCGCCGTTTCATCCTTGCCAAAACGGATCGTTCCACCGCCCAGGACCATCATTACTTTGTCCCGATCCCAATTGACTTGCGAACTATCAGCAAAGTTGAGTTCACCATCCTGACCGGGATCGAGACGCGCATCGCCCTGAAGATCGAGCACTCCGACCCGCTCCTTGTGCCCGTGTAATTCCAAGGTCGGAAGTTCTCCCTGAAAAGTCACCGGAACATGATCAGCGATTTGCTCGTCGGCTCCCCAGCGGAGTATCCCGTTCTCAATCATCACCAGGGAGCTTGGGATGACATTCGTTCCGACCTTTCTGGCCATGATGGTCGCACCCCGGGATGACCCTCCGATCTTGATTGCGCCGCTCAACGTGTTCGTCTTGTCGCCGGCAAAAGTCGTGCCGTGAGCAGCAAAGGCCAGGTCCCCCGCTCCGGTAATCTCACCGCGCCAGGTCATGGTGTTTCCTCCTCCATTTCTCACGGTGAAGATTGCGTTCTTGTGAATCGTGACGGTCCCATCGTGGGTTCCGTTCGGGCCGTGGGCATCCCATTGCGCATTCGCGGAAACATCGAAGCCATGCGTGGTCGAAACACGCGCCCCCATCACCACCGCTCCTCCGTTTAAAGTCACCGGCTTTGTCCCGGAACCAAGTGCCGCCGAATGACTGAGCATCAAGCTCCCGGTCTCGATGACAAAGGCTCCCGTGAATTCAGAGTTGTCGCCCGCGAGTTGCACGATGCCTTGCTTCACTCCAGCAATCGAAATATTCCCGTTGCCCTTCATCTTCCCGGCGACAACGAGTTTTTCACCACCCAGATAATGGCGGTTTTGATTGGCCAGGGAGATCCGGCCCGACACTTTGAGATCGCTTGCGATGGTCGCGGAAGAGGTCTTCTTCATCCCGACATCACCGGGGAGTTTTGCAAAGGCGATGCTGCCACCATCCGCCAAGGTGATGGTCTGGCCTTTGATCTGAATCGCATTCAAGGCTCCCGGATCAAAAGTTAACGAGCGCAACTTGAGGGGGCTATCCACGTGAAGAATCAAAGGATCCTTCGGAGCGGTGAGCTTCATGACATCTTCCGTGCCGGTCCACCGAAGTTCCTCCCCGGCCGAAACTCCCGCCGGGGAGATGATGAAAGCTGCCGCTCGCAGCGTCTTTGATGGGATCATTTTACGATTACCCCCGAGGCAGGGCGAAATCTATCAAGCCGGAATGACGACCCAGGGAAGGGGATCCGGGGACAAATTCCTGTCATGCCGCCATCCGAACAGCATGAACACGTGTTACCCGCCGGTCTTTGGGCCGCGGGGTTTCTTGGGCTTGGCCTGTTGTTGCCCCGCGTTTCCGCCGCCCTTCCGTTGCTGGGTCTGGCGTTGTTTTTGGGCATCTTCGGCGCGATCGGCCATCTTTTGCATCCAGCTTTTCTTGCCGGCCTTTTTGGAGGTCTTGAGCTCGGGCTCGGGAAGCTTTTGCATGAGCCAGGTTTGGCCGATCGAAAAGATGTTTTGGACGGTCCAGTAAAGGGCGAGGGCTGAAGCGAAGTTGTAGCAGAAGAAGAAGAAGATGAGCGGCATGAGCATGAAGATGCGCTGCTGCATCTTGTCTCCGGTCTTCGGGGTAATCTGCATCTGGATGACCATGGTGACGGCCATGAGGATGGGGAGAATGTTGATGGGGAGTCCCATCACGTGACCAACGGTGTCCGGTTGGGAGAGGTCATCGACCCAGCCGAGGAAGGGTTGGTTCCGCAGCTCGACGGCATACTGAAGCATGTTGTAGAAGCCGAAGAAGATGGGGATCTGCGCGAGCATGGGAAGGCAGCCACCCATGGGGCTGACGCCATAGGTGCGGTAGAGCTTCATCATCTCCTGATTCATTTTGTTGGGATCGTCAGGATATTTCTCTTTGAGCGCGGCGATCTTGGGCTGGAGCTTGGACATCCGCTTCATGGTGCGGGTGGATTTGGCGTGAAGGGGCCAGATCAGGGTCCGGATGATGAGAGTCAGGACGACGATGGCCCAACCCCAGGACCATTGGTTGCTTTCGCCTCCGAAGAGATTGGAGAGGCCATTGAGGGTCCAGTTCAAGGGACGGCTGATCCAGCCAAACATCCCGTAGTTCATGACTTCGCCCTTTTCGCCCTCGAGGGTGCGGATCAGCGCGTTGTTTTTTGGTCCCATGAAGACATCGAAAACGTAAGTGCGGGTTTGTCCGGCCGGGATGGTTTCGTCGGGAAGGGAAAGGTAGGTGTTGAAGGCTGTTCCCTTCTTATTGCCGCGTTCGTCCGGGAGTTCGATCTCAGCGGGCTTGGCGCGGTAGGTGCCGGGGTAGGGTTTTTCGGGGGTGATGATGGTGGCGAAAAACTGGTTTTCGACTCCGGTGAAGAGGAGGTTTGCTTCGAATGATTTCCGGAACTCAGTGGGGTCTGCTCCGAAAAAGTTGCTGAAGTATCCCGTGGTCTCCGAATCGAAGTCGCCGTTTTCGTCCCAGAAGAAGTTGAGGTAGTTTGAACGCTCGCCGTGGTGGGCGGGGGCCGCGGAGCCGCTGAAGATGGCGATATCCTTAACGGAGATCTCTCCCGTCGTGGTGTTGGCGAGTTCCAGGGTGAAGGTGAGGCGGTGGTTGCTTCCGGCTCCTTGGGAGGCCCTGGTCCAGGTCTTTTTAGCAATCAGGTTGTTTTGGATCGGTCCGATGAAGGTGATCGAGTCCTCGGTTTTTGTGCCTTCGGAGATCTTGTAGTATCCTTTTTCAAGAGACTCGCCGGAGAGGCGGGTGAGCGCTCCGATCCGGTTGAGCCCGAGGTCGTTCATGGTGATGTTGGTGTCACCGTAGACCGATTTTTCCTCGAGGAGTTCGTTTTTGACAATGCCGCCTTCGAGCGACGAGAGAGTGAAGACGTTGGTGCCGGTGGCGAGTTCGTGGCTTTCCTCGGTGCCGAGAGCCTCGGGGACAGGAGTGGGCTCCACGGTGAGGTCGGCAGGTTTGTCCTTCGGAGCATTTTCGACCTGCTCGTTCTCTTGCTTTTGCTTTTCGAGTTCTTTCTCTCGAAGGGCTTGCGCGTTTTTTGAGGACTCGCGGAGACTGAGTGCGAGTAAGACGGCGCATAGGGTGACGACGATCCAAGCTTTACGATCCATAATCTGTGATTAGTGAGTGGGAGATTTTTGAGATGAGTGAGAGGAAGAGTCGGAGCCTTTGGGAGGTGGAACCTTTTTGGGCTGGACGGGGTCATAACCGCAGCCGCCCCAGGGATGACAGCGTAAAATCCGGCGAATGCCGAGGTAGCTGCCTTTCAGGGCGCCGTGGGCTTCGACGGCTTCGAGGAAGTAGTGGGAACAAGAAGGAGTGTAGCGGCACCCTGAGTTTGGGCCTCCAAGGGCATGGAGGACCGGGCGGATCAGGATTTGGTAGCCCCGGATGAGCAGACGGATGAGGAACCTCATGAAGGAGTGTCGTTCCAAATGCCAAGCCGTTTGGCGGTTTTGATCCAATCGGCTTCGAGTTCCTGATAGGTGGCCTGTGAGGCCCTCCAGCGGGCGATGGTGACGATCATATGCCGCGAAGGAGTGTGATCGCCCCATTTGCGGATGATTTCGCGAAAGCGCCGGCGGAGGAGATTGCGGGTGACCGCTTTTCCGGCTTTTTTCGAGGTGATGAGGCCAAAGCAGCGGTCATCGCGGGCCGGATCCTCCAGTTTACCGAGGACAACGAACTTCCCGGCAGCAGACTGTCCTTTTTGGCGAACGGTTTGAAACTCGCCCCACTGGCGCATGCGCCGTTGCCGAGTCAGTTCCATGACCGTTCAGAGTGAACAGAAGTAAAAACGATCCGCCCCATGCCAATGGATGAGGCGTAAACGAAATTACTTGGTGTTGTTCTGCACCGTGTGGCGCTTGAAGTGGATCTCGGCACCTTTTGGAAGAAGGCGCTTGCGACCCTTGCGACGACGATTTTTGAGGATGCCGCGGCCAGCCTTATTGGCCATGCGGGCACGGAAACCGTGTTGCTTCTTGCGAGTGCGCTTGGAAGGCTGGTAAGTCATTTTCATGGCCGTATAAAAAGATAAGGTTGGAGAAAAATCCCTGCTCGAGGGAGAGGGAGGCGGAGACTAGCTGTAGGAAAGGGCTTGTCAACCCATCGTGGGGATTTTTCGAAAAAGATTGTCAGGGCGTGGTGGATTTGGGCTGACTTTGGCTTTCCCCCGGGAGTTGATTTGGTAGCCTGGGGCATGTCGGCGGAAGATACCTTGGCAGTTTGTCTGCTTGTGATCCTTGCGGTCGCCGGGGCGACCTTGATGACAATTCTTTTCTCGATGATGAAGAACGCCGGGAGGAGAGACGAGTTGGGGGAACTGCTGGAAGAGGAAAAAGAGTCAGGGGAGGGGCCCAGAGAAGAGCCTGCGGGAGGAGAGATTGGGGGAAATGATTCCCGACAGCCGTGGGAGAAGGATTCCGAGTGGTGGAAGGAGTGAGTTGAGGTCTCCCGAATTGGTTCAGTGATGTCGGTATTTCCAGTTCCCCCGGCTGAGGACCTCTACCTTCACTTTGGTGAGGCCCCGGGAGTAGAAGCCCAGCCTTTTGGCACTGCCGATGGTGACATCGATGATGCGGCCTTTGACATAGGGACCACGGTCGGTGATGCGAAGGATCTCGGATTTTCCGTTGGACAAGGAAGTGACGCGGACACGGCTACCGAAAGGGAGGGTCTTATGGGCGGCGGTATAGGCACCATTTGAAAGGAGGCGGCCACTGGCGGTGGTGCGACCGGAGTTTGTTTGAATGCTATACCAGGAGGCGGTTCCGTTGTAGGTCTGGAGGGCGGTTTCCTTCGGTTTTTCGAACTTTTTTGATGCGATTTTTGCAAGCTTGGAGGTTTCCTTTTTCGTGGCATCGAGATCACCGCACGAAGTGAGGATGCCGAAGCTGCAAAGGAGGCTGAGTAGACGGTTGATGCTCATATGTGGGATCAGGGCGAATGGGGAAATGCCTTTACAACAAGCTCGCAAGACCTTGTCAAGCAATCGCCCTGCTTGATCCGCGTCATGGAAAAAGAAGCGCATTGACTGATTTTCAGTTGTTTGGACTCCTGACCAAACCTCGGAATTAAGAATTCGAGACTAATTTTCAACACATTAATTATTATGAAAACGATGCAATTGGCGGGCTTGATGGCGACATCGAATACGGGAGTGGTGCCCGGCAGTCCGGTGGGAATGTGAGTCATGAGCGGTGCCATGGCTGTATTTTTTGGATGATCGATTCGAGCAATGAACGAGGTTGAGAATCGATGATTCATTTTCCATCTCAATGGCCTAGTGTTTTCCGCAATGGAAATTTTGATGGAACGCCCCTTTCAGCCTTTTGCGACACCACACAATTTTGCAATGTTGTTCTCTTTGATCACGGCGATCATCGTGACGATGTATGCCCGCAGCGATCCGGATGAACGTATTTTGAAGAGGCTTTGTAGGACGATGGGAGCGTTGCTGCTGATTGCGGTCGCTCTTGATCCCATCCTTAGTTTGAAACGGTATGGGCTGGGGGAGCACGGTTGGGAAGTCGTGCTGGATAACTCGTTGCCCTTTTATCTTTGCGACGTGGCTTCGATTTTTTTGGCGTTTGCTCTTTTCAAGAGGAATCAGAGGTTGGCGGAGATCGGCTATCTCTGGGGGATCGCGGGCACGATGCAGGGGTTGTTGATGCCGACCTTGTGGTTTGATTACAAGGAGATCGAATTTTACATCTTTTTCCTCCAGCACGGGGGAGCCCCGGTGGCGGCGATTTTCCTGATCTGGGGTTTGAGGATTTTACCGGAGAAAGGAGCCTTTCGCCGGGCGGTCTTCTGGAGCCTGGGTTATCTCGCGATTGTGATGTCGATTAATTTTCTCATCGGCGAGAACTATGGGTTCCTCAATGGGAAGCCGGATGCCGAGACCTTCTTCGACTACATGGGACCGTGGCCCTTCTATCTCATCACGCTGCAGGGAATCGCCTACACCCTCTACGCGATCCTTTTAAAAATCGCTCCGAAAAAAGAGGAAGTGGGTTCAGCTTAGATTCAGTTTGGCTCCGCTATGGTGAGGTCATGAAGACAATCTTCTCTTTGCTGATTCTCGCCCCATCGGTCTCCCAGGCACAGGATGCGGTGCTTGATTTGACCCGGTTGCATTCATACGCCGACCAGGAGGTGCCGGCCTATATCGCTCCCGACAATACTCCGGCGAACAATCGCATCACCGACATTGGAGCCACGTTGGGAAGAGTGCTTTTTTATGACAAGAGGCTGTCGAGGAATTCCACCGTTTCATGCGCATCGTGTCATCAACAGGAGAACGCCTTTGGAGATCCGGCGATCGCCAGTCAGGGGGTGGCCGGAACGACGGGGCGTCATTCCATGCGGTTGATCAATGCCCGTTTCTCAACCGAGCGGAGATTTTTTTGGGATGAACGGGCTCCGACATTGGAGTTTCAAACCACCGAGCCGATTCAAGATCACATTGAGATGGGATTCAGCGGGGCCGATGGTGATCCCGATCTCGGTGCCTTGGTGACGCGTATTTCCGAATTGGAACTGTATCAGGTGCTTTTCACGGCAGTCTATGGATCGCCTGAAGTCACGGAGCTGCGCATGCAGCGGGCGTTGGCTCAGTTCGTTCGAAGCATTCAGTCGTTCGACAGCAAGTATGATCGCGGTTTAGTGGCGGCACCAAATCCGAATGCCGACTTTGCCAACTTCACGGCACGGGAGAATCAAGGGAAGCGGCTCTTCATGGCGCCTCCCGGTGGACCGGGTGGGGGTGCCGGGTGTGCGGCGTGTCACCAGGCTCCGACTTTTGATATTGATCCGAACACAGGCCACAATGGGGTGACCGGTTCGCTTGGGGGAGGGCAGGATTTCACCAATACGCGGTCACCCAGTCTGCGCGATGTCGTTGCGGCCGATGGCAGCCCGCACGGCCCGTTCATGCATGATGGCTCGAAGGAGACCCTGCTGGATGTCATCAATCACTACAATGCCATTCCGGCCGTGACTCCCGGGCTCGATCGTCGCCTTGCCGGGCCTCCCCCTCGTCCCGGTGATCCACCCCCTCAGGCACAGCGTCTGAACCTTTCCGGGGATCAGAAGGAATCCCTTGTGGCATTCCTGGCAACCTTGACCGGAAGTTCCGTCTACAAGGATGTAAAGTGGTCTTCGCCGTTCGATTCAAGCAACGAGCTTTCCGTCGTCGTGTTGCCAACACAGGTGACGTTTGGAACCGGGTCCGATGGAGAAGGTCGCAGAGTCATTCTCCGGGCCGGGGGAGTCCCGCGTGTGACCTACCGGTTGAAGACTTCGTCGGATCTGGAGAACTGGGACGAAGGTATTGCGGTGACCGCAAGCAACTCAGGCGAACTCAGGCACGAGATGGCAGCGGCCCCAACGGCAAAGTTCTTCTGTTTCGTGTACTCGCCTTCCGAATAAGTTCCCTTCCATCAGGTCACGAAAAAGCGCGTTCGGCCTTGGGGCCGAACGCGCTTCTAAATAAGTTTAAGCGGGGAAACTGATTTTACGGTTTTCCTTACTCACCTTTGACGGCGTCTTTGAGCTGCTGGAGGCGGGTGTCTCTGAAGCTCGTCATTTGTTTGCCAATGTCGGACTTGGGATCGACGTCGATGACTTCATTCACCGCCTTTTCAAGAGCATCGTAGTCCTTCTCTCCAAAGAGGATGTTGAGCTTAATCATCAGCACTTCCTGCTTCTTTTCACCGGTGGGCTTATGCTCGACGACAAACTCGTCGACGTGGGCAAGGGCCTTGGTTGAATCTTTGGCCTGCATGGCAACCTGAAGCTTCTTCTCGAGCGCCATCATGGCGTCCTGGGCTTTTTGGGCCGCCAAAAGTCCGGTTTCATCTTTGGGGTCGTTGGCGGTGATCTCGTTGATGACGGAACCGTAGTGGCCGCGGTAGTCTTCGGGCACTTCTTGAAGTCCGGCGAAAAGTGCTTTTGCTTTCTCGATCCCTTTGGCGCTTTTGGCTTTGGCAAATCCGGAATCACGGGCGGTCTTGCTTTTCTGAAGGTCGGCGAGATGCTTGACGAATGCTTCCGGACCTCCTTTTTGGTAGCCGGTCTTGGCGTAGGGGCGGCCTTCGGCATCAGTGAGAAGGATGGTGGGAAATCCCTGAACCTGGTATTTCTGCTGAAGTTCCTTGTTTTGGGCAATGGTCTCGGCAGTGAGCTTTGATTTGTCCTTGGGGAAGTCGAGCTCGACGAGGACGTAATTGCCGGCAACCCCTTTTTTGAAAGGATCGTGTTGGAAAACTTCGTCGTTCAGTTTGATGCACCAGCCGCACCAGTCGGATCCGGTGAAGTCAATGATCAGGTCTTTTTTCTCAGCAGCGGCCTTCTTCTTGGCGGCTTCAAAGTCATGCATCCAGCCCTCGCCTCCGGCGTAGGAAAAAGTCGTGGATAGCAGGGCTGCGGATAGTATGAGGGATGCTTTCTTCATAATTGTATCGGTTAGGGAACGTAGCGTGGGAGCTATTCCGTGCAAATTCGACTGATTTTCTTGCACTTATCTCTGGTGTTCAATTGAATGCCAGTGATGGATCCAATCGACCGCGCCCGCGAAAAGCTCAGGGAAGTCTTTGGATTCGAAGATTTTCTCGATGGGCAGGAAGGCGTGATTAGCGAGATTCTTTCCGGACGTGATGGCTCGGTGGTGATGCCGACAGGAGGTGGAAAGTCCCTGTGTTACCAGCTCCCCGCTCTTTGCCGGGAAGGGGTGACTTTGGTGGTGAGCCCGCTCATTGCCTTGATGAAGGATCAGGTCGATGCCCTGGAGGCACGCGGAGCGGCGGTCACCTTGATCAATTCCACCCTTTCATGGAATGAGCAAAAGGAGCGGCTGGATGGCATGAGGAACGGGGACTTTCAATTGGTTTACATTGCCCCCGAGCGCTTTCGAGCCGGGTCTTTTATGGAAGCCCTTCGCAATGTCAAAATCGAGATGGTCGCGATTGATGAGGCCCACTGTCTCAGTCAATGGGGACACGACTTCCGGCCCGACTATATGAGGCTGGGCAAGGCGCTCGAAGACATGGGCCGTCCCCAGTGCGTTGCTTTGACCGCGACTGCGACGCCCATTGTGCGGAAGGACATCCGCGATGTGCTCAAGCTGCGTGAGCCGTTCGAAAATATCAGTGGTTTCGAACGCCCCAATCTCAGTTTTACCATCACGCAGGTGGAAAAAGTCGCGCAGAAATACGCCCGGCTTAAAAATGTTCTCAAAGCCCACAAGACCGGGATCGTTTACTGTGCGACTCGAAAAAAGGTGGAGGAAGTCGCTGAAACCATCCATTCCTGGGGCCTGAAGTGCGTGGCTTATCACGGCGGGATGAGCGATCGTGAGCGGGAACGAACCCAGAATTCCTTCATCTCCCGCGAGGCCGATATTGCGGTCGCGACAAATGCCTTCGGTATGGGAATCGATCGCTCCGACGTCCGCTTTGTGGTTCATTTCGAGATCCCCGGCAGTGTCGAAGCCTATTATCAGGAGGCGGGACGTGCGGGCCGGGATGGCGAGGCTTCCTTCTGCGAACTCTTTTTTAACTATGCCGACACGCGAACGCAGGAATTTTTCATCGATGGAGTCAATCCCGGCGCCGGAATGATCCGGGATGTTTATCAATTCTTCTTGAACGATGCCGACGAAAATTACGAGAGCCATCGTACTTTGGATGACATCAAGGCGTCAATCGGGGCTAAAAACGGGATGGCGATTGGAGCTGCCCTGGGCACCTTGATGCGGGGGCGATGGGTTGAACGCTTCGATGTTCCCGGTTCCCGGGCGAAGGGGACGCGGCTGCTCCGGCCCGATGTTCTGACGCGCGATCTCACCTTTGATGAAGCGGCTCTCGAAGAGAAAGAGCGTCGCGATCGTGAGAAGCTCGAAAAAATGGTCCAGCTTTGCTATGCCAATACCTGTCGCCAGCAGTGGATTCTGGAATATTTCGGGGAAGAAAATGCGCCCATTTGCGGAAGCTGCGATGTCTGCCGGGGAGAGGAAAACAGCGAGCGGCGTGCCCCAACCGATGATGAGGACCTCATTGTGCGAAAATTTCTGAGCGGAGTCGCCCGCATGTCCCGCAGCACCGCCACGGGGTGGGAGGGGATCTTTGGAAGAGGTCGCATTATTCAAATGCTCGTCGGCAGCAAGTCGCAGGAGATTCTCCGGGTGCGGTTGCATGAGCTGAAAACCTACGGTCTTCTCAAAAAGCAGGGGACGGCCTATCTCAATGCCCTGGCGCGAAGCCTCAACGATGGCGGTCTCATTGTCACCCAGATGGGGGAGTATCCCCTGGTCACCCTCACCCCGCGGGGAGACCAGGTGATGAGAGGGAAGACCAGTTACTCGCTTGAATGGCCTTCCAAAGAGGGCCTTTCGAAAACTTCCGACGACGGAGTGGAGCTTAAGGATCTCGGGTTTGACGCCCGCCTTTACGATCGTCTCAAGGATGTCCGCTCCCGGCTCGCCAAAGGCGAACAGGTCCCGGCTTACGTCATTTTTTCCAATGAAACCCTGGAACATCTCGCCCGCCTTCGGCCGACCACGATGGATGCCGGGCTTCTGGTGAAAGGAATTGGTGAGGCCAAAGCGGAGAAGTATCTCGAGCCCTTTTTAAAGGTCATCCGCCAGGTGGATCAGGGCGGATGAGGTGGTGTTGCACAATGAGTCCGTAAATTTGGATGACTTTCCGCACCAACCGAGGGTGCCTTTCTTTTATGAAAAAACCAACGATGGATGCTTTCTAACCCGTTGTGTGTGTGATTCACTTTCCCCCTGACTCTATGAGTGACGAAACTCCACAACCTCCCGATAACGAAGGAGCTCTTGATTTGTCCGGATTGAATTTCGGCCCTGCGTGGGCTCGTGATCCTTCGGAATCCAAAAGCCTGAAGAAATATAAAGACCGCGGTGACCGCGATGACAAACGTGGCGGCGGAGGTCGCCGTGATGATCGTCGTGGTGGAGGCGGGCCACGCCGTGATGATCGCGGTGGCGGAGGGCCACGCCGCGATGACCGGGGTGGAGGTGGTGGATTCCGTGGCAACCAGGGTGGTGGTCGGGGCCAATACAATGATGACCGTCGTCCGCCCCGTCAGGAAGTGGAGCCCCCCGCAGGTGTCAATATGCGGCTCATGCCGGCGGAGGAGAGTTTGGATCTTCTCGCCAAGCGTGTCATTGATTCCGGGCAGACATTTTCTGTCTTTGATCTCGCGAAGGTTCTTTTGCAAAGCCGCGATCGTTTTCGCGTGACCTTTGATTCCCCTGAGAAAGCCTTTTTCCGCTGCCGTGAGGACCAGTCGATCTGGCTCACACGTGACGAAGCGCTTCGCCATCTTTGGCGTGGTGATTGGGTCGGGAAATACTACGAAGAAGTGAAGGTCGAAGGGGATGCTCCCAAGGGAAGTTTCTCATCGGTGGCCCGCTGCGGGATTAGCAACGAGCTTCTGGGACCGCCCAACTATCATGGCTACCAGGAAAAATTGACGGCACTTCACCGCGAGCGTTTTTCCAATATGTCGCTTGATGCCTACAAGGCCAAGGTCCGCATGGAACATGGTGAAGAGGCGGTTGAGGCTTGGTTGGAAAGCATGAAAACTCTTACGAAGTGGAAGGTAGCGGAGCCAAAGCCCGAGGAACCGGAAGCGACCGGAGAAGAGGTGGCCGGAGAAACGTCACTTGAAGCCACGGAGGTTCAAGAATCCACGGAAGGGGAATCTCCCGAAGTTGCGGACGCTGTTGAGGCTCCCGAAGCTGGAGACGCCCCCGCCGGGGAAGTTGAAGAAGCTGTTTCCGTAGAGGAATCTTCAGCTGTGGAAGAATCGCCTGCCGACGAAGAAGCCCAGGCTGCAGAGGACTTAGAAGGAGATGCCGGGGCTGAAGCCGCCGCCGAGCCTGAAGCCGAAGAAATCGAACCTGCTGAAGTCGTGCTATTCGATGACGCCCGTGCGGTTGAGCGTCATTTTGCGGAGAATCATTTCGATCAGGCTTTCGAGGAATCAAATCGTGCCTGGGTCATTGGGGATATTCGTGGAAATCTTCTTTCGCCCGGCTTGCTGACCTTGCTCAAGCGGGGCGTGGCCGAAGAAAAACGTTACCCTGCCAATCTCATGCCGGTTGTTTGCCGCCAGCTTTCCGGTCGTCACGTCGCCGTCTTCAAGTGGAAGAAGAAGCTCAAGGTTGGGCCTTCCCGGCCTCATTCTGTTCCTGAAGATACTCCGCTTGCCGAGCGTCCCAGCGCGATTATTGATCATTTGATGAAGAACTCGGGTGTGGCTCTCAAGGACTTTTGGGAGGTGGTCATGCCTGCCGATGTCACTGCTGAGCAGAAGCATGAGTGGCTTCAGGACTTTCAGTGGTTGCTGGGTCAGGGTCATATTATTCTCTTGGCCGATACCACCGTGCACATTGCCAAGAAGAGCGACACGAGTCCGCCTCAGAAAAAATCAGGCCGGAAGAGAGCCGGAGGCTCCCCAAAGGAACGGAATTCCAAAGATGGGACTCCCAAGTCCGGGGACCAATCAGAACCAGAGAAAGAGTCTCCGGAACCAGAGGTAACTCCCCAAGAGGAAGCCCCGAAGG
>CALFSW010000485.1 GCA_937916505.1 uncultured Verrucomicrobiales bacterium | reverse complement strand
AAACTCCTCCAGCAAGCTCGCCCCATCTAACCATCCTCAAGCCAATCGCCCTTTCCGGAAGTCTGCCGGTTGACTTGACGAATGATCTTCAATGCCTAGTTTCGCTTCATGAGCGAATCTTCGTGGCGCGTCCTGGATGGTGAGGGGAATGAACAGGGGCCCTATTCCTTTCAAGATCTCCAGAGCTACTACACCACCGGTAACATCGACCATGACACCATGATTTGGACCGAGGGTCTCGATGAATGGGTCCCCGCCGGCCGTGTCGAAGGCCTCCTGCCGGACATCCCCCAGGTTGTCGAGCTCGCACCGCCCCCCCTTGCCGCAGCAGTCGCCCCTGTTCAAGTCGCTCCCGTTGGAGGAATAAATCTCAGCCCGCAGATTTCCGGTGTCTCACCCTACGGAGTGGGCGAAGCCAAAAAGAATGGCGCTCCCACCTGGATTAGCATTTTCACCATCCTAAGTGGAGTCGTTGCCCTCGCTTTGTATTTTTTCCCCTGGGTGTCCATTTCCGAAGACATCTCGTTGACCGCCGAGAAGAAAATGGTGAAAATCGTGACCCAGAGCGGAGTTCAATCAATCACCCAGGATGTCAAGATGACCGACGACATGGTTGAGGCCTTCGCTAAAACCATGGGAATGAAAGAAGAGGCCGTCAGAAAGGAATTTGAGGAGGCTGAGAAAGAGAGCAAAAAAGCCAAAGATTCGGGTGAGGAGAGCGAAGAAAATTTCGACAAATCAGTGCTGAATATGGTCGCCCTCATTGCGGTTGGGTTGGGATTGGTTCTGGCTCTGATCGGATTCCTCAATCAAGGGCGATCTCTCATTCTCTTCGCTCAGATTCTTTTTGTTGTGGGGGCCATTTGCATTGGATCTCAAATGGCGAAGCAATTTCCCATGATCGCCGAATACATTGAGGCTCAGGAAGAAACTCAAGAAGGCTTTGAAGAGATGATCAAAGCGCAGGAGGAAATGGCCAAAGCCGTCACTTCCATGGGCGATTCTGCTGCCGAACTTGGAAGCGACGAGACCAAGGCCGAAGTCGAGAAAGAGGCCGCCAAGGCGGACGCTGAAATGAAGGCGTCAATCGCCGAAGCCGGAGAAAAAATCTTTGGCCGATACAAGACGGCCTTCGAGCCAAGCTGCTTCATCACCGTGGGGCTTTTGGCATGCTCACTCTTGCTTCTTGTGGTCACCTTGTCGTCTGGAGACTCCACGACTATCCTCATTCCCCAACCGGGCTCGCAACCGCTCAGTCCCCAGCAGCCCCACCAACCGGGCAGTAGCATCCGTTTCCAATAATTCGGATCACCCAACCCTACGACCCAAAAGGCCAAAAGGTCTTCAACAAACCCTTCATCTTCCCGATCCGCGCTCCCGGACGCTCCTCATCGAGGATCTGGGCATAACGAATCAATCCCAGCGCCGTCGCATACTGCGGATCCTTGAAATAAGCATGCACCCCGCTCACGTCGGGTTGCTCGGGCTTGTAAACCGCCAGATCAAAAACCTCGCACGCCAGCTCGCCGATGCCTCGCATCTGGCTCGATCCACCGGTTAGAAAAACGCCGGTTCCAATCTGGTCCAGTGCTCCTTCCGGAAGCCCCTCCATCACCAGTTCAAAAGCCTCTTCAAGCCGCCCGCGAATCACATCGTTGAGAACCTGCCGGTTGATCTCAATGGGCGGAAATCCCTTTTCATCCTCCACTTTGACAATTCCCACCGAACTCGCCGGATCAGCCGAGGCATTGCCTTCCGCAATTTTCACTTTCTCTGCTTTTGAAAACGGAATGTGCGTCACCAGGTGAATGTCATTGGAAACGTGATTGCCTCCCACGGGAACACATCCCGAGGCCGCAATCGCTCCATTAAGATAAAGAACGTAGTCGGTCGTTTCACCGCCGATATCGATCACGAGAGCTCCGTCCTCTTTGCGTTCGCGATTCAAACAAATCTGCGCCGAAGCAATCGGGGCAAAAACGACATCGTCGACATCGAGCGGAATCTCCCGCACACACTTGATACTGTTCTGAATCCTCGTCCGAATCCCGTGCACGATATGGTAGTCGGCTTCAAGGGTGCGCCCCAACAAACCGTAGGGAACCGTTGAGTGGGCCTGGCCATCGAGCGTGAAATGCCTCGCGAGATGGTGAAGATACACATGCTCGCTGGGAATCGCGATATCCCGGGCAATCTCCTTCACCTCTTCCAAATGGTGTCGGTCCACTTCCTGCTCGTCTTCGGGAAGCCGGAACGTTCCGGTGTTATTGATCCCCTTGATATGCGCCCCCGTGACTGAGAGAAAAACACTCTTAATCACGACATCACTCACATCCTCCGCCTCAAGCAAAGCCGACTTCACACAAGCTCTCACCTGCTTATAGTCTTCAATCTCACCCTTCCGAACCCCGGCCGAACGGGTCTCCCCCATCCCAAGAATCTTGGCTGACTCATCTGGTTTGATTTCCGCCACAACCATTACGGTCTTGGTGGAACCAATCTCGAGGCCTACATGAATCTTGGAACGTGCCATATGAACTTAAATTGAGGGGAGCTTCAGCGATAGTGAACCGGAACGAAGCGACGAGGGATGAGGTTCACCTGGGCGAGATCCTTCCCCTGCTCACGGGCATGGGAAGTGAGTTTCGAAAGATTTTTAAGCTGACGTTCCTGATCGTAGTAGGAAAGGGTCGCGAGAACGCCGCCGAGAGTCTTCATTTCCAGCATGATCTCGTCTTTCACCATCACCCAGGCCGGCTTCTCCACCCCGACAAGCTTCTCATCCGCGAGCTTAATCAGATCCAAGGCATACTTCAGGCCTTCGTGGGCAATTGGCTCACCCTCGACAATTTCATTTTTCTCAGCCGACTGCACTAATACCACGGGAAGTGTTTCCCCGTACTTCCAAAGCTCCTCGGACGCACACGGAAAAGGAATATGATTCTCATCCACCAAAAACCCACGCTCCCTGCTGCGCTCCTTGATTCCAAGCGATCGGCACGCCACCCAGGCCACCGGCTTACGCTCGGCGACTTCGATTTTCAGGATTCCCGGTAACCGGCGACTCACTTTGGCGTCCGTAATCTCGGGCAATTCAAGGAGGGAGGCTTTCAACCGGTCCGTATCAAGGGAGAAAATCGTGGCGCTTGCATCGATTCCGCACCGGGCCATCAGACGTTCGTGAGTCAAAAACTCCGTTTCATCTCCATCCATCGTCAGGAGGTTCACCTGACTCACCAGAAATTCCTTGTTCTCGACGAAAAGCTTCTTCCAACCGTGGCTCAGCCCAAATCCCACTCCCACCATCACCAACATCGCCACGCCCAACTTAAAAAATCGGGAGACAAACTTCAAAAAGTCAAACATCACAATCCGCGGAGAACTCACCTTGAGGGCAAGCATCCGCTGGCGCGACTTGCGCGTGCGACCTGATGTACGACGGGAGAACATGGGAATTTTTTTCAAGGCCTCGCGGCCAGAGAGAGTTCGGCAATCTTCACACATAGATCGCCAAAAGAATACCCTGCCTCAGCTGCTCCCATCGGAAGCAGGCTGGTCTCGGTCATTCCCGGAATGGTATTGGCTTCTAAAACGTAAGGACTTCCGAAGGAAGTCAACACCACATCCACCCGAGAGTAAACCTCAATTCCCAGCGCATCGTGGGCTTTCTTCGCCGCAGTTTGCACAACCGAGGTCTCTTCAGGCGTCAAATCCGCCGGGCAGGTATACTGGCTACCCACTTCCTTTCCGCTCAGCCAGGGATATTTCGTCTCCATATCGTACCAATCACCCTCTGGCGGTGCGATCTCGACGATTGGAAAAACCTCCCCGTTCAGGACGCCCACAGTCAACTCCCGCCCCTCCACAAATTCCTCCACCAAAAGGTCATGACTGAATTTCGCGGCATGTTCCATGGCCTCCCTTGCTTCCCCCTCTTCCTTCACCACCCGTATCCCCACGCTCGATCCCTCCCGCGGCGGTTTGACCACAAACGGCACCTTCATTTCAGGCAAGCCCACCCCCCCGGAACAATCCACAATCTCCGATCCCGGCGTCGGCACCCCATGCTCCAAAAAACATTCCTTACTTAGATTTTTGTCAAAAGCCACCTCGCTGCTCCTCACCCCGGCCCCGGTGTAGCGAATGCCCAGACCCTCCAAATACCTCTGCAAATCTCCATCTTCCCCAAAAGTCCCGTGAATCACGTTGAACGCCAAATCCGTCCCCTCGGGCAACTCTGGCTCCAGATCCGACACCTCCACCCCCACCGCCTTAAACCCCTTTTCCTTCAAAGCCTTTAAAACAGCCTTCCCCGAAGCCATCGAAACGTCCTTCTCTGCTCCTGGTCCACCCATCAGCACCGCAATCAGCATTTCTTTGCTCAAATTCATCGTGCCCCAAATCTCTCTCCTCAATTCCCATCTTTCAATTTTCAAATCTCATATTTGAATGGAGGTCCCGCATGGCAGAGCAAAACCACCCCCAGTTCAAAAATAAATCCCTCTACCGGGGACTTCTTGTCTACGTCATTTGCGTCATTGCGTTTCCTCCCGCGAAAAGCGGGATTGATCTCATCCGCATCCCCTCTTTTACTCTCCTCCTCCTGATCCTCATTCAGGTCATCTTTCCCCAGTTTCGCTTTTCAAAGACCGCCAACCTCATCGCCGTCATCGTCATCATCGCTTTCGGCTTCGCCTCCAATCTCCTGAATCTCTAAGACCATGATTAAGAAAATCCTCGGCTTTTTCGCCCTCGTCAGCATTTCAAGTGCCCAAACCCGCCCCAACGTCGTCATCGTCATCACCGATGACCAGGGCTACGGCGACCTCGCCTGCCACGGCAATCCCGTCATCAAGACCCCCCACCTCGACAAACTCTACTCCGAGTCCACCGTCTTCACCGACTACCACGTCGCCCCCACTTGCTCACCCACCCGCGCCGCCCTTCTCACCGGCCATTGGACCAACCGTACCGGTGTCTGGCACACCATCCAGGGCCGCTCCATGATTCGTGAGAACGAAGTCACCCTCGGCCAACACTTCGCCAATGCCTACGCCACCGCCATGTTCGGAAAATGGCACCTCGGCGATAACTACCCTTACCGCCCCGAGGACCGCGGCTTCGAAGAAGTTTACCGCCACGGAGGCGGCGGCGTCGGACAAACCCCCGACCTCTGGGACAACTCCTACTTCGACGGCTCTTACTTCCACAACGGGAAAATCGTCCCCGCCAAAGGCTTCTGCACCGATGTTTTCTTCGACAAAGCCCACGATTTCATCAAAACCAAGGCCGCCGCAAAAGAGCCCTTCCTTGCCTACATCTCCCTGAACGCCCCCCACGGACCTCTCCATTGCCCACAGAAATACCTGGACCTCTACAAGGATCAAAAACCCAACATCGCCGCCTTCTTCGGCATGATCACCAACATCGATGACAACGTCGGAGCCACCCGCAAGCTCATCGCCGACCTTGGTATTTCCGAAAACACCCTCTTCATCTTCACCACTGATAACGGAACCGCTGGAGGCGCAAACGTCTTCAATGCCGGCATGAAGGGCAAGAAAGGCTCCCCCTATGATGGCGGACACCGTGTTCCCATGTTCATCCACTGGCCCGCTGCCGGACTCAATCAACACCGCAAAATCGACACCCTCTGCCACGCCATCGACGTCGTCCCCACCCTCCTCGAAGTCTGCCATGTCCCCAACTCCGCCGACGTCAAATTCGATGGCCTCTCCCTCAAAGATCTCGCCGATCCCGATACCAATGTTCAATGGCCGGACCGCTACCTCATCACCGACTCCCAGCGCGTCGTTGATCCAGTCAAGTGGCGTCAATCAGCAGTCATGTCACAGCAATATCGCCTCATTAACGGCAAGGAACTCTACGACATCAAAGCCGACCCCGGTCAGACAAAAAACATCGCCAAAAACAAGCCCGGCCGTGTCGCCAAAATGCGCGCCTTCTACGAGGCCTGGTGGAACGAACTTGAACCCACCTTCTCCCAAACCACTGAGATCCACCTCGGTCATCCGGACCATCCCATCGTCACCATGACCGCCCACGACTGGCTCAACGTCTTCCCTCCCTGGAACCAAGGCTCGATCCGCACCACCAAAGGCACACTCGCAGAGAAATTCGGAGGTCACTGGGCCATCAAAGTCCTCGAAGAAGGAACTTACAAAATCTCCCTTCGTCGCTACCCCGCGGAAGCAAACCTCCCCATCAATGCCTCCGCCCCCGCTGGCACGAACGTGCCTGGAGCGAGCAAAGCCTTCCGGGCCAACCCCGGAGCCACCATCAGTGCCACCAGCGCCGCCCTTGTCCTCAACGGACAAGAAGTCGCCACCAAGGCAGTCACCGATACTGACACCCACATCACCTTCACCGCAAAACTCACCAAAGGCTCCCACTCCCTCGCTCCCATCTTCCGCTCAGAAAAGGGCGAAACCGGAGCCTTCTACTGCATCGTCGAAAAACAACCGTAACCAATATGGAGAGCGGCCGTCCCGGCCTGCGTCCCCGCCCTCAACCAAAAAATCAAAATTGGACGTTCGCCGTTCGACGTTCAACTTCTCACCATTAAAAATGCTCGCTTTCTCCACCTGCTGGAACAACTCCCGCCACACCGACGGCGAGGACATGATCGACGAAATCCTCGAAATGGGGTTCGACACCCTTGAACTCTCCCACGGCATGACCGTCGCCAAGCTCCCCGGCATCCAGCGCGCCTTCGCCGCCAAAAAATTCAAATGCGTCGGCGTCCATAACTACTTTCCCTCGCCCACCGAGGTCATGATCGATGCCCCCGATGCCTACGAGTTTTCTTCAGACAATGTCAACGAGCGCAACAAGGCGTTTCGCGAAACCCTCAAAACTCTCGAAATAGCCAAGAAGTTTGAAGCCTACTACGTCGTCCTTCACATGGGCTCCGTCGCTCCCATGCCCCATAAAAAATGGACCGGCGCCCTCACCAGAAAACTTGGAAACGGAGAACAACTCACCGACGAATACGCCGACGACAAATTGGCCTGCGTCAAGAAGCGCGAAAAATCGGGGCCCAAGTACTACGAACGCGCCATCAAGACACTTGAACGACTCGTCGAACCCGCCAAGGAAGCCGGAGTCATCCTTGCTGTCGAATCCCGCTCGAAATACGAAGACGTTCCCGACGAACGCGAAATGGTCGCCCTTCAGGAACACTTCGCCGACTGCCCCCAAATCGGCTACTGGCACGACTTCGGTCACGTCGGGCTCAAACACAACCTCGGTCTTCTCGATCACGACGAATGGCTCGGAAAAATGGCCCCTTACCTCATCGGAGCCCACCTTCACGACGTGCAATGGCCAAAACGCGACCACCGCGTTCCTTTCACCGGAAGCCTACCCTACGACGACCTTCTGAAACATTTCAAACCCGAAATGCCCTTCACCTGGGAACTCTCCCCCACCCGCAAGACCGAGCAAATCCTCCAAGCCTACGATCTCTGGAAAAAGAAATATCCGGAAACCCAATCGCTTCCCCGGACGACTCCCGCAACTTAAAGAACGCTCAAACCATCTCGCAATTAGCTCTTAGCCTTTGGCCTTTGGCAAAACCACCGGGCCACAGGCTCGCAAGAAAATACCAATCGCCAACCGCCAGGTATTCCAACCACTTTCAAACTTTCGACACCCAAACAACTCCCATCATGAAACACGAAACACTCTGCCTTCACGGAGGCCATCAGCCCGATTCCGACACTCGTGCCCGTGCCGTTCCCCTTCACCGGAGCACGGCGTTCACCTTCAAGGACACGGAGCACGCCGCCAACCTCTTTGCCCTCAAAGAACTCGGGAACATCTACTCCCGGATCGTGAACCCAACCACCGATGTCCTCGAGAAGCGCATCGCCCTCCTCGAAGGGGCCCACGAACTGGCCGGCCTTGCCCATTCCTCCGGCACCGCCGCCATCTTCAACTCCATCATCAACCTCGCCGAAGCAGGCGACAACATCGTGTCCGCCCGGAATCTCTACGGCGGCTCCTACACCCAGTTCAACGACATCCTTCCCGCCCTCGGCATCAAAGTCCGCTTCGTTGACTCCCAGGACCCCCGGCAATTCGCAAACGCCATCGACGACAAAACCCGTGCCCTCTTCTGCGAAACAGTCTCCAACCCCGCTCTCGAAGTCACCGACCTCGACGCCGTCGGCGAGATCGCCAAGGCCCACGGAATTCCTCTCATCGTCGATGCCACCTGCTCCACTCCTTATCTCACCAACCCGCTCAACCACGGAGCCGACATTGTCGTCCACTCTCTCACCAAATGGCTCGGCGGACATGGCACGGGCCTCGGGGGCCTCGTCATCGACTCCGGCCGCTTCAACTGGGCTGGAGGAAAACACCCCCTCTTCGACAAGCCCGACGGATCCTACCATGGCCTTCGCTGGGGACACGATCTCCCCGACATGCTCGCCCCCCTCGCCTACATTCTCCGTATGCGCACCGTCCCCCTCCGCAACCTCGGCGCTTGCATCTCACCCGACAACTCCTGGCAGTTCCTCCAGGGCATCGAAACCCTCCCCCTCCGCATGGAGCGCCACTGCGAAAACTCCCTCGCTGTCGCCAAGCACCTCAAAAATCACCCGCAAGTCGAGTGGGTCCGCTTCCCCGGCCTTGAAGACGATCCCGAATACGCCAAGAACCAAAAATACCTCCGCGGCAAAGGCGGCAGCGTCGTCGTCTTCGGCATCAAAGGCGGAGCAGAAGCCGGCTCAAAATTCATCAACTCCCTGAAGCTGCTCTCCCACGTCGCCAACCTTGGAGACGCCAAATCGCTGGCCATCCACCCCGCGACCACAACGCATTCCCAACTAAACGCGGAACAACAACTCGCCGGCGGCATCCGTCCCGAACTCGTTCGCCTCTCCATCGGCATCGAGCACATCGACGACATCATTGAAGACCTCAACCAAGCTCTTTCTTAGCTCTCGAAGTCGAAGGGTCTCCGAACCACCTGGCAATTAGCGATTAGCGGTTGGCACTTAGCTCCAAAAGCCGAGCCGAAGGCTCTCTCCAAAAAGCTAAAAGCCAATCGCTAGGTGACCCACCCGCCATCCAGCCCCCGACACCAATTAGATGAACTCGCTCGAAATCCCCGAAAAGTGCGGCGTCATGCTCCTGCCCGACACCGTCCTCTTCCCTCACGGTGGGATGCCCCTCCACATCTTCGAGCCCCGCTACCGGAAGATGCTTGAAGAAGCCCTGGAAGGTGACTGTATGTTCTGCGTCGGCAACCTCCTCGGCGATGACAGCCACGACCCGGAACGCGGCGCCGCCCCCGTCGGGACCATTGGCCTCATCCGGGCCTCCCGCGAATCCGAAGAAGGCACGTCCAACCTCCTCCTCCACGGAATCTTCCGTGTTTACTTTGAAGAATGGCACGATGAAAAACCCTACCCCTACGCCAGCATCCGCCCTGTTCTCGACACCACCCTCCCGGCCCATGAAGAAAAAGAATCCCTCGATCGACTTCGCCGCGCCATCAACCGGGCCCTCTCCAGCTTCCCTTCCGAGGTCAACGAACAGATGAATGCCACCCTGGATAAAGCCGGCGACTCCGCCACCTGCTCGGACGCCGTCGCCCAACAATTCATCCACGACCCCAACGACCGCCAACGCCTTCTCGAAACCCCCGAGGTCCGAAAGCGCATCGACTTTCTCGTCCGCTTTCTTGAGAAAGCGGGTCAATAGCCCACGCTGCATTCCCTCCAAAAACGACCGGTTTGCGGGGCCACCCCACCCCTGACCGGCGCGGAAAAATACTTCCGAAGCCTCGTTCCTTAAACTTCTCCCGAAACGACGGGAATTGGGAAAAGGGTCGATTTTTTCATTCAATTTCTGAAAAATGAAGAATCGTTCGTCTAAATCCACATGAAATCCCTCTTCACGCTCCTGGTTTTCGCCGCTCCCCTCCACGCCCAAACTCTCGGCGCCTTGGAGACCTTTACTGAAGAAGACAATGCCAATGGTTGGGGCTTCTACAATTACGCCACGGACGAAGCCTTTGTCGCTCCATGGAAACTCCCGGGAACCACCGACGCAGAAATATTCGCCACTTTTACCCAAGGCTCGGCCGTTTCCCTATTCGCCGACATCATCTCCTCTGAAGGATACTTTGTCGGAGATTACCACTCGGCCGGCATCGACACCATTTATTGCGATGTCTATGTCGAGGACATCACAACCTTCAGCGATATGGAATTCTACCTCTTTTCGGGGGATACTTTTTACTATAGTGACGACTATGAAACGGCAGACTCCGGTTGGTCGAGCCTGATCAATTCTTTGTCCAAAGACCAATGGTACATTTACGATGAAGATGACGAGGAATTCGTCGAAGTCGAACTCACTGACGCCATTCTGGGTGGTATCGTCGAAATTGGACTGAACTTTTATCCCAATTCCACTGCTGCCGACGGAAAAGCCATTGCCATCGACAACTTTGCCGTCCTTCCCGACCTCGCTCCCCCGACCATCGATATCTCAACCCAAGGCTCAAACGCCACCGTCTCATTTACCGGTATCGAAGGCGTTCAATACACCCTCGAATCCAGCTCCACCCTCCTCGAGCCCGGCTGGACCCAAATCGGAGCCCCCATCGAGATCACCGGTCCATCTGAAACCACTGTTCCCCTTACCTCCAAAAGCTTCTTCCGGATGAGCGCCCAACCTTTCTACATTGAAGTCCCTTAACCCTTGGAACCCGGACGTCAGCCCGTTCCCCGATCCCAAGCCCCTCTCTTCTCCGGGATCCCAAAATCTTTTCCAGCCTAAAAAAGCTTTCGCCATTCCCGCTTCTCTGCCTTATCCCAACCGCGATGAAAATCGTGGTCGCATACTCAGGAGGTCTTGACACCTCCGTTCTCCTCCTCTGGCTCAAAGAGAAATATAACGCCGAAATCATTGCCTATTGCGCGGACGTCGGTCAAGCCGAGGAACTTGACGGCCTCGAAGCCAAGGCCCTCGCGACCGGTGCCTCCAAATGCTACATCGGCGACCTCAAGGAGGAATTTGCCGCCGATTACATCTTCCCCATGTTCCAGGCCAATGCCGTCTATGAAGGCCGCTACCTCCTCGGAACCTCCATCGCCCGCCCCTGCATCATCAAGGGCATGCTCGATGTCGCCATCGCCGAAGGCGCCGACGCCATCGCCCACGGAGCCACCGGAAAAGGAAACGACCAGGTCCGCTTCGAGCTCGCCCTCAATGCCCTCGCTCCCGAAATCAAAATGATCGCACCTTGGCGTGACGATTCCTTCCGCGAGGAATTCCCCGGCCGCGCCGAAATGATCGCCTACTGCGAAAAGAACGGCATCGACGTCCAGGCGTCCAAGAGCAAGCCCTACTCCATGGACCGCAATCTTCTCCATATCTCCTTCGAAGCGGGCGCGCTCGAGGACACCTGGTATGACGGTACCACCGAGACCGACAAGGACATGTATGTCCTCTCCGTCTCTCCCGAAGAAGCACCCGACACTCCCGAGTATCTCCAATGCCTCTTCGAAAAAGGAAACATCATCGGCCTTAAAAACGACAACCTGACCAGCTACATTGAGGAACTCGGCGACTTCGGAGTCGTTGGCGAGCAAGACGGTTACACCCTCCTGACCCCATACGGCATCATGCGCGTGCTCAACCACCTCGGCGGCAGGCACGGCATCGGCCGCATCGACATCGTCGAGAACCGCTTCGTCGGCATGAAGTCACGTGGCATCTACGAGACCCCCGGCGGAACCATTCTCCTCGCGGCTCACCAAGACCTCGAGACCCTCACCATCGATCGCGACGCCCAGCACCTCCGCGATGGCCTCATTCCGACCTACGCCAAGCTCGTCTACAACGGCTTCTGGTTTGCTCCCGAGCGCGACGCCCTTCAGGCCCTCGTCACCGAGACCCAAAAAACCGTCAATGGCGAAGTCCGCCTCAAGCTCTACAAAGGCAACATCATGAACGCCGGACGCCGCTCTCCGAACAGCCTTTACGACGAAGACATTGCCACCATGGAAGGCGGCCAGGAAGAAGCTTACAATCAGAACGATGCCACCGGTTTCATCGCCCTCAACGGCCTCCGCCTCAAACAATTCGCCCGCGTCAACCACAAGTAAGGTGGCAGCGCCCTGACCGTCCCGGTCCTGATCCCCTTTTCCCGCACCGGAACCCGTTTACGGGTTCCGGTTTTTTACGTTCTCCTTCCCTGCGTTTCTTGCTCAACCCGCCTCCTTGGAGAATTTTTCTCGTCACACTCTGCGCAAAATCGATCCTTTGGAAAAGTGCTCCAATTTTAATTCCAAAGCCAAACGACGGTTTTACCACCGGAATGGCCCATCTCGGTCTCAAACGTAAATTCGCAAGAAACGACAGGACACCTCCAAAACTCCCGTTATAGTCGGCGCAGATGATCCACTGGTTTGCCCGAAATGACATCGCCGCCAACTTCCTTTTGGTGGCGATTCTTCTGGGTGGAGTCTACACCGCCTTCAACAAGATTCCGCTGGAGGTCCAGCCCTCCTACGACATTGGCGAGGTGGAAATCAACATGCGCTTCCGCGGGGCCAGCCCGCAGGATGTTGAAGAACACATTGTCATCCCCATCGAACGGGCCCTCCGCGACCTCCAGGGTGTCAAGCTCATCGAGGCCAACGCCCGCAGCGGCTCGGCCAATATCGATGTCGAAGCAGAAGACGGAGTTGATCTCAGGGAACTCCGCGACGAAGTGGAGGCCCGGGTTGAATCCATCAACACCTTCCCCGGAGAGACCGAACGTCCCCGCATCGACATCCCCAACATGTCGAACTATCGCGAGGTCCTCACCATCGCCATCACGGGTGAGCTGAGCGATGTCGATCTCTACAAGACAGCCCGACGGGTCGAAAACGAACTCCTCGATCTCCCCGATATTTCCCGCACCGACATGCGTGGAAACAGACCACTCGAAATGAGCATTGAAGCCGACGACCGGAAGCTTCGTGATCACGGGCTCTCTTTTGAGGACGTCGTGAGCGCCATCCGGCGTTCCTCGCTCGCCCTCTCGGCAGGTTCCCTCCGCACTCCGGCCGGGTCCATTATGATCCGGACTGATGGCCAGGCCTACAGCCGTGATGATTTTGCAAATATTGTCGTGACCTCGGCCGATGGCGCCCAGCTTCGGGTCGAGGATCTCGCCCTCATTAAAGACGGCTTCGAAGATGCCGAAACGATCACCCGTTTCAACGGCAGCCCCGCTATCATGATCGACATCCTTCGCTCCAGCGATGAGAACGCCATCAAGATCTCCAACGCCGTCAGCAAATATATCGATGACACCAAACATCTCCTCCCGGATGGCATCAGACTGTTTGCCTGGGACGATGAATCGATCCGAATCAGAGGACGCCTTTCCACCCTCGGAAATTCCCTCATGATGGGTGCCGGGTTGGTCCTCCTTGTCCTCGGACTTTTCCTCCGCCCGATGCTCGCCTTCTGGGTGGTCATTGGCATTCCCATCAGCTTCGCCGGCGGAGTTCTCCTCATGCCCTACTTTGGCATCACTGCGAACACGATGAGCATTTTTGCTTTCATCATTGTTCTCGGAATCGTGGTCGATGACGCCATTGTCACCGGTGAAAATATCTACACGCGTTTGCGCGAAAACCTCCCGCCCCTTGACGCAGCGGTTTTGGGGACCAAGGAAGTCGCGACCCCGGTCACCTTCGGAGCGATCACCACCATCGTGGCCTTCATTCCCCTCTCTTACTTCCCGGGATTCTGGGGGAATTGGACCAATCAAATTCCCCCGATCGTGGCCGCCGTGCTGGTCTTCTCCCTCATCGAGTCAAAACTCATCCTCCCTTCCCACCTCAAGCATCTTAGTACCAACCGAAAAAAGATGGGCGTCTTTGCCCGCTTTCAAAAAAGAGTTGCCGACTCACTCGAACGCTTCATTGATAAAGTCTATCGCCCGGTGCTCCATTTCGCCACGAACCATCGCTACACCACCATCTGTCTCTTCTTCGCCCTCGCAATGGCCGGAGTCGGTTATCACAAAAGCGGTGAAATGGGCTTCGTCGATATGCCCAAAATCCAACGCTACCGGATCTCGGCATACCTCAGCATGGTGGATAACACCCCTTTTGCCGAGACCAACAAACAGATCGATCACATCGTGGCCTGCGCCGAAGAACTCAAAGCGGAACTCATTGATCCAGGCACCGGAGAATCCCTGATTCGCAATGTCATGAGCAGCACCGGCTCATCCCGCCACGGAGGAGCGGGCGATCCCGAGCAGGGATTCGCCTCCCTCGAAATCATGCCTCCAAGCGAGCGCAGCGAACCAGGGCTCACAAACGCTGAAATCGCAGATATTTGGCGCGAGCGCGTCGGAAAAATTCCCGGAGTCCGGGACTTTCGTGTTTCAGGAGAATGGGGCAGCCGGAGCCGTGGCAGCGATGAACTCAATGGCCTCAGCGTTGAACTCCGTGGACCGGACAGCGCATCAAAACGCACCATCGCTGAAAAACTGGAACTCCTGTTCGAAGCCCAGGACGGCATCCAGGGTGCCCACGCCGATAATCAACGACAGCGCGAGGAATTCGCCATCACCTTGAAACCCCGCGCGCTTGAACTGGGGATCACCCAACGCGAACTCGCCCAACAAATTCGCCAGTCCTTCTATGGTGAAGAGGCTCAAAAACTTCAACGCGACGGTGAGGAAATCCGTGTCATGGTCCGCTTGCCGAAAGAAAAGCGAGAATCGATGTTCACCTTCGAAAATCTCACCATCCAGGCTCCCAACGGCTCGGTCATCCCCTTCTCAACCGTTGCTACCGCCGCGCTTCAGGAAGCACCCGGAACCATCACCCGGCTCAATGGAGCGCAAGTCTCATACGTCAATGCCCGTCCGGATTCCCCCGAAGTGGAAATCCTCAAAATGGCGGAACGACTGGAACCGGAAATCTCAGCCCTTGTCGCCCAAGATCCCAACCAAAGTTGGATTTGGGCGGGCTATGTCAGAGAAGACCGCGAAACCGGCAGTCGCTTTAATTGGCTCTTTGGAGGCCTCATCCTCGTCCTGTATGCCCTCCTGGCGATTCCTTTCAAATCCATCCTGCAACCATTCATCGTTCTTCTTGCCGTTCCATTCGGGGTCATTGGAGCCTATATCGGGCACATCCTTCTCGGCATCACTCCCTCCTGGCTCTCCGTCTTCGGCATCATGGCCCTCACCGGAGTCGTGGTGAATGACTCCCTCGTTCTCGTCGATTTCATCAACCAGAAAAGAAGGGAAGGCATGGAGTTGAAAAAGGCCGTTCTCATTTCAGGTGTCCGGCGATTCCGGCCCATCTTCCTCACCTCGATCACAACTTTTGCCGGCCTCATGCCCCTCATGTTTGACCGGGCGATTCATGCCCAGTTCCTCAAACCGATGGCTGTCTCATTGGGATTTGGCATCCTTTTTGCCACCGCGATCACCCTCCTTCTCATTCCGGCAGCCTACCTTTTTATCGAAGACCTCAAAGCCCTCTTCCGCCCCTGCTGGCGGTGGTATTCAAAGCCATTTCGCGACGATGATCCTCCTGAACAATCAATATCAGAAGAAATCTAAGTTTGCCTAATTAAAAACTCGTCTACATCGAGTGCCGGAGCTAGGCTACGTAAGCCTTTTTCAAACCTCTCCCGCAATATGGCCACCACTGCAGAGCGTAAACAACACATTAAAGTCCGTGAAACCCAGATGGAAATCCCATCTGACAGTCCCGCCTTCACCGAAGACTTTGAAGGGAAACTGGCCGATGCCCAGTCACAGCTTGAATTGCTCCAAACCCAGCGCAACCAGCTTGAGCGGGAGAAACTGGCGCTCGAAGACCTGAACCACCGCAAACAGGAATTTCTAAACGGACAACTCAATCTCGCCGAAAAATTTTCCACGGCCATCACCACAATCGAACGCGAACTTTTTGAGTCGAAACAGGAGATGGACGATCTTGACCAAACACGCACCGCTTTCGTCAATCATCTGAACCGGATCGAAACACTCAACCCCGAGGCCTGGCCCAAGGAATCCCTGAGCATCGAACTCCAAAAAGCTCTTGTCACCCTGGACAAGGCGGAAGACGAATACGAACAGGCCGTTTCCTACTTCACCGGCACCCGCAAAGGCAGCGTCTTTGGCGGGTCGTCTTCCTCGACCGGCAGCATTGCTTCGAACTCCGATTTTCAAACCATGGTTCGAAATGGGCTGGCCTTCAATCTGCCCGTCATCATCCTGGGCTCTCTCGCCCTCCTGATCTATCTCTTCAAGTAAACTCAATCGGATTATGTTCTTCCGTAAAATGAAACGCCAATCCCCGGCTCCTTCACCCGATGAACTTTCGGAGCTGGACACCGAGATCGCGAAGTATGAATCACTGATCGAGAACGCTCCCCTGAAGTTGCTCGAACAACGCGAACGCGAACGCAACACCATCCCGGCTCCCGATGATTTCGAGGACCGCCGCCGCGAGCGCCGTTTTTACGCCGACCTCAGCAAGGGACAAATCATCAACGAGCGCCGCTACCGCACCCGCAACACCGTCCTCTTCGTCCTCCTCGCCGCCGCCACCGTGTCGGTCTGTTGGTGGATCTACAGCTCTCTCGTGCGCTACGGAGTGCTTTCTTAATGGGCCTTTCCGGCTCCTTGTCGAAGACCGTCCGGGAAAGAACCTCTGCGAGTATTCGCAGCTTCAACCGTCTCATTTTTAAAGTCGCCCTCCGGCACCACCCGGGCCCAATTCACGCCGGGAAAAACTCCAACGCATTTTTTACGCTCCGGAAAGATAAAGGGGAAATCGCCGAAGGGATTTTTTTCCACCACGCCCCCTCTTTGCGGTTCCATCCCGCGCGGCTCCGGTACATTCTCCGCGCATGGCCGAATCACACATCGATGTCCGCTATGTCGCCAACCTCGCCCGCATCAATCTAAGCGACGAGGAAGTCGCTCGGTTTGGCGGGCAGCTTGAGGACATCATGAAGCACATCGAAAAGCTCTCGGAGGTCAATATCGAAGGCATTGCACCATCCGCCCACGCCAACGACCTGTCCAACCGGGTGCGCGCAGACATCCCTGTCCCCAGCCTCCCTCCGAAAGGCTTCCTTCAGAACGCTCCCGACCAGGCCAACAACCAACTCAGGGTCCCCAAAGTCGTCGACGCCTAATCTTTCCCGACCATGTCACTCGCTGCCTCCTCTCTCAGCTCGCTTCGCCGCCAACTCACTTCGGGAAAAATTTCCGCCCGTGACATTGTCGAAGATGTTATCGCCCAGATCTCCTCCCGTGACGGCGATATCGGCGCCTTTCTCTCCCACAACGGCGAAGCCGCCCTCGCCGCTGCCGAGAAAGCCGACCTCTCCCTGCCTCTCGGCGGACTTCCCATTGGAATTAAGGACAACATCAACGTCGAAGGCCATCCCTGCACCTGTGCCTCCAAATTCCTCAAAGACTCCTACACCTCGCCTTACGATGCCACCGCCATCACCAAGCTCAAAGCCGCAGGTGCCATTCCCTTTGGAAAAACCAATCTCGATGAGTTCGCCATGGGCTCCTCAACGGAAAACTCCGGACTTCAAACAACTCAAAACCCCGCCGCCCCCGGACATATTCCGGGAGGATCCTCCGGAGGCTCCGCCGCTGCTGTTGCCGCCCGATTGATTCCCGCTGCCCTTGGATCCGACACCGGAGGCTCCATCCGTCAACCTGCCAGCCATTGCGGCGTCGTAGGTTTGAAACCCAGCTACGGACGCATCTCCCGCTACGGACTCGTCGCCTTCGGGTCATCGCTCGATCAGATCGGCCCCCTCACCCACACCGTGGAGGATTCCGCCCTTCTCCTCAATGCCCTCGCCGGAGGAGACCCTCGCGACTCAACGTCTTTGAACGACCCGGTCCCCGATTACACCGAAGGGCTCGACTCCGGCGTCTCGGGAATGAAACTCGGTCTGCCCAAAGAGTACTTTGCTGACGGCCTCTGCCCCAAGATCCGGGAACGGATCGAATCGACAGCGAAGAAACTCGAATCCCAGGGAGCCGAGATCGTGGAGATTTCCCTCCCTCACACCGAGTATGCTGTCGCCACCTACTACATCATCGCCCCGGCCGAGGCCTCTTCCAATCTCTCCCGCTTCGACGGCGTCCGTTACGGCAATCGCACCGAAAACCCCGAGGATATGCTCGCACTCTACACCGACAGCCGGGAAGCCGGCTTCGGATCCGAGGTGAAACGACGCATCATCCTGGGGACCTACGTTCTTTCTTCCGGCTATTACGACGCATACTACCTTCGCGCTCAAAAAGTGCGCACCTTGATTCGTCGGGATTTTCAGGAAGCCTTCGAAAAGGTCGATGCCATCCTCACTCCTGTCGCACCCGAGACTGCTCCGAAAATGGGCTCCGCCTCCGGTGATCCTCTCAAGCACTACCTCGCCGATATCTACACCATTTCCGCAAACCTCGCTGGCAATTGCGGAATTTCGGTTCCTCTTGAACCCATCGACGGACTTCCGGTCGGCCTTCAGATCCTTGGCCCCCATTTGGGAGAGAAGAAAATCCTGCGCTGCGCCCGTGCAGTGGAAGCTGGATAGAGTCAGGCGAATCGCCTCCCCTTCTTTCCATCAGAGAATCAACCGCCATTGGATTCCGATCATCGGCTTCCAACAAACTCCTGCGCCATCCAAAAAAGCGCGAAAAAAGGCCCCCTCGTTAGGTGGCCTTTTTGAAAGTTCGTTTTAGCGGGAAAGATTACCAGTCCACATTCTGACCACGGGTATCAATGTGGGTGAAACCGGAGTATTGCCCGACACCACCTTTGAAAGCCCCCTTGGAGCGCACATAGCGGGCAGCTCGGGCCACGGAGCTTGGGGAAGCCTTGAATTTAAGATCAAGCGCAAAATTTTGCATGTGCCAGGAGCGGGACTTCGCTCCAGGACAACGGCGATTGTAGGAAGGACTGCGATATGCCGAGGTCACATCCTTGATCGGCTGACCAAGAGTAGCCGCAACACGGTCTGCAGCCTTCAGCGTTCCGGCCATGGCACGCCACATCGACTTGGGAGGGAGTGTATTCCAGAGACTTCCCTTTGTTTTGGCATGAGCTTTGATCACCAGAAGCGGAGAGACATACTTGAGACGAAGCCCACTCAAATACTTGGCATAACTTTGAATTTTTCGCTCTCCCTCAAGCTTCACCCAGCTTTTGGGCAGGCTATTGAGGCTTAAAGGTGGCGACTGACGAAAAAGAAACCCATGAGAGGTCTGGGTGGTGGCGACCAGCCCGGCGGCGGCGGCGGTCGTGGCTGCAAGAAAATTGCGGCGGGTGGGGAGGATGATACGAATGTTCGTTTCAGGAGATGGCATTGCATGAGCAGCTTGCAATGACTGAAAAAAAATACCAGAACAATTTTCATACGGTCGATTTTGACTCTGCCTACCAATTATTTTAAAAAACTTTAGCAAAATCTCCAACGCCCTGTCGTTTAAACGGGATCATCATGAGAAGATTGCTTTACCTGGGACTTCCGATGCTCCCCCTTTTCGCTTCCGGTGCCGATCTCGTCCACTACTACGACTTTGAAGAGAACAGCAACGACCGCGTTGGCTCCTCCAATGGCACAGATGGCGCCGAGGTGACCACATCCGCAGGCTTCGATGGCAATACCGCGGCGACCTTCCCTTCGGGACTTGCCAGAGGAAACCCTTTTGACGACACAGGATATATTGACCTTGATCCGGCTATTGCAGACGTTTCCGGCGAGTTTTCCTTTTTCTCCCGGGTGAAACTCGAAGTTGATGAGACTACAAATCCTCACGGAATTTTTGACTTCAGCGGAGACGGGCGGGATGGCCCGCAGTCTCTTTTTATTCAAAGCGGAGGAAATGAAAATAGAATGGCTTTTCGCGTGGACGGGGAAGGATCCAGCAACGTGGTGGCGTTTATCGAAGTTCCCGAAAATGACACCTGGTTTTTCATCACTGCCACCTTCGTTCCTGGTGGCGACCTCAAGATCTACCTCAACGGGG
>CALFSW010000484.1 GCA_937916505.1 uncultured Verrucomicrobiales bacterium | reverse complement strand
GAAAATATTTCCCCGCTACGTAGGCGATGAGGAGGTTCAAGCCAATCGCCCTTCGCCGGGAAGTTCATTATTTTTTCTGTCACACCGATCCTGATTGAATTACCGTCCCGCGGTGAAACGATCTTATCTTATTCCTGCCGTTTTGATGGTGGTCTGCCCTTCGGTCAGGGCTCAGCTGATCCAGACCGAGCCCAATGACAGCATTCCGACCGCGACAGATTCAACATTGACGGCGGGATCGTCCGGAGGTGTTTTTTCGATTGGAAACAACGGGGATGGGCCGTTTGGACCCACCACTGGCAACGGGACAGGTGACTTTGATTTCTTTTCGGTAGCGGCCAATGCCGGGCAGGTGATTGTCTTTGATGTGAATTCAAACATCGACGGGACAGCCGTTGATTCCCTGATTGGAATCTACAATAGCGCCGGGACGCTGTTGGCAAGTAATGATGACGATGGGATCTCACGTGATTCCTATCTTCGATTCACCGCAGTGGCTGATGACACTTACTTTCTGGCGGTTGGGAATTGGATTCCTGGAGCGGCGTCTGACGCCGAGAGTTTGCCGACCAATCTGAACGCGGGGGGAACCGGACGCGGGGCTCCCGGAGGTGGTGTCGATGAATACGAGGTCGTGATCACACTCGATGGCGAGGTCTACCTGAGCTATGATCTGCCGGTCTTTCCGGTGGGTGGGGCTGCTGAAGTCGTCGAGGGTGAGATATTTTTGTATAACGAGGGAAACTCGTTGGCGACGATCACGGCCTTAAATATTACCGGGCCGGATGCCGCAAAATTTTCCACTGATCAGACCCTTCCCCTCACGATTGGACCGGGGGCGGGTGCCTTTATCAGCGTGAATTTCAATCCTGGTGGCTCCGATGCCTTCGCTTCTGCGGTTGCTGAGATCGTCAGTAATGACATCGTTCACCCGACTTTAACTCTTCCACTTGAGGCCAAAGCCATTGAAGGGCTCCTTTTTCGACTGCCTTTCGATGATCCTGCGGGCTCCACAACGGGTGGTTTTGGGGTCCCTGCTGAAACATCGGGCAATAATTTTGACGCCGCAATGATTGTCAATGCCGGAGCGGCTCCCCCTGTTTTTGGCCGACCTTCCCTTGTCGGGGGAGCTGGTTTTTCAACTCAGTTCAATGATTCCGGAAGTAGCGGGAACTTTGTTTTAACGGGCAACGGATTTCCTCACACGGCCACTTTTACGTATTCCGTTTGGGTGAGACCCACTGCCGGAGCCGGTGACGATACCCTTTTTAACCGCGATCCCGGTTTTGGTTTGGGAGACTCGATATACGGGTGCACGATTGGGACGAGTGGAGAGGTTGTCTTTCGGATTTCCGGAGTGGATGTCGTCCTCTCCGATTTGGATTTGGTTCCGGATGACTCGGTGCACCATATCGTGGTGACGCACCTGGATTCGACCGGATTCGGAGACTTCCTTGCTGATCGAACCCGCCTTTACATTGACGGAGCGTTGATTTCCGAAAACACCGAGACTTTTGAAGTGCCGGAATACTCGGGAGAGACAAATTCCCGCCTTTGGATCGGAACCCGCTCCGCAGCGGGGACTGGCTTCAATGGGGACATGGATGACTTCCAACTCTACAATGTGGAGCTCACTCCGGATCAGGTGGCCGGAATGTTTGACGATCCGGGGTCGATTGCCGGGGATGCTCGATCAGCCTCGCTTCAAATCACGGGATTTGAACGGTCGGGAGATGGATCGTCCGTCAACATCACCTTCAATTCCCGTTCCAACAGAACCTACAGCGTGCAGGCTTCTGATGACCTCGCTGTCTGGGACACGGTCGATTCCGGGATCGAGTCTGCAGGAAGTTCGACGACGACGGTCTTTGCTGATCCGGGAGTTTTCACCGAAGAGACAAAGAAGATCTTTTTCCGGATCATTGAGGAATGATGCCTGGTGAGTATCGGGGGAGACGAACGTCGAACATCCAATTTTAAATTTTTGAATGCCGGGTTGAGAGGGGAGTCTCACGCGGAGCAGCAGAGCAGCGGAGGCTTGGTTGGGGAAGGGTCCGCAGATTAAGAAGATTTACGCAGATTGGTTGGGGGCATGGCTTTGGGGGACGCCCCCAAGGGCATTTCACCGCGTTCCATTTTAGAGTTGGCCCAGGGATTGTAGGGTGTCCAGGAGGTCCTGGATTTCGTGGCGGCGTTTGGCTGATGTGGCCGCGGGCTTCTTCGGCGGCGCGCTCGTGGTTGAGGTCGACAAGGCGTTGCAGGATGGCTTGTTCGAGGTCTTCGTCGCCGCGGGCGAGGCGGTCGGCGAGAGGGAGAGTGGCACGATCCGTCCCGGTCGTGTTCGTTTGGAGGGAGGCCCGGTGGAGGGGATCATGACCGGGACGGTCATGCCACTGGTAGGCTTCGAGGACGACGGCATCGAGGTCGTCGTGGATTTGCTTGAGGAGGGTGAGTTCGGGGTGGGCGGCTTGCCGGGCTTTGCGTGGGGGAGTCCAGCCGCTCGCCAAGGTCGCGAATGCGGGTTTCAGCTCGCTTTTAGGGAGGTCGGGGAAGGGGAAGGTTTCGAAGCAGCGGGTTTTGTTTCCATGAGAAAAGAGTACGCAAAAAAAGGAGTAATTGACTAGTTTTTTAGTCAATTCCTCCTGTTTGGTTGAGGGCGGGGAATCGAAGCTGGAGCTTCGATCTACGCTTTTATTTTTCGAAGGTGAGGCCCCGGAATTCGTCGGCGGCGGCGGTGACGGCGCGTTCGATGGGGAGGCGCTCGGTGGAGGAACCGGTCCAGAAGCCGTGACCGCTGGTGTGGTTGAGCATGTATTGCGCGTCGGATGGGGTTTCCATGGCGGCGCCGTGGGCGACGAGGATGGTGTCGGGGCTGAGCTCGCGGCACTTTTGGTAAACTTTCTCGGTCTGCACGGCGGTTTCCTCGATGGTCATGCCGTTGTCGTATCCCTTAATCCCGCCCTTGGTGGTGCCGGCGTGGTAGCAAAAGACGTGGGGCTTGGCCTGCTCGCAGATGGCGTAGGAGTCTTCCTCGGTGAAGGCGAGTCCGATGGAGACCATGTTCATTTCTTCTTTGGCGAGGATGAGCATGTCGATCTCGTTTTGCAGGGTGATGCCGGCGGAGGTCATGACCTTGAAAATCTCGGAGTCGTGATCGATGTAAGAAATCGAGGGGCCGATGTTGGAGACGGATTGCACGCCCATGTTGAGGCAGTCCTGGAGAACCATGCGCATGTCCTTGAGAGGGTCGTTGGCATTGAGGCAGGCACAGACGAAGGCTTTTCCGCTGAGGGCGGGCATGATGTCTTCGCGGGTGTAGTCGAGGGTCTGTTTGTTGGAGTCGAGGATGGGCCACATCATGGCCATGGTGCCCATGCCATTGGAGCGCAGGCGGGCGCCGGAGAAAGTGTTGATGCAATCGGTGCCGCAGGATTCCTGGAGTTTGGCAACGAGGCCGGATCCCGCGGAGGAGATCATGATGGGGATGCGGGCGTTGACCTTGGCTTTGAGGTTGGCGAGGATCTGTTCGGTGGTGAGTCGTTTTGTGATCATGAGTTTAGGAATTGGTTGATGTGTTGATTGAGAGATTTTTGATAGGCCTCCGGCTCGTGGTAGCGGGCGGGAAGGGGGACAAGTTGAGAGTTTGGGAGTGCGTTGGCAATGGCAGATGCAACGGATTCGGGGTGAAGGTCATCGCGCGGGCTGGACATGACGAGAGCCGGAGCGGTGATGGAGTTGAGGTCTGCGAGGGAGTGGCATGGTTGGGAATTCCACATGCGAGAGAGGACGGAGTTGTCGGGACGTTGGTAGACGGCGGTGATGGAGTTGGCAACGGGCGGGTTGGCGGCGAGGAGGGCTTGGAATTCGGGGAGGGCTTCGAAGTCGGATTGGGGCATTTCTCCGGCATCGGCGACGAGTTTGAGGTGGGCGGGGCAGGGGGACGCGAGCCAGGAGGGGCGAAGGAGGATGAGTTTTTTAAAGCGCTCCGGGTAGCGGAGGGCGAGGTTGAGGGTGATGCCGGAGCCCATGGAGAGGCCGCCGAGGTGGCACTTTTCGATGCCGAGGTGATCCATCAGGGCGATGACGTGGTCGGCGAAGGAGTCGAAGGAGAAGGTGTCGGGATCGAAGGACATCGACTCGCCGTGGCCGGGCATGTCGGGCGCGATCAAATGGGTGTTTTCGAGATGGGGGAGTCCGGAAGTGGTTTGCGTTTTACCCGCGCCGAGTCCGTGGAGGAAGACGAGGGGTTCCAAAGTGGAGGGGCAGAGGGTGGCGTAGGAGAGGAGCATGGTGAATGATGGGATTTGAACAGCGGGGAGAGGAACGTCGACCGCCCGGTTTTGAATTTTGAATACGTGGTTGAGGGGCCGGGACTAATCAGGGCGGGGGATTTCGAATTGGTCGGTGGTGCGGGAATACCAATCGGGTGAGGCCATGCGGGCGAGGGGATGGTATTGGCCTTCCTGATGGTAACCTTTTTCATCCATGATTCCTTCGCGGACATGGACGAAGTGAACGATGCCAATGATGAGGCGGTTGCTTCCGATTTCGATGGTGGAATGCGCGGTGCATTCCAGCGCGACGGGGGCTTCGGCGATGCGGGGGACGGAAATCTTTTCCGATGGAAGGGTGGTGAGATTGTGGAGGTCGAGTTCGTTTTCGCCGTGCGGGAGGGAGGCGGAGGTGGCGACCATGACCTTGCCCAGAGGTTCATCGACCATGTGGACCACGAATTCGCCGGTTTCCCGGATGTTGCGGGCGGTGTCTTTGGGGGTGTGGTGGTCCTTGTTTCCGGGCGCGAAGGCGACGATGGGGGGATTTGATCCGAAGACATTGAAGAAGGAAAAGGGGGCGGCATTGAGCCGGTTTTTGCGGTCCTGTGTGGTCACCCAGGCAATGGGGCGGGGAGTTACAAGCGAAGCGAGAATGCGATATCGATCCCCGGGGGGGAGTTCTTCCATGTCAAAAGTCATCGGGGTAATTGTGTCGTGATTGGAAGAGGCTGCAACCGGGATTTTTATACTTGTGTGATGAATTGAACGGGTTGACGGCGGGCAATGATCTGTTAAGATCCTAAAAGTGTTGAGGCAGCTGTCAGCGTCTTTTTTTATTTTGGTCATGACTTTGCTCATCGGCCTCCAGTTGCCTGTATTTAGTTATTGCGCTGCTGAACAGACGGTTTTTGTCGGTCAGCATACGATTGAAGCTGATTGTCACGATGAGTGTGGGCATGACAGCGCTCCGATTGAAATTCCATGTGAAGAGGATCACGAATTTTTGACTGTGGATGCGGGAGATTTTCAGTGGAATTCGTTGACCCAACCAGCCCCTCCGGTGGCACTTATCCCGGAAGATTTTTCGTGGGTCTCTTTGTTTTTCATCTCTGAGAAGAAGGATCTTCCCGTGATCATGAGCCTTGTCGATCCGCCTCCGCCTGATTTGCCGATTTTTCGGCGTGATGCTGCATTGAGGCTCTGATGTCTCGTTTGTGCTCGGCGGATCGTTCCGCTTTGAGCTTCGTTCCCACGTGACTGTCGAACGGTCTCGTTTTTCCTTTTTGAACTCCGGCCCCATCGCGCCATGAAACGAACATTTTTATTTTTCCCATTCATTCTTTGGTCCTGTGCAGACGACACGGTGACCCGGCTGCCCCTTGTGAAGGTCAAAGCCCCGATTGAGGCATCAACGTCGTTGACAATGAGTATGCCAACTTCCCCGGAATCGTTGGAAGTGTCTTTGAAAACTCTGCCCGGGCAAGTCCGGAAAAGTAATCTCAGTCTCGCGGCCGCCAGGCTTCTGGTTGCCGAGGCCAGGGGGAAGTTGAAGCGTTCCGGAGTCGCCGGCAATCCCGAGCTCGAGGTTGAATTCGAGACCAATCGTCGTTTCCACGACTTCATGTTGACGGTTGGGATTTCAAAAAACTATCCCCGCACCAACAGGCTGCTCATTGAGAAGAGAGTTTCGGAGATTCTCATCCAAGCGGCGCAAGCCGAGGTCCGTGATGCCGAGCGGATTTTGGTGGGCCAGGCGCGTTCGGCTTTGGTGGGGATCCTGGCACTCCGTCAGAAGCGAACGCTTTTGGTTGCGCAAGAGGCCAATGCCCGTGAGTTGACCAAATTTACCGAAGAAGCTGCGGCAAAAGGGGAGGCTTCGCCGCTAGATGCCGGGGTTGCCTTGCTTGAAGCGACCAAGCTGAGTAATCAGGCGAGGCAGATCGGGATTAAGGAGACCCTTGCGCTGGCGAAACTGAAGCCGCTTCTTGGGATGAAGCCGAAGGGGAAACTCATCTTGGTCGGTTCTTTACCGGAACCCAAAATGCCGATGATGAATGTGACCCGCTATCGTCGTCCTGATTTGGAAGCCGCCCGATTGAGGGCGAAAAGTGCGACCACCGCGGCAGATTTGGCGCGTTCGAAACGGTTGGACGACTTTGAAGCGGGGGTCTTTGCGGGAGTCGGACGTGAGCGTGATGAACCGGAGGGGTTTGAATTTGAACAAATCTTTGGGGTTCGGTTCAAAATTCCTCTTGGGGAAAACCCGTCGGCACTTGGGGAAACCATCGAAGCCGAGGCGAGGGCTGATCGATTGGCGATTGGCACGATGGCGTTGGAGAGGGTGATCAATGCCGAAGCTCATGCCGCCTATGCGGAGATGAAGGAATGGCAGGCTCTTGCCGGGCAGATCAAATCCCGATTGATTCCCCTTGCTGATTCCCACATTGAAAAAACCGAAGATGCCAGAGCAAAGGGGCAGGTCGCTCTGCGTGAGGTCCTCCTCGCCAAGGAGCAAAAGCTCGGTCTTGAAACCTCTTACCTGGAAGCTGTGCGCGATTTTCATCTTGCCTACGCCAACTACCTCACCGCGACCGCCCAATGAAAATTACCATCTTACTTTTGCTTTCTCTTCTTCCCGTGATTGGGGAGGAGGAACGGGTGAATCTCAATGAAACCTCGATGAAGAACCTTGGGATCGAGACATTCACCGCAACCGAGATGACCTTTGAGAGCACTTTCTTTGCGATCGGTTCGCTTCGTGAGATTCCCAGCAGTCATAGTGTGGTTTCCAGTCGGATCCCGGGGCGTGTGGTGGACCTGAAAGTGATTGCGGGTGATCAAGTGGCCAAGGGGGACGAGATTCTTAAAATTGAAAGTCGCCAGATTGGGGGGAAGGTCATTCCCGTCTTTGCCCCGGCTTCCGGGATCGTGGCGGAGAGTCATGTCCGCCTTGGCGAGCCGGTTGATCCCTCGAAAGAACTGCTCGATATCCTCGATCTCACCAGCCTCTGGGCCATTGCCCGGGTGCCGCAACAGGAAGCCGGAAAGCTTGATATTGGGACCAAAGCACGCATTCAAATTCCAGCAATGAAGGGGGAGACGATTGAAGGAGAATTGATCCGCTTCGGGACCGAGGCAGATGCTTCTTCAGGAACATTTGATGCCATTTTTCTGATCAAAAATACCGGGAATAAGCTACGCCCCGGAATGAGGGCAGAGTTCTCGATTATTACAGCAACCCGTGAAGATATCACGGTCGTTCCCCGTGAAGCGGTGCAAGGGGATCTCACCAATCGGGTGGTTTACGTGCAGGATTTTGATCTTCCCAATTCCTTCATCAAGGCACCTGTTGTGACCGGAGAGGAAAACGATGCTTTTGTTGAGATCAAGGAGGGGCTCTTTGCCGGTGTCGATGTCGTGACGGATGGATCTTATCTCCTCGGTTTTGCGGGCGGCGGAAACTTGTCTCTCAAGGAGGTGCTCGATGCCGCCCACGGTCACGTCCATAATGAAGATGGAAGCGAATTGACGGAAGATCAGAAGAAAACCAAGGGCAAAGGAGAGGGAGATGATCATGAGCACGGTGAAAACGCCGGCCCGATCAACAAGCTTTTGATCATGGCGTGTGTCATCCTTGGAGTGCTTCTTGTGATTTCCGGAATCCGCCAAATTATTCTTGAGCGCAGGCTCGCCAAGCTCACTTAGTCCGATGCTCAACAAGCTGATACAGTTTTCTTTGGCACAACGTGCCTTGATCATCGGGATGGCAATCGTGGTGATTGTGCTGGGGGTGCGTCAGGCGCAGGAGCTTCCCGTTGATGTGCTTCCGGATTTGACCAAGCCGACGGTCACGATTTTAACGGAATCGCCCGGGCTTTCACCGGAGGAAGTTGAAACCCGGGTGACCATTCCGATGGAGCAGGGGTTGATGGGAGTGAACGGGCTCAATCGATTGCGGACCATCAGTGATGTCGGACTGAGCGTGACATTCGTGGAATTTGATTGGGGAACTGATATTTATGAAGCCCGGCAGTTTGTGCAGGAACGCCTTGGTGCGATCAAGCTTCCCGAAGGGGTGACTCCCTACATGACTCCGGCAACGTCACTGATGGGAAACATCATGTTGGTGGCATTGCTCGATCCTTCGGAGGAAATCTCTCCGCAAGAGCTGCGGACCCAGGCTGATTGGGTGGTGGGACGTCGTCTTCAATCAATTGCGGGAATTGCGGAAGTCCTTCCGATGGGTGGTGGAATTCGTCAGATTCAGATTCAGCCCGATCCCGAACGAATGCTCGCGCTGGGAGTGACTTACGATGAACTTCGTACTGCTGCCGGAAATTCCGTCCGGAACACCACCGGAGGATACATTGAGGGAGACTCGCAGGAGATCATGGTGCGGAACCTGTCGATGACGACCGACCTGAATCGGATTGCGATGACCACAGTTCGGCATGAGAAGAGCCGTCCCCTTCGTATCAAGGATGTGGCCCGGGTGGTTTGGGACACCGAGCCGATGCGCGGTGATGCCGGGGCTGAAGGGCATCCGGCGGTCATTCTCTCGATCACCAAGGCACCGGGATACGACACTTTGGATTTGACGAGGCAGCTGGAAGAAGCATTGGAAGATCTCCGGGGGACGGTTCCCGAAGGGGTGGAGCTTCATGTGGCCTACCGGCAGGCGGATTACATTAATCTCTCTCTTAATAATCTCAAGGATGCCCTGATCCACGGAGGAATCATGGTGGCATTGGTTCTCTTTCTTTTTCTGCTGAACTTCCGGATCACTTTGATCACGCTGACGGCAATTCCGCTTTCGTTGGCGATTTCGGTTCTGGTGTTCTGGTTGTTTGATCTCGGAATCAATTCAATGACGCTGGGCGGGTTCGCGGTCGCGATTGGCATGGTGGTGGATGATGCCATTGTTGATGTTGAGAATGTCTTCCGGCGACTTAAGGAAAATCCGGGAAAACCGCGGCTGCCCATTATTGCCGCGGCGTCCTCCGAGATCCGGTCGTCGATTCTCTATGCGACGGTCTTGATCATTCTGGTGTTTGTTCCTCTCCTTTCGCTTTCCGGAGTGGAGGGGCGTCTTTTTGCTCCCATCGCCTATGCCACGATTATCAGTATGGCGGCGTCTTTCCTGGTGTCATTGACGGTGATCCCGGTTCTTTCTTCCTACCTTCTCCGGCCGAAGCCCGACAAGGTGCATCGCGACGGATTTTTGCTCGTCATGGTGAAGGGTGCTTTTGAGAGTATCCTGTTGCGTCCGGCCTTGGCCCAGCCCTTTGTTGTGATGGCCCTGGCGGCAATTTTGGTTGCGGCGGGAGCGGTGGTTTACCCTGAGATGGGAAAGAACTTCCTGCCTACTTTTCGAGAGCCCACGGCGGTGATTGCTACGACAGCAAGCCCCGGGACATCGCTTAAAAAAATCAATCAAATCAGCCATACCGCGATGGCTCTCATCAAAGAGATCCCCGAGGTAAAAAATGTCTCGTATCGCGCGGGTCGGGCCGAGAATGGTGACCATATTGTCCCGGTCTCGACCGTGGAGTTTGAGGTCGAGTTTCATGACCACATGGATCGTCCCAAATCAGAAGTTCTTAAGGATTTGAGTGATGCGATGAAAAGCATTCCGGGCACTTTCTCCGCGATGAGTTCGCCCCTTGGAGATCGCATCGGTCACATGTTGTCCGGGGTTTCGGCGAAGATCGCGATCAAGATCACCGGGCCGGATCTCGAGGTCCTAAGAAAGTTGGGTGATGACGTTACTGAAATTGCTCGCAGCATCGAGGGGCTGGAGGAAGCCCGTCCCGAGGCGCAGTCGGCAATTCCACAGCTCCGGATCGAGCCTGATCCGTCGCGTCTTCCGGTCTATGGAACGACTCCGGGAAAAGTGAACGACGAGCTTGCGAGCTTGATAGGAGGGGAAATTTTGACCGAGGTTTACGATGGGGAGAGAACGTATGATCTTGTCCTGCGCTTGCCGGAAGAGTGGCGCTCCAGTCCGAAGAAGCTGGGTGACCTGTATCTCGACACCCAGTCAGGGATTCAGGTTCCTTTGCGGGATATCGCGAATATCCGGCAAGCGAACGGTCCCAATAACATCATGCGGGAAAATACCCTGCGTCGATTTGTGGTTTCGATCAATCCAACCTCTCCGAACCTGGTTGAGCTCGTTGACGAGCTAAAGGAGAGAGTCGCCAGGGAGCTCAAGCTCCCTGCGGGATATGACATTCGTTATGAAGGTGATTATCTCGCCCAGGAACAGGCCACCGACCGCATTATGCAGACTTCGATCATTCTATTCGTCGTGGTCGCTTTTCTACTTTTCAGCTACTTTCGAAGCGCCAATTTCACCTTCCAAGTGCTCATCGATGTGCCGATTGCCTTGAGCGGGGGAGTTCTTCTTACCAAGTTGGATCTCGATAATGTCTCCATCGCGACTTTGGTGGGTTTCATTGCGATCGCGGGAATTTCCGCCCGTAACTCCATCATGATGATTTCCCATTATCTGCATCTCATGAAGCACGAAGGGGAGGGCTTTACCAAGGCGATGGTTGTGCGCGGAACGCTTGAAAGGCTTGTTCCTGTTTTGATGACGGCGATCTCGGCGGGCATCGCTCTATTGCCTCTCACCATGGATCTGGGCTTCCTTCCCTTTGTCGAATCGGGCGATCCCTCGGTTGCTCCCGGTAAAGAAATATTGAATCCCGTAGCCCTCGTGATCGTCGGAGGGTTAGTGACATCGACTCTTTTTGGACTTTTAGTGACCCCTGCGGTTTTCTGGACGTTCGGCAAGAAATCATCAGAAAAAGCTCTTCGTGCAGAAGCTCCTGCCGCAGGGTAAACTCCAACAAGAAAAACAAAAAACCATGAAAAAAATAATCCTGATCTCAGCTCTCGCCCTGCCGCTCGTCTTTGCCGATGACAAGGGTGGGAAGAAAGAAAAACACGAACACGGCAGTGGGGAAGCTGCCGACCATGCCGACCACGAGATCAAAGCTCCGAACGGAGGGAGAATCTTGCATGAGGTTGTTCCCCATGCGGAATTCTTCATTACAAAGGAGCGCAAAGTGCAGATCACCTTTGTTGATGACGACGGAAAGTCACTCGAGGCCGACACGACTTTACGGGCGATTGGCGGAAAGCTCTCGGCGCCGACCAGATTCACCTTTAAGAAAACGAAGCACGGCTTGATTTCGGAACAGAAGCTTCCCGATGGAAAACTCGTTCCCATTATTCTCATGTTCAAAGACAGCGAGGGGAAGAAAGTTCCCAATATCAAATTCAATGTCGATTTGAACGACTGTCCGACCTGTGACTTCCTGGAGTATGCCTGCACTTGTGATCACGATCACGATGATCATGAGGGTCACGACCACGATGATGAGATCCTTCGAACAAAGAAAGTAAGGAGTAATTCTGAATAGGCATTCATGGCAGGCGATAAGAACGAACTGGAGAAGTGGGCCACCGATGTGATTTTCGGTCGTGCCCGCGGCTTCGGGCCTACCATGATGAGGGTCCTTTTGAGGGGGCTGTCATGGATCTACCGGGTTGGGGTGAGGGTCCGCCTGCGCCTTTTTCGCAAGGGATGGAAGACGCAATCCAATCTCGGCACGATGGTGGTGAGTATTGGAAACATCACGGTGGGGGGAACTGGAAAGACGCCGGTTGTGGAGCGCTTTGCCCGGGAGCTCACCGCGAGGGGCCGCAAGGTTGCCATCCTGAGTCGGGGCTACAAAAGCAAAGAGCTCAGGAAGCCCCAGGAGTGGAGAAATCCGGAAACCGGTGAGATTGCTACCAGTCCTCCAAAAATTGTCAGTGACGGCAAAAAGATATTGCTGAAAGCCAAATACGCCGGGGATGAGCCTTATATGCTCGCCCGGAATTTGCCCGGTGTGGTGGTGTTGGTGGATCGCGACAGGGTGCGGGGCGGTCGATTTGCGGTAAAGGAACTTGGGGTCGATACCTTGCTTTTGGATGACGGGCTTCAGTATCTCGATCTGGACCATTCTCTCGATGTGGTTTTAGTTGATCAGAACGCGCCCTTCGGGAATGGCTACATTTTGCCACGGGGGACCTTGCGTGAACCTCCCTCGAACCTTTGCCGGGCAGATTATATATTTCTCACCAAGTGTGACGGACAAGCTCTTGATGCTCTGATCAAGCGCGTCCGGAAATATAACAAAGAGGCTGAAATTCTTCAGTGTAGCCACGGGCCGAAGCATCTTCAGGGAGTTTTTCATGACGAGGTGCTCCCATTGGAAGCGCTCAAGGGAAAATATATTGGGGCGATTTCGGGGATTGCCCAGCCGAAGAGTTTTGACAGCCTTTTGAAGAAACTGGGAGGGAAGGTGCTCTTCCACACCACTTTCTCGGATCACTATGCCTTTTCCAAAAAAGAGATCGAACCCTTCATGTATCGTTGTATCAACCGAGGGGTGGATATGATTGTGACCACCGAAAAGGACGCGGTCCGTTTTCCGAGGCCCGACGAAATTGATGTGCCAATTTACTTCCTGAGAATAGAAGTCAAGATTCTCGAGGGAGAGGAAGTGTGGGAGCGCTGTGTGGAACGCATTTGTCAACGGGTGGCCAGGGAACCTGAAGATTGGGCGGAAGAGCGATTACGGAGAGTTGAGCCGGCCTAAGCGGTTGATTGCGCTGGTGTTTTTGAAAAATGACGAAACATTCCTTCCGTGTTGGATCAATTAAAACGCCCTCTTCGCGACTTGCGTCTGTCATTGACGGACCGGTGTAACTTCCGGTGTCGTTACTGCATGCCGATGGAGGTTTTTGGTCCGGGCTATCAGTTCCTTCCGAGGGACGAGATTCTCACCTTTGGCGAGTTGGTAAGAACGGTGCGTGCGGGTGTTGAGTTGGGGGTCTCCAAGATTCGACTGACCGGAGGTGAGCCGCTTATGCGGCGAGGAGTGGAGGATTTGGTGGCATTGATCGCCGCTGTTCCGGGAGTTGATGATCTCGCTATGACGACCAATGGGATTCTATTGAACCACCATGCGGAGGGATTGGTGGCGGCGGGTTTGAACCGTGTCACCGTGAGCCTGGATGCTCTTGATGAGAAGGTCTTTAGTCAGATGAACGGAGTTGGTGCCAAATTGGAACGTGTTCTAACCGGGATCGAGACAGCCCGGCGAAGCGGGCTTCCCGTGAAGGTGAACATGGTGGTGCAGCGGGGGGTTAATGAGCAAGAGATTGTTCCCATGGCAAGGTGGGGGAGAGAGCATGACGTCACCGTAAGATTTATTGAATTTATGGACGTTGGTGAAACGAATGGCTGGGATATGAGTCATGTCGTGACCTCCAAGGATATTCTGGCGGGGATTACGAGAGAGTTGCGCGCGGTTTCAGTGCCGGCGTCTTATCCGGGTGAGGTTGCCCGACGGTGGCGATTTGTGGATGGGAAAGGAGAGTTTGGGATTATCTCCTCGGTCAGTCAGCCGTTTTGCGGTGACTGCTCCCGGCTTCGGGTTTCAGCCGAGGGGCGCATTTTCACCTGCCTTTTCTCCAGTGAAGGAGCGGATCTAAGATCTCTTCTTCGCGAGGCTCAAACAGAGACCGAGGTCGTGGATTTCATCAGCGGTCTATGGGGAAGGCGTTCTGATCGCTATTCGGAAAAAAGGGGTGAGGTGGATCAACCCAAGGCCGAGATGAGTTATCTTGGTGGATAGAGAGCAAAAAAAAAGAGCTCCCGTTTTGACCGGAACTCTTTGTGTTTGGTGTGGTTGATGGTGATCAGAGCTTGGTTTTTGCTTTTTTGTAAGCCTTCTTGAGTTTTGCAAGGAATGCCTCGGTCGTTGCGATCTCTTTGAGCAAGCTGGCAAGTTCTTCCACCGCACGAAGTTCTTTCGAACCTCCGCCTGTGGACGAGATTGCCGGCAATCCTCCTTCTTTTCGTCTCCAGGAAGCGATAGTTGCAGCTGTTACTTCATACTTTGCAACGGCTTTGGTTTGTCCTCCTCTGCCTTCTTTTGCAATGAAGTCCAGTATTTCCTTTCTTTTCTCGGCGGAATACCGCTTTGCTTGTTTTTTTGCTTTGGCCATTCCTGAATAATTGGAGGTATGATTTGGCGAGTCAATCGAAATGTATGGTTATCAACGGTTTTAGGTTGGGATGTGATTACTTTGTGTTAAGACGAAAATCGTAGCAAATTAACCTCCGGGAAGACCCATCAAATCCTTTGGTGTTCTGGGTGACATAGAGAAGTCCCCGATGAATCACAGGAGGGGTCCAGGTATCACGGGCGTAAAAGAGCCTGGTCTTTTGTTTGATCGTGGGTTTTTCGCTAGTGAGCTGAAGGTCAAGGAGGCTGCCGTCTTCTCCGAGAGAAATGAGGCGTTCCCCCAAGCGTAAAAATGACCCTCTGAATAGACCTGTCACACGGCTGTCTTCCTTCCAACGCATGTCGTCGGCCCATGTGATTTTTCCGCTTTTCAGATCGATTCCTTTCAGTTGTGTGTCGGGAATGTTGCGACCTGCAAATCCATAAAGGTGATTATCAATTACCTGTGGGATCATCATATGCATCCCGAAGAATCGCTCACTCCAAACCGGGCTTGGTTTTAGCTCGGGATTAAATTGAAGAAGAACTCCTCCGAGTTCATAGCAATCGGATATAAAGACCTGATTATTGGGGAGGGAAAGTGGGCTTGAGGCCAGCACTGATTCGTAAAGCCCGGCCCGCCACGGGAAACGGGAGTAGAGGGTGCCATTTGTTGGATTGAGTACGAGTAGTCCGCCGTGGGCGGGTTTTGATTCGCCCGCTGCCAGAATCAGGGCGACCTCCTTGCCGTGAATTGTCGTGATGACGGGTGAAGCATATGAGGCGCCCCATTGATCTTCGTGCTTCCACGCTGTCTTACCGTCTTTGAGTTGGAAGGCGGCTACGGAGGTGCCTGAGGTTTTATTTTCCTTCCCGCCAACGTTCACGATGAGTTTGTCTCCATGGACGACGGGGTTTGGCCCGTAGCCAAAAAAATACTGTGGGATCTCAAATTCTTTTTTGAGATTTCGTTTCCAAATCATCCTGCCGGTTTTGAGGTCCAGGCAGTGAAGCATTGCGGTGACTCCGATCAGGTAGATTCTCCCTTGATGAACCACGGGGCTGCTACGGGGCCCGGATGAAAATCCGTAGCGGTCCTTGTAGGTGATGGGATAGTGGAAGGTCCAGAGGCGTTTTCCGGTTTCGGCATCATGGCAGTCCAAGGTTTCCTTTGAATCGACGGCGTGAAAGTGCAGGAGTTTTCCCGCAATCAGAATGGGAGAACTGTAGGAGTCTCCACGGGCCAGTTCGAAGACCTTGGGCAATCCTTCTTTGGGGAAAATCTTTCGAAGAGGAGATTCATGGCTGGTGCAATTGTCGCGCGGGCCAAAAAAGCGGGGCCAGTCTTCAACGACGGCGTCAGGGGAGAGTGGAGAGGGTGCTTTGTGAAAAACCATGGGGTAGGTCGTCTCAGCGGCGACCATCAGCGGGAGCAGGGCCAGAAAGTTCGGGATCTTCATGGGGGGAAACTAAAGAAAAATCGAATGAATGAAGAGGCGTTTTCTGGAGGATTCCCTCGATTTTGCTTTAAAAATGATCTTTCCCCCTTTCCACATGGTGAATTTCGCACTTTATTGGCTTGGATGAAAAAATTTTTAGGACTCGCGTTGGCCTGTGCCACCACCATGACGGCAGTGTCACAGGAAAAATGGCTCACTTTCAAAGGCAAGGAAGGTCCGGGGAAGGGGAAGCACATTGTTCTCGTTTCTGGTGACGAAGAGTATCGATCGGAGGAAAGCGCACCGATGTTGGCGAAAATCCTCTCCCAACGGCATGGGTTTGACACCACCGTCCTCTTTGCATGGAGTGAAGATGGAACTTACATTGATCCAAACAACACCAAAGGGATCGTGGGTTGGGAGAAGCTGGATTCGGCAGATCTCATGATCATCGGAACACGTATGCGGACCCTGACTCCCGGGACAATTGAGCATCTCGGAAAATACCTCAATGCGGGCAAGCCTGTGATTGGATACCGGACCGCGACCCATGCGTTTAAAGGGGGCGACAAGATCGGAAGCATCGGCGCCGGCCAATGGGGCCTGAAAATTCTCGGCGAGACCTGGGTGAATCACCACGGCGGTCACAAGAGGCAGGGTGCGCGTGGCGTGATCGAGAAAGGGCGGGGGAAGCATCCTGTGCTGAATTCGGTCGAGGATGTCTTTGGACCAAGTGACGTTTACGGGGTGAAGCACCTTACGGACAAGGACACGATCCTCCTCCGCGGAGCGGTGACCGAAACTCTGGACCCTTCCTCGAAGATTGTTGACGGGCCAAAGAACAATCCCATGATGGCACTGGCCTGGCTTCATACCTACACCTCGCCCGATGGAAAAACGACCGGTCGTTCACTTTGCACGACGATGGGTGCCTCGGTTGATTTTCTGAGCAACGACCTGCGCCGTCTTGTCGTAAACGGGAGCTACCACCTCCTTGATCTCGACGTTCCCGATAAGGCGGACGTTGATTTTGTTGATCCGTTTTATCCCAGCTTTTACGGATTCTGGAGTGGTCAAAATGCCAAGATATGGAAAGAGCGGGGATTGAAGGCAGAGGATTTCGGGCTGGGCAAGACTCCCACTGCTCCCGCGCCAAAGGGCACCCCAAAGTGGCCCTTCATGCCTGTTAAAAAGTAATGGACTGGCACGCTTTTCTCCGTGCTTGGTCGCGGGAGGCGACAGCGCGGGGCTTTCAAAGCGAAACCTTGGTTGAAGTCGGGGGGTATCCGCTGCTGGCTTCAGATCGAGGGGATCTTTCCAAGCCATGCATCTACCTTTCTTCCGGGATGCATGGTGACGAACCCTCGGGCCCGCAGGCCCTGATGGAATTGCTCAAGGCGGATTTTTTTGATGATCGCTTTCGTTGGCTTATTTGTCCCGTTCTTAACCCTACCGGGCTGGAGGCAGGGACACGGGAGAACGTTCACGGAATCGATCTCAACCGCGACTATTGCCAATGTCAGACTCAAGAGGTTTGCGCTCATACCTCATGGTTGAAAAAGCAACCGGCTCCTCAACTGTTTCTGTCGTTGCATGAAGACTGGGAGAGCAGCGGGTTTTACTTCTACGAAATTAATATCGGCGGGGAAGCCTCCCCGTATCGAGCGATCCTCAAGGCCGCGGCCCCTCATTTTCCGCCCGAACCCGAGACGATCATCGACGACCACCCTGTGACCGAGCCGGGTTGGATCTATCACTCGGAGCATCCGGATCTTCCGGAAGGTTGGCCGGAAGCGATTTATTTGGCAAAGATGGGGTGTCCACTGTCGTTGACCTTCGAAACTCCGAGTCGCTCGGCTATGGGACAGCGCATGAGCTGCCATCAGGCGGTTGTGAAAGCCGCCGTGGAAATGTGTCTGTTATAATTCTTCCTCGGTTCTGCACTTGCGGATGAGAGGAACTTTGGGCATTGATCAGGTATGCCCTCACAGGAAGAAAATGTCGTCTGGAAAGGTCGATCACATCAGATCGTCAACTTTTGGCCCCTCGTGCTCTCTCTTCTGGTGATGATTGCGATCATGATTGGTGCCTTCTATTCGACTGCTTGGTTGGCCCTTTTGGCCCTGGTGCCATTTGTTTATGGAGGCTGGCTTTGGCTTGGGACCAAGTTGATGGTGTTCGAGTTCACGAGCGAGCGGATGAGAATCTATGAAGGAATTCTCAATCAGGAAATCAACGAGGTCGAACTGTACCGGGTGAAAGACACCCGATTGGAGAAGCCGTTTTGGCTGCGACTTTTTGGTCTCTCAAATATCGTCCTCCAGACGTCAGATCGCTCTCTGCCGGAGGTGCATATCAGAGCGGTCCGTCACGGGGCCGAGATTCGTGAAAAACTTCGCAAGCAAGTCGAGATACTCCGGGATAAGAAACGCGTCCGCGAGGTCGACTTTGAAGGCAATGGCGACGACATGGAATTTGAAGGGGAGATGTGATCCCGCAATCCCTTTTCGCTCGTTCAATGCTGGAATGCCGTGCCTTTTTGTGTTGCATAGAGCTTGATGAAAGTCGCCACCTCCATGCTCATGGTCCCCTTGCTGGGAATTGCTTTCGCGCAATCGATCTGGGTGGAGGCTGAATCTGCAACTGAAAAATCGATTCAGAATAATGGCTGGTAATCCAGTGTGAAGAGGGCTGAATTATCCGGGGAGGGATTATTGGCTCATTGGGGAAGCAAAGTGGGAACCGCCCAATACAAAATCAAGGTGCCCGGGGCCGGCAAATATGTTCTTTGGCTTCGAGCCAATCCGGTTGCAACCAAACTGCAGGTTCGGATCGGAACCGGAGAATGGACGGATGTGATTGTCAAAGGCCGGAGCCATGAGCAAATCAACATCGCAAGTGACAACAAAGCTGACCTTCGTTTTGTCGCATGGATTCGTGCGGGAGTGAAGGACCTCAAGGCAGGCGATCAGGAAATCGCCGTTCGTTTTACCTCAGGGAACAATCATCACGGGATGCTCGATTGCCTTTGTCTCACCATGGACAAGGAGTGGAAGCCCAGTCGGGGACTCAAGCCCGGCGAGGTTCATTCCGACTGGCCGGTTCCGGAGCTGACCAGCGCCAATCTCGACGAGTGGATTCGCTTCATTCGCCCCTCGGCTCAAGAGCTTGGTTGGCGGGGCGTGCGATGGCACAGGAGCCTTTCCGAGGCCGCGAAAGAGGCGGAGAAACTCCAGCGGCCGATATTACTTTGGGCAATGAACGGTCATCCCTGCGGGGAAACCTGAAACAACGGCGTCATTGGGCGAAGAGAGATCTGGTCAGATCCCGCCATTCAAAAAATTGCTTCCGAGTATGTCTGCGTCATTGAGGAGACCTTTTTTCTCTATCCTCCTGATTGGTTAAAGGATCCGCCCAATCCAGCCGCGACGAATCTTTTTAAAAAGTATGTCGCCAATTCGCCTGCCGGGACTTTCCCTGCACAGACCTCAACCTATCAGGGGCTCTACTGTCTCACCCCGGATGGGACTTACCTTTCCGGGAAATTCGCCCGGCAAAGCAAAGAGGTGGCCCAAAATGCCTTGAGTGGTGGTTTGGAGCGTTGGAAGGCAATCGCCCGGGAGCGTGATTACAAACCGAAACCGGTGCCGACGAACAAGCTGGCTCTCTATGGTGGTGAGGAACTCCGGAAGGGAGGCCTCAAACTTGAAGTCGTCTATCGGGATCTCCCGCGTGGTGAGGTGAAACGTCCGGGGAATGCCCGGTTCCCAAATCCCTACAATCTTGGTTGGTATGATTTCACTCCGTCCGAGGCGAAATTCTTTGCCAGCGGAAGCAAGGAGAAGAGAGCCATTCCGGACCGGGTTTTCCAAAAGTTTGCCCGGACCCGTTTGAAGGATGCGGTGCGTGGCCAGATGGGTGATTGGAAAGAGAGCAATATCAAGAGTGGGAAAATCTTCACCCGGCTCATCTCAACCAAGGGAAGAGAGCAAGTCTACCAACTCAGCGGGAGTGCCTCGATTCTGGCTGGTGATCTTTCGTTCAACCCGACTTTCCAGGGAACGGCGACTTTTGACACTGCCAAGGGAGCTTTTATCGACTTCCGCCTGATTGCTGCCGGTCAACGAAGTGGCAAAGGACCCGCAAACGGGCGTGAGAGCGACCTGGGTCTGGCTCCCATGGCGATCGCATTGACGCTCTATAAGCCATAATCGCGAGCTAATTTTCATGGATTGGATCTGGGCACAAGCTACATTGGGCGCTTCTCATCCGGGGAGAGGAATGATA